>DATGHG010000449.1:0-20075 GCA_035308185.1 Thermoanaerobaculia bacterium | reverse complement strand
CCGCGCCAGCCCGCCGCCTGCCGGCTATCGCGAGTCCCTCCGCCAAAGGCTCGAAGCTCACGCGCCGGGCCTCCTTGCCGCCATCGACCATCAATTACCGTGACCAAGGTGCCATCAAATAGCGTGATCCCTCTCACTGGCGCTCCAAATCTTCGATCAGGCGGAGCCGCTCCGAAGGTCCGGCGCGTCGCCGGCTGCCAGGCGACGAAGCGACTTCTATGCGGCCAGGCTCCTGGAACATCTCGGCCACTACAGGGAGGCGGTGCAGCTCTTCGAGGCCGTGATCGCCGACGGCTTCGATCAGGAGGCGTACCGCGAGGCGTTTCTCGATCTCCTCTACCTCTTCAGTGTCCATATCCGGCAGGGCGCTACGGAAAGGGCGGTGGCGCTCTGCCGCCAGGCGATTGAGCGGCTCGACTTCTTCGGCCTGGGGCATGAGCAGATGCGTGCCGTGTGGACGGAACTCCGGGATGCGGCGATGCGGCAGGCGATCCGCCTCGAAGCCCTCGCCGAGGTGAGGGATTTCCTCCGGGTCCACTGGAAGACTCCGGCGGCCAGGGCGCCGAGATTTTCCTTGTAGCAAATAGCCTTATGAAAAGACCCCAAGCATGCGCTTGGGGTTGAAACTGATCGATCAAAGGGAGAGGGGAACGCGATTACGCGGCGGTCAAGAGCCGCGAGACGCGCCGCTCGAAGGTGACCCGTGCGGCCCCGTCCAGGGGCTTGCCGAGCTTGGCGCGGATCGGCACCGAGGCCGCGACTCGGCTTGCGATCTCCTCGCCGCCGTTCCTTGTGCGGTAGCCGCGCTCGGTGAGGAGCCGGGCTGATCCGACCTCCACGACTCTCTTTCCCGCCAACGGCCCAATAAACGCAAAGCACTGCTTCAGATACCTATTTGACCCCCTCTTGAGTTGTTTTGAAGGATACCGAACGCTCATGTCCGCCAAGAGACCAGGGCGGGGTGCCCGGTAGTCCCATTCATCTCGCATCTCTCGCAGAGCCCAAGATGTCCGCATGTCCACGAGGGTCTTGGCAACCGCATCTTTGCCGAAGGGCTTCCCGGGGAGTGTCGGCGGCGGCACGTGGGGAGTCCGAGCTCGACTTCGATCGCCAGCTGGCCTTGTAAGAGCCGCAGACGACGCATGCCCCTGGAGTAGCCAAGGCCCGACCGCCGCGACGTCAGCCAGCCGCCTTGGCGGGGTTCCTGGAGGTCAGTGCGCTCACGCTGGCGATTTCATCGAAATGATCGTCAACGTGGAGCAGCTCGGCATCGGTGCGGATCGCGCAGGCCGCAATAATCAGGTCTGTAGCGGGCACGGTCCGTCCCTTCCGCCGGAGATCGAAGCCAATCCTCGCCGCAAGGTCGAAGTCGCCGGTGTCCAGCGCGAGCCGGTGGAATGCACCGAAGCTCCCCAGCAACTCTTGCCGCTCTCGTTCGTCAGCCGCGAATCCGACGACCTCGACGAAGATGATGCCATTGAATGCGAGCGCGTCTTCGGCGATCGCCGCGGCCACAGCTTCTTGGACCGCGGGTGAGCCTCCACGCCGGTAGTACTCGATCAGGGCCGAGCTATCCACGAGGATCATCCCTCTTCCCGCAGGCGCCGCAGATCCGAGACGTCGCCGTTGAGTCGGTACCGCCCCCGCTGTTGCAGAGCCTGAGCCAAACGACGGCGCCGCACGGCTTCTTCCAATGCGGTCCGGATTGCGTCGGCACGAGTCTGTGCCCCGAGTACCTCCTTCGCCTCCTCCAATAGGGCGTCATCGATGGTGACGGTCATGCGACTCATGCGCACCTCCACGAAGCACCAGCATGATACACCAAGCGAGGACACCCATCTTCACCACCTGGCCAATCGCGCGTGGCGCTTTGACTATCTCGAGATACCCTCGTGCGGCGCCCGACCTTCGCTTCTGGACGGCGATCCTCGCCTTCCTGGGGTACGACCCGGCCGGAGCTCGAGGGCTTTGTAGGCGAATCAGGGCCGCTTGCGAGGCGGCGGGGCTCTCTGAAGAAGCTCGGCCTTGACCCCGGTATCAGGGGCAGCAGGGGCTATAATCGCTGTTGCCGCCATGGTTCCATTCGCGCAGCACCGCTCCTTCCGACCGCGTTCGCGCCCCGCGGGCGGCGGTGACGGCGGTCCCGTGGGAGTGGCGCGGGCGGCGGCACCCGCCCCGCCTTCGCGGTCCATGGCCATGCAAGCGGCACTGGCGCTGGCTTTGCTCGCGGCGGGTAGCGCCGGCGTGCGCACCCTGGCGGCCACCGGGCCTGCTGCTCCAGTCTCCCGGGCGGCATCCGGGGCGCCGGCGGCATCCGCATCGTCCACGACGTCGGCGGTGCCGGCGGGACCAGCCTCCCCGGTCGGCGTCGGCGCGAGAGCGGCCGGGGCGGTGGTCATCCACGCCCGGCTGGCTTCGATCATCCAGCCGGTGGCGGCGGAGTTCCTGCGCGGCGTGCTGGCGCGGGCCGATGCGGCCGGGGCCGCGGCGGTGGTGGTGGAACTGGACACCCCCGGCGGGCTGGCCACCTCGATGCACCAGATGACCGAGGACATCCTGGCGGCGCGGACGCCGGTGGTGGTGTACGTGGCGCCGAGCGGCGCACAGGCCGCCTCCGCGGGGTTCTTCCTGCTCGAGGCGGCCGACGTGGCGGCCATGGCCCCCGGCACCCGCACCGGCGCGGCACATCCGGTCGGCGCCGGTGGCGAGTCGATCACCGGCACCTTGGGCCAGAAGGTCGAGCAGGACGCGGCGGCGGCCATCCGCTCGCTGGCGGCACGCAACGGCCGCGACCTGGCGACGGCAGAGCAGGCGGTGGTCGCCAGCCGCTCGTTCAGCGCCGGGGAAGCGGTCGCGGCGCACCTGGCCGACCTCATCTCGCCCAGCCTGCCCGAGCTGCTGCGGGCGATCGACGGCCGGCGGGTGCGGACCGGCGGCGCGGCGCCCGTTGTCCTGCACACCGCCGGCGCGGCCGTGACCGAGGTCGAGATGACCGGCGCGCAACGACTGCTCTCGGCCCTGGCCCACCCCGAGCTCGCCTATATGCTGCTGATGCTGGGCGGCGTCGGCCTGTTCTTCGAGATCACCCACCCGGGCACGCTGATGCCGGGAGTGTTCGGCGCCATCGCCCTGCTGCTGGCGTTCTTCGGCCTCTCCCTGCTCGCCGTCAACTACGTCGGCGCCGCCCTGATCCTGCTGGGAGTGGGGCTGTTCGTGGCCGAGCTCAAGGCGGGTGCGCATGGCGTGCTGGCGCTGTCGGGGGCGGTGGCGCTGATCATCGGCTCGCTGCTGCTGTTCAGCAGCCCGGAGCCGGAGCTGCGAGTGAGCCTGGAATGGATTACGGTGGTGACGCTGTTGACGCTTTCGGCGGTGTGCACGTTGCTGGTGGTGGCCTGGCAGGTGCGCCGGCGGCAGGTGCGGACCGGCGCCGAGGGTCTGGTACGCGAGCGCGGCGTCGCCCGCTCGGAGCTGCGCCCGCTCGGCAAGGTGTTCGTGCACGGCGAGCTCTGGAATGCGGAGGCGGAGCTGCCGGTGGCGGCGGGAGATCCGGTCGAGGTGACCGCGGTGCGGGACATGACGCTGGCGGTGCGGCCGTTGCAGGCATCGTCAGACGTCGTCGGACGTAGTCAGACATCGTCCTCCCCGACGCCGCCGCTTCCCCGATGACCGCCGCTGCCCATCGGACGCGACACCGCGTCGGGAAATCCGGTGTCCTAAGGGAGAACTGACATGGGAGGAGGGGAGCTGCCGATGGCGCCATTCGGTCTGTTCGTGATCGTCCTGATCGCGGTGATCCTGCTGTCGCGCTGGATCAACATCCTGCAGGAGTACGAGCGGGCGGTCACCTTCTTCCTGGGCCGCGTCACCTCCCATGCCCGCGGACCCGGGCTGGTGTTCATCTTCTGGCCGATGGAGCGCATGGTGAGGGTCTCGACCCGCACCATCGCCTTCGAGGTGCAGCCGCAGGACGTGATCACCCGCGACAACGTGTCGGTGCGGGTCAACGCGGTGCTCTACTACCGGGTGGTCGATCCGATCAAGGCCATCATCTCGGTCGAGAACTACCCTTACGCCACCAATCAGCTGGCGCAGACCACGCTGCGCTCGGTGCTCGGCCAGGCAGACCTCGACGAGCTGCTGTCGGAGCGCGACAAGCTCAACGGCCGCCTGCAGGAGATCATCGACGCCCACACCGACCCCTGGGGCATCAAGGTGGCGATGGTGGAGGTCAAGCAGGTCGACCTGCCGCAGGAGATGCAGCGCGCCATGGCGCGCCAGGCCGAGGCCGAGCGCGAGAAGCGCGCCAAGATCATCCACGCCGAAGGCGAGCTCGAGGCGTCGGCGAAGCTGGGCGAAGCAGCGGTGGTGATTGCCCGCAACCCGGTGACCTTGCAGCTGCGCTACTTGCAGACCCTGACCGAGATCTCGGCGGAGAAGAACTCGACCATCCTCTTCCCGGTGCCGATCGAGATGATGCGGTCCTTCATGGGGAAAGACTCCTGATGACGACGGATATCGACCGCGGCGGCATCGACGTGGGCGGCGCTCACGAGCCCAGCTACTACGAGATCGCGCTCACCAACCGGCAGGTGGTGGTGGCGTTCGTGATCCTGCTGACCTGCGTGGTGGCGGCGTTCTTCTCCGGCGTCTGGATCGGGCGCGAGAGCTCGGCGCGGACGCAGGAACGGCTGGCGCTGCTGGCGCGCGGCAATGCGGGTCATGGCTCGGACCGCGTCGACGCCATGGGCAACCCGGTGGCCGACAAGGACAAGCCGGAAGGGCAGGCGCTGCAGGAGTTCAAGTTCTTCGCCGACTCGCACCGCCACCCGGGCGCCCCGGGAGGCTCGGGCGCCCCGGGCGCCGACACCAAGGGCACGCCGGCGGCGACGGAGCCCGCGTCCGCGGCCGGCTCGACCCGCTCGGCGGACACCGCGACGCCGTCGCCCGCCGAAGCGCAGCGGAGCCGACAGGCAGCTGCGCCGGTGTCCCCTGCGACCTCTCAGGCCACCGGCGGCGGTACGACGGGAAGACCCGGCCATCCGGCAGCCGGCGCGTCGTCTCCCGGCGCGGCGCCCGCCGCGCGGGCGGCGGCGGCGGCCCCAGGCGGCGGCGTCGCGCCGGCAGACGACACGCCGGCCGGCGAAGGCGAGCCGCTGCCCGCCTCGCCGGCTCCGGGCGGCCGGCGCTCCGGCGCGAGCGCCGGTACGGGCGCCACCAAGGCGGCGGCAACCAGCGGCAGCCAGTCCGGCGCCGCCCGGCCGGCCGCTGCCGGGCCGGTGGCCGGCGCCGGGGCCGCCACGGGCGCCGGGTCCGCCGCGGGTGGCGGGGGCGCCACGGCGAGTGGCGAGGTGGTGATCCAGGTCTTCTCGACCGCGGATCGGGAGCAGGCCGACCGGGTGCGCGACGGCCTGGCCGACGCCGGCTTCGCCGCCTTCCTGTCGCCGATCGCCAAGGGTGCCCAGACCATGTACCGGGTGCGGATCGGCCCCTTCGCCTCGAAGACCGACGCCGAGGCGGTGGCGGAGAAGGTCCGCAAGGAGCGCAAGCTCGACACCTGGATCACGCCCAAGTGATCCCGACGGCCGGTCGCCAGCGCGCCCGCCGCGCCAACCCGCTGCCGCTCCCCGCCACGACGCCACGGCGATGAGATCGCGCCTGCCGTGGCTGCTGCTCGCCGCCGCCGGCGGCGTGCTCTGGGGCCTGAGCTTCGGCCGCGTGCCGCTCGGCCTCTGGGCCTGGCTGACGCTGGCGCCGCTGCCGCTGCTCCTCGGGCACCGGCGGGCCGCCTCGCTCGCCTTCCTCCACGGTTTCGCGGCCTGGGAGACCGGGCTCTACTGGATCGTGCCGACGCTGCGGGAGTTCGGCGGCCTCTCGCTGCCGGTGGCGGTGACGTTGACCAGCATCCTGGCCGCCTACCTCGCCCTGTTCCATGCCGCCTTCGGCTGGCTGGGTGGGCCGCTGTGGCGCCGCTTCAGCGCCGGCGACCGTTACGGCCTGGCGCTCTTCGCCCTGCCTGCGCTGTGGGTGGCCCTCGAGTGGCTGCGCACCTACTTCCTCGGCGGCTTCCCCTGGAACCTGGCCGCCTACGCCTGGATCGGGGTGCCCGGCGCGCTGCCGCTGGCAGCGTTCCTCGGCGCCTACGGCATCTCCTTCCTGGTGGTGCTGGTGGCGGTGGCGGTCGCCGCCGCCACCCTCCGGCTGACCCGCCGGCGGGCACAGCCGTGGCGGCCGCTCGTCGCCGGCCTGGTGGTGCCGCTGCTGCTGCTGCCGCTCGCCGGCCGCTGGAGCCTGCGCCGGGCGGCGGCGGAGAACGAGCGCCTGGCAACCGCCGGCCTGCCGGTGGCGCTATTGCAACCCAACGTCGCCGACCAGGCGGGCTGGGATCCGGCGCGGGCGATGCGTGACTATCACAAGGTGGCCGACATGTCGTACGCCGCCTGCCGGCCGGGGGTCCTGGTGATCTGGCCCGAGAGCGCCGGCTGGCCTTTCGAGTACCGGCGCGACGAGCTGCTCGACCGCGACCTCGCGGCGATGGTGGACCGGGGCTGCGGTGTGCTGTTCAACTCCGACACGCCGGCGGGCGCCGGCGACGAGCACGCCTACAACTCGGCGTGGCTGCTGGCGCCGAGCGCGGCGCCGATGCGCTACGACAAGCGGCACCTGGTGCCGTTCGGCGAATACGTGCCGTTCGAGAAGGTGCTGTTCTTCGCCAAGACCGTGGCGCGCAACATCGGCCAGTTCCTGCCCGCCGAGCGCCTGGTCCTGCTCCCTTGGCGCGGCGAGCTGCTGGGGCCGGCGATCTGCTACGAGGTGGTCTTTCCCGAGGAGACCGCGGCGCTGACCCGGGCGGGCGCCACGATCCTGGTGAGCGTCACCAACGACGGCTGGTACGGCGACACCGCGGCGCCCTGGCAGCATCTGCGCGCCGCCCGCTTCCGCGCCGCCGAGAACCGCCGGCCGCTGCTGCGCGCCGCCATCACCGGCGTCTCGGCGGTGATCGCGCCCGACGGCTCGGTGCGCGGCGAGCTGGGCGTCGGCGGCGAGGGGGTGCTGCGGGCGCTGGTGGCCGGCGAGCACGGGCTGACCCCCTACGCCCGCTGGCCATGGCTGCCGCCGCTCGCCGCCACCGTCGGCGCCCTGGCGGCGGTCGTCCTGACACGGCGCCGCTAGATCGAAATTCGCTTTCGAAGAGGGGGTGGGGGCGCCCCCTTCCCCCCCGGAGGGGTGGGAAGGGGGTCGGGGGGATGCGGGGGGCGATCCGATAGATGCTTTGAGTAGGCCTGAATAGGTCCGGGTCACGCGCCGTGCCAGCACCGATTCGGGAAGTTATACTTCCCCGGCGCGAAGGCTGAAAATCGAGGAGTCAAGACCAATGTCCCTGAGCACCGCACAGCAACGCATCGATCAGCTTTCGGACCAGCTCGCCAGGCTCCGGGGGTATCTTTGACGAGACCGGCCTCGAGCGCCGGCTGTCCGAGATCGACGCCCTGATGGAGGCGCCCGGTTTCTGGGGCGGCGCCGCCCAGGGACCGGCCGGCGCGGCGACCGCGCAGAGCCCCGAGAAGACCTCCCTGCTGCGCGAGCGGCGCGGCCTCGAACGGCGCCTGCAGACCGTCGAGACGCTGCGCGCCGACGCCGGGGAGCTCGCGGCCTGGCGCGAGCTGATCGCCTCCGACGAGGAGGCGGTCGCCGGCGACGCCGATCTCGAGCGCTTCCTCACCCGGTTGCAGTCCGATCTCGACCGGCTCGATCTCGAGCTCAAGCTCTCCGGGCCGGACGACGACAAGAACGCCATCGTCGCCATCCACCCCGGCGCCGGCGGCACCGAGTCGCAGGACTGGGCGGAGATGCTGCTGCGCATGTACCTGCGCTGGGCCGAGCGCGACGGCTTCCAGGTCGAGATGCTGGACCGCCAGGAGGGAGAGGAGGCGGGGATCAAGAGCGCCACCTTCGCGGTGCGCAACCCCTACGCCTACGGTTACCTGAGCGGCGAGGCGGGGGTGCACCGGCTGGTGCGCATCAGCCCGTTCGATTTCCAGGCCCGCCGCCACACCTCCTTCGCCTCCGTCGACGTCTACCCGGAGGTCGACGACGAGGTGAAGATCGACATCGAGGACAAGGACCTGCGAATCGACACCTTCCGGTCGTCGGGCGCCGGCGGCCAGCACGTCAACAAGACCGAGTCGGCGGTGCGCATCACCCACCACCCCAGCGGCATCGTGGTCTCCTGCCAGAACGAGCGCAGCCAGATCAAGAACCGCGCCATGGCGATGAAGATCCTGCGCTCCCGCCTCTACGACCGCGAGATGCAGAAGCGCCAGGCCGAGCAGGCCGAGCGCGAGGGCAAGAAGAAGGACATCGCCTGGGGCAGCCAGATCCGCAGCTACGTGCTGCATCCCTACCGCATGGTCAAGGACCACCGCACCGGCGCCGAGGTCGGCGACGCCGACCGCGTCCTCGACGGCGATCTGGATCCTTTCATCGAGGCCTGGCTCCGGGGCCAGATGGAGGTGCCCGCCGGCGGCGCGGCGCCGGCCGCGGACGGCGCCGGCAGCGCCCGCGGCGCCGACGTCTCATGAGCGGGGCCGGGGCGCCGCTCCTCCTCGACCTGGTGTCGCCGCTGCCGCCGGTGCGCTCGGGGATCGCCGACTACAGCCGCGACCTGCTGCCGCACCTGGCGGCGCTGGCCGACGTCCGGCTGATCCGCCTGCCCGGCCAGCCGGTGGCGCCGGAGCTCGCTGCCGCCTGGCCGTTCGCGGACGCCTCCGCGGTGGGGTCGGCCTCGCCGGTGCCGGCGGGCGCCGGACCGGCCCCCGGCGGGGCCCGCCTGCCGCTGTATCAGATGGGCAACAACCGCCACCACGAGGGCGTCCTCGAGCTGGCGATGCGCCACCCCGGCGTGCTCACCCTCCACGACGTCGTGCTGCACCATCTGCTGCTCGACCTGACGCTCGGACGCGGCGACTTCTACGGCTACAAGGAGCGCCTGGCGCGCGACCACGGCTGGATGGGCGAGGCGGTGGCGGTGGCCAAGCGCTGGGGGGCCTACGGCACGGCGCCGATCTTCGCGCTGCCGGCGCACCGCACGCTGCTGCGCCGCCAGCGCGGGGTGCTGGTGCACAGCGAATGGGCGGCGGCGGTGGTGCGCGAAGAGAATCCCGGGCTGCGGGTGCGGGCGGTGCCGATGGGGGTGCCGTTGCCGCCGCCGGCCGATCCCGAGGCCGGCCTCGCCATGCGCCGGCGCCTCGGCTTGCCGGAGGACGCGCCGGTGGTTGGCTCGTTCGGGTTCCAGACGCCCATCAAGCGCACGGCGCTGGCGGCGGCGGCGCTGGCGGCGCCGGGCCTCGAGCGCGTCCATCTGCTGGTGGTGGGCGAGGAGGCGCCGGGCACCGGCGTGCTGGCGGCGGCGCACCGCGCGGGGGTGGCGGCGCGGGTGCATCTGACCGGCTACCTGCCGTTCGCCGACTTCGCGGGCGCCATCGCCGCCGTCGACCTCTGCCTGAATCTGCGTTATCCGACCGCCGGCGAGACCTCGGCCTCGCTGCTGCGGGTGATGGCGGCGGGGCGCGCCGCGGTGGTCTCCGACTATGCGCAGTTCGCCGAGCTGCCGGCGGCGATCGCGGTCAAGGTGCCGCTGAACCCGCAGTACCCGGCAAATCCGGCGAATACGGTCGGCCCGGGGGATACCGCGCACCCACAGCACCCGGAGTACCCGCGGCTCCCGGAGGACACCGCGCTGGAGGTAGAGGCCTTGGCGGCGCGCCTGGCGGCCCTGCTGGCGGAGCCGTCGCGGCTGCGGGCGATGGGGGAGGCGGCGCGCGAGCACGTGCGCCGTCTGCACGATCCGCGGCTGGCGGCCGCGGCGGTGGCGGCGGCCTGTGCGGAGTGGGCGGCGGCGCCGCCGCCGGACGCCACGGCTGGCGACGATCTTGCCGCCGCTCCGGCCGGCACACCCGGCGGCAGCGCCGGGTCCACCGAGTTCGCCGGGTCTACCGGGTTCACCGGGTCCGCCGGGTCCGCCGGGTCCACCGGGTCTACCGGGTCCGCCAGGTTCGACCGGTCCGGCGGGTCCGGCGAGCCGGGCGCCCTCGCGGAGCCGCCGCCGTCGAGCCTGGCCTGGGGGCGGTTGGGCGGCGAGCTCGAGGTGCGCGGCGCCGAGCCGCCCTGGCCGGAGGGCGAGCGGCGGCGGCTCGAGATCGTGCTGCGCAACCGCGGCTTCGCGCGCTGGCTGGCCGGCGGGAGTGGGCCGGGCGGCGTCGCGGTGGTGGTGAAGCTGATCGCCGGGGGGCGCGACCTGTTCGCGGGCCGCCCCTGGCTGCCGCTGCCGCGCGACCTGCCGCCGGGCGGGGAGGTGCGCTTCACCGTCGAGGTGCGGCGGCCGCCCGGGCCGCCGGCGCCCCCCTGGCTCGCGGGCGTGACGCGGCTGCCGCTGGCGCCGGACCGCATCCGGCTGTGGATCGAGCCCCACCTGTTCGGCGGTCTCGGCCTGTCGCAGATGGGAGGGCCCCGGTGGGAACGCGACATCTGATGTCTCGCGCCCGCGGCGGCGACGCGTCCGAGACCGCGGCGGCGGGCATCCTGAGGCCTGCCGACGAGGCCGGCGGGGCGGCCGTGGACGGGGCCCCGGCCGACCCGCCGGCGGGCGCCAGCCTTGGCGAATGGCTGGGGTGGGCGGTGCTGGGAGCGCTGCTGCTCGCGACCCTGATCGGCACCCTGCTCTTCGACCGCACCGGCCGGCCGTCGCTGATCGGCGACGAGGCGACCTACGCCATGCAGGCGGCGAGCCTGGCCTGGGACCGGGACCTGGCCTACACCCGCGCCGACTACGACCGCTTCGTCGCGCAATGGGGTGGGCCGCCCGACGGGGTCATCCTGCAGAGCCGCGACGGCGGCGCGCACATCACCTATGGCAAGCCGTGCCTCTATGCCCTGCTGGTGGCGCCGTTCGTGCGCGTCTCGCCGCTGCGCGGCGCGCTGGTCGCCAACGCCCTGATGCTGGCGGCGGCGTCGCTGCTCGCCGCCCGCACCCTGCGGCTGCGCCTGGGCGCCGTGGCGCCGCTGGCCGTGGCGGTGCTGGTCTTCGGCTCGGTGGCTTTCGCCTACGTCTTCTGGGTGCATGCCGACGTCCTGATGTTCGCCGCCACCGCCGCCGGCTTCGCCGTCGCCTACGGCGGCGACCGCTCGGTCCTGCCCAAGGGGACGCCGGCGCCGGTGCTGTACGACGCCGAGGCGGCGCCGCGGCCCGGCTGGCGCTGGCTCGCGCGCTGGGCGCTGGCCGGCGCGCTGCTCGCCGTGCCGGGGGCCTTCCGGCCGTTCTACCTGGCGCTGCTGCTGCCGGCGGCGCTGGCGGTGCCGGCCGGCAGCCGCCGTCAGGGCTGGTCGGCGCTCGCCGCCGGCTCGCTGGCGCTGCTGCTGCTGTCCGCCGGGGCGCAGCGCGCCGCCGGCGGCGGCTGGAACAGCTATGCCGGCGAGCGGCTGGGCTTCTACGCCCGGACCGGCTATCCGGGGGTGGACTTCCCGGCCACCGCCTGGGAGCAGAAGCTGCGCCGGTGGGGCAACACCTCGTGGACCCAGGAAGGCGCCTTCGCGCCCAGCTCGAGCCCGCGCCTGTGGGGCTGGAACCTGCTCTACTTCCTGGTCGGGCGCGACGTCGGCGTGCTGCCGTATTTCCTGCCGCTGCTGCTCGGCGTGCTCGCCTTCCGCGGTGACCGCGGGCGCTGGGCGCTGCCGCTGGCGGTGGCCCTGGCGGCCGGCTGCTTCCTGCTGGTGCGCCCGTTCAACTTCTACGGCGGCGGTGGCGCCATCGCCAACCGCTACTTCCTGCCCCTCTATCCGGCGCTCTGGTACATGGCGGCGCGCCCGCTGCGGACTGCCGCGGTGGCGCTGGCGGCGGCGCTGGCGGCGCCCTTCCTGTGGCCGCTGTGGCGGCACCCGGCCGCCTTCCCGATCGGCGAGGACGGCCGCTACCGCCACGTCTCGACGGTCGCCAAGCGGCTGCTGCCCTATGAGACGACGCAGAGCCACATCCCGGGCGGCCAGGACAGCAGCGCCCACGGGCTCTGGGTGAAGCTCCTGAACCACGACGTCTGGCTGGCCGAGGGCGACGGCCTGCGCATGGTGGCCAGCGGCGAGGCCGACCTGCTGGTGGGCAGCCCGAAGCCGCTGCCGTTCCTGGCGGTCGAGCTCGACCGGCGCGCGCCGACCCGGCTCGCCACCGGTGGGCGCGAGCTGCGGCCGAGCCTGCTGCGGCCGACCGGCGTCGAGGTCTTCGAGGTGCCGCTCTACCAGCCGCGCGCGATCCACCCGATGTGGTGGACGACCGACGACTACTACTTGTACGCCCTCAGCTTCCGCCTGCCGGGCGGCAGGACCGAGCCGGTCGGCCTCGAGCTGCGCCGCGGCGAGGACCCGGCCGCGATCGACATCGAGCTGACGGCGCCGCCGGGACCCGGCACGCCATGAGCCCACGCCCGCCTGGCGGCGAGCCGGAACGCCGCAGCTGGATCCTGGAGCTGCGGGAGAGGCTCGCCTCGCCGCCCGCCCGGCGCCTGGCCGGCAAGCCGGCCGGGGAGCTGAGGCCGGCCGCCGTGCTGGTGCCTCTGTACGTGGACGCGGCGGAGCTGTGGACCGTATTGACCAAGCGCACCGACACGCTGCCGAGCCACCCCAGCCAGATCGCTTTCCCGGGTGGCAGCCGCGAGGCGGGGGAGGACCCCTGGACGGCGGCGCTGCGCGAGGCCGGCGAGGAGGTGGGCCTCGATGCCGAGCGGGTGGTGCGGCTCGGCGAGCTCGACGAGCAGGAGGTGCCCAGCGGCTTTCGCATCGTGCCCTGCGTCGGCGCCATCCCCCACCCTTATGAGCTGCGCCCGAGCGAGGCGGAAATCGCCGAGGTGATCCGGCTGCCGCTGTCGGCGTTCACCAACCCGCGGCTGATCGAGGAGCGCCCGGTGGTCTACGATGGGGTTCGCCGCAGCCTGCGCGTCTATCACGTCGGCGGCCGCCAGGTCTGGGGGGCGACCGCGCGCATCCTGCACGATCTGCTGGAGCGCCTGGAATCCTGACCCCGCGACCCGCCGCGCCGGATCTCGCTCTCCGGCACCCGCGCTGGCCGGCCTGGGTGTACGGCGGCCTGGTGGCGCTCTATCTGGTGCCGTTCTGGGCGGTGCCGGGCTACCTGCCTTCCACCGACGGGCCGAGCCACGTCTACAACTCCTGGGTGCTGGGGCGGCTGCTCAGCCCGGCGCGGGAGCCGCTGCTGCGCGAATACTTCGCCGTCAACCGGCAGCCGGTGCCCAACTGCCTCACCCATCTCGCGCTCATCGCGCTGCTGCGGGCGCTGCCGCCGGCGGCGGCGGAGAAGACGCTGCTCTCGGCCTACGTGCTGCTGGCGGCGTGGGCGCTGTGGTACCTGGCGGGTGCGGTCGAGCGCGAGCGCGCCTGGCTGGCGCTGCTGGGCCTGCCGTTCGTCTGGAACGCGCTGCTGGGGTTGGGCTTCTACAACTTCTGCTTCAGCGTGCCGCTCTGCCTGCTGGCGCTCGGCCTGTGGTGGCGCCACCGCGACCGGCCCGGTCCTGGCTTTGCCGTCCTCCTGTGTGCGATGCTGGTGCTCTGCTATTTTGCGCATATCCTGTCGGCGGTGCTGGCGCTTGCCGGCATCGCCGTCCTCTGGCTGGCCAGCTGGCGGCGCGAGCGGTGGCGGGGCCACCTGCTGCACCTGGCGATCCTGGCACCGGCGGCGGCGCTGCCGGTCTGGTTCACCCTGGTGCGGCACGGTGAGCCGCGCGTCGCGTCCTCCGAGAGCTGGGAGACGCTGCTCGCCGCGCTGACCCACCTGAACGTCCTGTGGCAGTTCATGCCCGAAGGCGCCAAGACCGGATCGCTCGTGGCCAAGGCGTTCGCCGCCTGGGTCGCCTTCACCCTGGCGCGCGAAGCCGTCGCCAGGGCGGCGGCGCGCGCGCCAGGCGGCGACGCCGATGGCGATGGTGCCCATGGCGCTGGCGTGGCCAATACCAGCCGCAGCTCCGGTTTCGGTGGCTGGCGGCGGCGATGGCGGCGCTTGCGGCCCTGGCTGCGTGAGGAGGACGGCTTCCTGGCGCTGGCGCTGCTGCTGGTGGCGGTGTACTTCTTCAGCCCGGAAGGGGTGGCGGGCGGGTCGATCCTCAAGCCGCGCCTGGAGATGATGCCCTTCCTGGTGGTGCTGCCCTGGCTGTCGGGGCGCCTCGGCCGGTGGGGGAGAGTGGCGGCGGTCGCCGCGCTGGCCGCCCTGGCGGTGCGTCCGGTGAGCTTTGCGGTGCCCTGTTACCGCGCCGGCGGCCGCGACGTCGAAGCGTTCGTGCGCGGCCTCGACGCGGTGCCCCCCGATTCGGTGGTGGTGCCGCTGGTCTTCGACCGTCACACCACCGGCTGCATGCGCACGGGGTCGGTGGACCACGCCACCGGCTATGCCGCCCTGGCCAAGGGGCTGATCGACTGGGACAACTACGAGGCGCAGACCGACTACTTCCCGGTGCGTTTCCGCCCCTGGGCGGTGCGCCCCACCAGCCTCGACATCGAGGGCGACCCGGCGCACCTGCAGGTGGCGGCGTTGCAGGCGCGGGTCGACTACATCTATTGCTGGCGGATGCCGCCCGGGGCCCCGGTGGCCGGCCGGCTGGCCCGGCACTGCACCCTGGTCGCCGCCGGCGATCAGTGGCGCCTCTACTCGGCGACGCCGCCACCGCGGTCGTCCGACTCATCCACCGCACCGTGAGCCGCGTATTCCCCATAAGTCGGGACGTCCCCGACCCGGGCGGCCCGGAGGTCAGCCCCGTAACACCCCAAGCCCCGGGCCGCGCCCGTTTTTGCCCCTCCCCGCCGTCCCTGCTGCGATAAGATGCTGCTCCGCCGGCCGCGCCGGTCCGGCGTGAGTTGCCGCATCGATCTCTCAGGGAGGAAGGGCTGATGGCCATCACCGAACGCGCCTCCGGCAGCACCATCGACCGCATCACCGGCTGGCTCGGCGACGAGGCGGAGTCCCTGCTCGGCTACACCTGCAAGGGGATCGGCAGGGAGCGCCTGATGCTGCCCGGTCCGGATCACGTGGACCAGGCCTTCGGCGCCTCGGACCGCAAGCCGCCGGTGCTGGTCAACCTGCAACGGCTGTACGGCCACGGCCGGCTGGCCAACACCGGCTACCTGTCGATCCTGCCGGTGGATCAGGGGGTCGAGCACTCGGCCGCCGCTTCCTTCGCGCCCAATCCCGACTACTTCGATCCGGAGAACATCATCCGCCTGGCGATCGAGGCCGGCTGCAACGCCGTCGCCTCGACGGTGGGGGTGCTGGGCTCGGTGGCGCGCCGCTACGCCCACAAGATCCCGTTCATCGCCAAGGTCAACCACAACGAGATGCTGACCTATCCCAACTCCTTCGAGCAGATCCTCTTCGGCAACGTCGAGCAGGCCTGGGAGATGGGCGCGGCCGCGGTCGGCGCCACGGTCTACTTCGGCAGCGAGGACTCGCATCGCGAGATCATCGAGATCGCCGAGGTCTTCCAGCACGCCCACGAGCTGGGCATGGCCACCGTGCTGTGGGCCTATCTGCGCAACAACGCCTTCAAGAAGGACGGCGTCGACTACCACCAAGCCGCCGACCTGACCGGCCAGGCCAACCACCTGGCGGTGACCATGCAAGCGGACATCGTCAAGCAGAAGCAGGCCGACCGCAACGGCGGCTATCCGGCGATCAACTTCGGCAAGACCGACAAGCGCGTCTACGGCGAGCTGGTGGCCGACAATCCCATCGATTGGACGCGCTGGCAGGTGGTCAACTCGTACATGGGACGGGCCAGCCTGATCAACTCCGGCGGCGACTCGAAGGGGCAGAGCGACCTCGAGCAGGCGGTGCGCACGGCGGTGATCAACAAGCGCGCCGGCGGCGCCGGCCTGATCTCGGGGCGCAAGACTTTCCAACGGCCGCTGCGCGAGGGCGTGGAGCTGTTCCATGCGATCCAGGACGTGTTCCTTTGTCCTGATGTGACCGTCGCTTAGGCTCCTTCACCCTTCGACCGGCGCCTCCGTCTCCTCCCCCGCGACCAGGCGCCGGATCTCGTCGGCCCTCGCCTCGGCGTCGCGCTCGCCGATCTCGAGCAGGCGCTCAAGGTAGTCGCGCTGGAACATCAGCATCGACAGGATGTCGGGCGTGGTGGTCTCGCGCGTGCCCAGGCTGCGGGTGAGGTAGCGGAAGGCCGCCGGCAGGCGCGGCTCGTACTTGGCGGCCAGCAGCCCCAGGTCCTGCGACGGCCGCAGCACCAGGATGTCCACCGGGCGCAGGCCGTCGCGGCGCTCGGCGGGCAGCTGGCGGAGCATGCGGTTGAAGAGCTCGAGCTGGCGGGCATCGCGGTCGAGGACGTCGAGGAAGATGGCATTCATCAGGTGCGACAGGATCTGCGCCGGCGGCGGGTAGCCGCTGATCTTGGGCCGGTCGGCCTCCGCCTCGGTCTGCTCGTAGCGCGGCGAGATGGCGAGGATGCGGCTGGCGCCCAGACGCAGCGCGCCGGCGAGCGGGGCGTCGAGGCGGACGCCGCCGTCGCCATGCCAGGAATCACCCAGCCGCACCGCCGAAAAGAACAACGGCAGCGCCGCGCTGGCCATGGCGTGGTCGACGGTCAGCCGGCAGTTGAAGCTGCGGTGGCGCGGCCGGGTCCAGGGCACGATGTCCGCTCCCTGCACCCAGGTGACGGTCTGGCCGGTGGAGTAGTTGAGCGTGGTCAGCGCGACGGCGTCCAGCAGGCCGCGCTCGAGGTTGTGGCCGATGCCGACGATCTCGCCATCCACCGTCGCCACGGTGTCCTCGATCAGCTTGTGCAGCGGGCTCGCGTCCACCAGCCCGCGGACCGCCGGGCCCATCGCCGAGCCGCCGGTCGAGAGGTGGGTCACCCAGCGGGTGAAGTGCCGGACCATCGACGGGGTGTCGACGCGGAAGACGTTGGCCGTTTCGAGGCCCCTCCAGACCTGCTCCAAGGCGGCGGCCGCCTCGCCCAGCGGCCCCGGGTGGGCGGCGAGAAAAACCGTGTTGATGCCGCCTGCCGAGACGCCGACCAGGATGGGGACGCGCAGGTCCGGCAACAACTTGCCGATGCCGCGCAGCACTCCGGCCTGATAGGCGCCGCGGGCGCCGCCGCCGGAGAGGACGAGGGCGAGAGCGGTGGCGGGTAACGGCACGGGTGAACAGTAGCAAATTCTGTCGCAGATGCCGGCCGGTCCTGCATTCTCGCGCACGCTGGTTTGCAAATTGTCGAGCCTTGTGGCACTGTGTCCGAGTCCTGTTCCCACAGCGTGCGGGCGGGCCAAGCCTTGAACGGCCGCCAAGCACCAGAATTCACTCAGCTCCGACTATCCCGCGCGGAAATCGTGGGACCGGACGATCGAGGAGGCGGGCGACGATGCGAATTTTCCTTCGGCCTTTGAAGCCTTGCGTGCTGACTGCCCGAGCGACCCTGGCGGCGCTGGCCGCGGTCGCCACGATCGCAGCGATCGCAGGCGTTGCCGCCACCCCCGCCCAGGCGGCGACCGCAACCTCCCAATTCAAGGTCCTCCTCGACCTCGACAACAACCCCTCGACCGGTTGCACCGTGGCCACCGCCGACGGCCCGTTCAAGGGCGTCGAGCAGATCCTGGTGACGACGGTCGACCTGACGCAGTCGCCGCCGAAGGTGATCGCGGTGGCGCAGCAGGTCTGCACCAACCCGGGCACCAGCACCTTCGGGCCGCTGACCCCGATCACCTCGCCGTTCGCTCCGCCCTGGCCGGTGGGCGTCGGCAACGGCACCGACGGCTCCGACGTGGTCGAGAGCTACCTGCCGCTGTCGACCGTGTCGGCGGGCGCCACCATCCACCTGGCCTTCACCGCCCAGGTGGTCGGCGGCACCGGCAAGGCCGACGCGACGCTGACCACCACCGACGTGCCGGGCGGGCCGCCGATCCTGCTCAGCGCCGAGCCGATCGCCGCCGTCCCGACGCTCGGCGAGTTGGGCCTGCTGCTGCTGGCGCTGCTGCTCGCCGGCAGCGCCGTGCGCCTGCTCGGCAAGCGCGGCGGCGCGGCGGCCCGCGGCGCCATCGCCGGCCTGCTGTTGCTGACGATCGGGCTCGGCCTGGCCTGGGCGGCAGGGATCGTGCCCGACGGCAGCACCGCCGACTGGGCCGGCATCCCGCCGATCGCCACCGACGTGGTGGGCGACGCCCCGGACAACGCCGACCTGGTCGCCGAGTTCGCGGTCATCCAGAACAACATCCTGTTCGTGCGCTTCGACGCCTTCATCGTCGGGCTGCCGAAGGTGACCACGACGACGCCGGCCAACGGCGCCACCGGCGTCGCCGGCAACGCCCCGCTGACCATCAACTTCAACGAGCCGGTGGCGATCGACGCCTCCAGCTTCAAGCTCGAGTGCCCGTCCGGCACGCCGGCGCCGTTCACCGTCAGCCCGGCGGCGCCGGGCAACGCCGCCAGCTACACCCTGACGCCGTCGCCGGCCCTGCCCGCCGGCGTCACCTGCGCCGCCACGGTGGTCGCCGCCCACATCCACGACCTCGAGGGCCTGCAGCCGGCGGCCGACTTCGGTTTCACCTTCACCACCGACGGCCCGCCGACGGTCACCTCGACGTCGCCGGCGAACGGCGCCACCTCCGTGCCGCTCACCAGCACGGTGACGGTGAACTTCAGCAAGGCGGTCAACGTCACGGCGTCGGCCTTCAAGCTGGAGTGCCCGACCGGCACGCCGGAAGCATTCACCATCTCTCCGGCTCCCCCCGGCGGCGCCACCAGCTTCACGCTGACGCCCAGCGCCAGTCTGCCCCAGGGCACCACCTGCACGGTGACCGTGGTCGCGGCGCAGGTGACGGACGTCGCCGCCGGCACCCACATGACGGCCAACGTCGTCTTCTCGTTCACCACCGACACCGCGCCGACGGTGACCTCGACGGTGCCGGCCAACGGTGCCACGGGGGTGGCCCTCAACGGCACGGTGACGATCAACTTCAGCAAGGCGGTCAACGTCACCGCCACCGCCTTCAAGCTGGAATGCCCGACCGGCACGCCGGAGGCTTTCACCGTCGCCCCGGCGCCGCCGGGCGGCGCCACCGCCTTCACGCTGACGCCGACCGCGAACCTGCCTGCCGGCACCATCTGCACGGTGACCGTGGTCGCGTCACAGGTGACCGACGTCGCCGCCGGCACGCCGCTCGGCGCCAACTTCGTCTTCAGCTACACCACCGACGTGGCGCCGACCGTCACCAGCACGACGCCGGCCAACGCCGCCACCCAGGTGCCGCCCAACACCACCATCACCGTCAACTTCAGCAAAGCGGTCAATCTCGCGTCCAGCGCGGCGTTCAAGCTGGAATGCCCGGTGGGCACGCCGGAGGCGTTCGCCATCGCGCCGGCGCCGCCCGGCGGCGCGGCGTCGTTCACGCTGACGCCCTCGGCGAACCTGCCGGCGAGCACCACCTGCACCGTCACCGTGGTCGCCTCCCAGGTCGCCGACGTCGCCGCGGGCACCAACCTGGCGGCGGACTTCGTGTTCTCGTTCACCACCGGCAACCCGCCGGCGGTGACCTCGACCACGCCGGCCAACGGCGCCACCGCGGTGCTCGCCTCGACCACCGTCAGCTTCACCTTCAATCACGCGGTCAACGTCACCGCCACGGCGTTCAAGCTCGAGTGCCCGGTCGGCACGCCGCAGGCGTTCACGCTGGCGCCGGCGCCGCCCGGCAACACCACCACCTTCACGTTGACGCCGACGGCGAACCTGCCCGCGGGGACGGTCTGCACCGCCACCGCCGTGGCCGCGCAGATCACCGACGTCAACTCGCTGCACCCGAACGCCGACGACGTGATCACCTTCACGGTGGACACGCCGCCGACGGTGTCGTCCACCGCGCCGGTGAACGGCGCCACCAACGTGGCGGGCAACTCCACGGTGAGCTTCACCTTCAACAAGGCGGTCAACGTCACCGCCACGGCGTTCAAGCTCGAATGCCCGGTGGGCACGCCACAGGCGTTCACGCTCAGCCCGGCGCCGCCGGGCGGCGTGGCGACGTTC
>DATGHG010000448.1:0-3455 GCA_035308185.1 Thermoanaerobaculia bacterium | reverse complement strand
CCGGCGATGGCGCTGCCGTCCCGATCGTCGCCAGCGTCGAGATGGGCTTCGGGCATCTGCGGGCGGCCCACGCCCTGGCCGCGGCGCTGGGCACGTCGGTGACGCACGCCGATCGGCCGCCACTCGCCGGCGCGGAGGAAGAGCGCCTGTGGCGTTCGGCGCGGCGCCTTTACGAGGCCACGGCGCGGGCGTCGCAGCTGCCGCTGCTGGGCGCGCCGCTGCGGGCGCTGCTCGACAGCCTGACCTCGATCCCCCATCTCTATCCGAAGCGCGACCTGTCGGCGGCGACGCTGCAGGCGCGTTCGCTCGAGCGTTTGATCCGCAAGGGTCTGGGCGCCGGGCTGGTGGAGCGGCTGCGGCAGACCGGCGCGCCGCTGCTCACCACCTACTTCGCCACCGCGGTGGTCGCCGACGCTCACGGCTGCGGGCCGGTCTACTGCGTGGTGACCGACGTCGACCTCAACCGCGTCTGGGCGCCGGCGGACCCGCGTCAGAGCCGCATCGTGTTCCTGGTGCCGACCCGGCGCGCGCTCAAGCGGCTGCGGGCCTACGGCGTGCCGCGGAGCCGGATCGAGCTCACCGGGTTTCCGCTGCCGCCTGAGCTGCTCGGTGGCCCGGAGCTGGCGGTGCTCCGCCGGCATCTCGCCGGACGTCTGGTGCGGCTCGATCGCAAGGGTGTTTTCCGCGGTCAGGCGCGCAACGAGATCGAGTATTTCCTGGGTGTCGACCTGCCGGAGGATCAGGAGCGGCAGCCACCGTTGCTCACCTTCACCGTCGGCGGCGCCGGCGCGCAGGCGGGCCTGGCGCGGGCGCTGCTCCGCAGCCTGGCGCGCCTGGTCCGCGCCGGCCGGCTGCGCCTCTGCCTGGCGGCGGGTATCCGGCCGGAGATCGCGGCCCGGTTCGAGCGCTGGGTGGCCGAGGCAGGCCTCGCGGACCGGCTGGGTGGCGACGTCCGCATCTTTTTGGCCGCCGACCTCGACGGTTATTTCGCCGGCTTCAACCAGCTGCTCGCCGAGACCGACATCCTGTGGACCAAGCCCAGCGAGATGACCTTCTTCGGCGCGTTGGGCATTCCGCTGGTGTTCTCCCAGCCGGTGGGCATGCATGAGCGCTACAACCGCCGCTGGGCGGTCGAGAACGGCGCCGGCCTGAAGCAGCGCGAGCCCGCGCACGCCGGCTACTGGCTGCGGGAATGGTTGGCGGAGGGGACGCTGGCGGCGGCCGCATGGTCGGGCTTCATGCGCCTGCCCAAGTTCGGGCTCCATCAGATCGTCGAGCGGGTGACGGGCGGCGTCCGGGCGCGCGGGCCGCGGCGCGCGGGATAGCTCCGGCCGGCGGGGGCGTCAGACCACGCGGCCGATCATGCCGCCCTCGGCAAGCGCCACCAGCTCGACCTCGCCGAGCTGGTTCCGGAGCGCGGCGCCGGCCGCGGCAAAGACCCGGATGTAGTTGCCGGTGAGGCCCTGACCGTTGCCGTCCTTCGGGCGCTCCCAGAGCACCGTCTCGCGGCGTCCGAGGTGGGCCTGCCGAAACTCCCGCTCCGACCGCTCGGCCGTTGCCAGCATCCGCGCCATCCGCTGCCGCAGCTCCGCCGGTGGCACCGCGCCCGGCAGCGTCGCCGCCGCGGTTCCCGGCCGGGGCGAGAAGGGGAAGACGTGCACCTTGGCGAAGCCGAGGCCTGCCACCGCGGCGAGGCTCTCCGCGAACTCGGCGGCGGTTTCGCCGGGGAAGCCGACGATGACGTCGGTGGTCACCGCGACGCCGGGGATGGCGGCGCGGACGCGCTCGACCAGCCGGGCGTAGCGTTCGACGGTGTAGGGCCGGCGCATGCGGCGCAGCGTGGCCTCGGCGCCGCTCTGCAGCGACAGGTGCAGGTGGCGGCACAGCCGCGGGTCGGACCACAGCGCCAGCAGCTCGTCGCCGAGCTCCCAGGGTGCGATCGAGGTCAAGCGCAGGCGCGCCGGCGGGGGGGCGGGATCCGGCGAGCCCGGCCGGCTCGCGGGCGTGGGCAGCAGGGCGAGCAGCGCACGCACCAGATCGGCCAGGCGATGGGGGCGTTCGGAACCCTGGCCGGTGGCGGCGGAGGCGATGGGGTGGAGGGCGCCGGCGTCGGCCGCGGGGCGTGAGACCGGGCTGTCGCCAGCGGCGGTGGCGGGGGCGGCGCGATAGGCGGAGATCTGGACGCCGGTGACGACGATCTCGCGGTATCCCTCGCCGAGCAGCCGGCGTGTTTCCTCCACCACCTCAGCCAGCGGCCGGCTGCGCTGGCGCCCGCGGGTCGCCGGGATGATGCAGAAGGCGCAGCGCATGTCGCAACCGTCCTCGACCTTGACCAGCGCGCGGGTGTTGGCGAGCGCCCGGCGAGCGTCGGCGCCAGGCGGCGTGGGCGGTAGGGGGGGAGCTCGGTGGGAGTCCGGCTCGCCGGTCCACGGCAGCACCGCGCCGCCGCGAGGCGGCACCGGCGCGAGCGGCGGCGCCAGGCTGGTCGGCACCGGGTGCGGCTGAGCGGCGAACGCCTGGTGCACCAGTTCCAGAAGCCGCTGCCTGTCGCCATTGGGCACCACCAGGTCGACGCCGGCGAGCCGCGCGGCTTCGGCTGGCGAGGCGGTGGCGTAGCAGCCGGTCAGCACGGTGCGCGGCGGGCGGTCCGGCACCTCGCGGGCGGCGGCGCGGGCGGCCTGGCGCGAGGAGCGGGCGGCGGCGGCGGTGACGGTGCAGGAGTTGACGACGTGCAGGTCGGCATCGACCAGAGACGCCGCCAGCTGGTGTCCCGCCGTCACGAAATCACGGGCGAGCCGGTCGTTTTCGGCCTGGTTGAGCTTGCACCCCAAATTGGTGAAGAACACCCGCATCGCCACAGTCTAGGCGCATTGGGCTCCGGCCGGGGCGGGGAACGGCTGGCCATCCTCCAAAGCCGGCACTCCCGGCAGGGCGGCCGGCTATTCTCCAAAGCCGGCACGCCCGGCAGGTCGGCCGGCCATTCTCCAAAGCCGGCACTCCCGGCAGGTCGGCCGGCCATTCTCCAAAGCCGGCACGCCCGGCAGGGCGGAATTCGAGAACTCCGGGTGCTGGTTTTGGATTAGGCAATGGCTGGTACGGCCTGAGGAGGCGGGCAGGTTTGCAGAGCGACAGGCGCCACTCGGATATCGCGGTCATGCGGCGGCTGACAGGCGCCGCATCGGTGCCTATGGCGCTCGCCGCTTGCTGGCTGCTGGGGGCGGCCCGGGAGGCCGCGGCCGTCGCTTCACCCTGGGCCACCAATCCACAGTCTCAGGTCCGCCTGATCACCTCCGAGCTGGTTGCACCCCGCCACGGGGAGCTGCGCCTGGGCATCCAATACCGACTTGCACCCGGCTGGCACGTCTACTGGAAGAACAGCGGCGACGCGGGCTTCGCGCCGGTGGTGACCTTCGCCCGCGCGCCCGGCCTGGCGCCTCCCGAGCTGCTCTGGCCGG
>DATGHG010000447.1:0-6417 GCA_035308185.1 Thermoanaerobaculia bacterium | reverse complement strand
CGACCTCGACGGCGCCGGTGCCGCGCACCGCGGCGCACCAGCGCGCCGCCAGCGCCAGGCTCTCCGGCGCGACCGCGCCGACGCGCGCCGCCGCGGCGAGGCGGCCGGCATCCAGCCAGACGCCGCAACCGCAGCGCAGGGACAGCGGCCCGATCGCGGCGTCGCCGGTCAGCGCGCAGTCGTCGCCGCCGAGCAGCGGGTTGGTGTCGGCGGGCACCACGAACAGCCGCTGCGGGTCGCCCGCGTCGCGCTCGATCACCAGCCATTCGACGGCAAACGCCGCGGCCTCCCGCAGCACGTAGAGATCTCCGGGAGCCGGCTCCCCACCACCCTCGCGGTCGAGAGCGCCGGCGGCCCTGCCGGCGGCGACGGCGGCCGCGCGCGCCAGCCGCGCGCGCCGGGCGGCGATCGATTCGGCGGTCATCGTCCGCTCGCGGCGTCCGTGCCGCCGGCCCGGCACTCCTGCACCAGCAGCCCCAGAGTCAGGTACAGGTCGGGCAGCCGTTCGCGCGGAATGCCGAGCAGGCGCGCCACCTTGCGATGCGACAGCGCCGCCTCGCCCATGGCGTCGCCGCGTCCGGGGTCAGCCGCCTGGTCCGCCGGGTGCGCGGGGTTCGCGCCGCCGGCGCTCTCGTCGTCGCGCGCGGCGCGGGCGCTCAGGAATTCCCAGAGCCGCGCCAGGTAGTCACGAGTCCTGGCATCGGTTTCGAGGCGGCCGACGGCGGCCGCGACGCCGCGGGTCAGGCTGGCGAAGCTCGCCTGCCGCTCGAGGTCGCGGTCCGGGCGCTCGGCCGCCAGCTCGGAGCTGCTGCCGGCGTCGCGGCCGGCGGCGAGCGTGCCGTCCTGCAGCAGCAAGGCGGCCCAGCGCGAGCGGACGTCGCGCTTCAGGGGATCGATCAGATCCTTGAAGCGGAAGCGCCGGATGCCGTGGCGGCGCAGGTCGGACAGGCAATGGCTCAAGCGCTCGGCGACCTCCTCCAGCGCGCGGCCGGGCGCGGTGACCAGGTCGGGCAGCAGCTCGTCGTTCCAGCTCTGCGCCAGCACCTGCACCTCCACCCTGGGCACCACGGCCGGCGTGGCCGCGCCGGCGCTGCCGGCCGCGGTGAAAGCCAGGATGGTGTCATTGCGCACTCGCGGATCTCCTCCGATCACCGTGAGCTCGCCGCGACCCAGGGCCGCCCGCACCGCCGCGCGGGTGACCGCGAAGATCCGATAGCCCAGCGGATCGTGTTTCCTCTGCTGCTCGTGCAGGAAATGGCGGATGCCGAGCTGCACCAGGCCCTCCACGTCGGGCTTGATGCGCAGCTGCGCGGCCAGGCTGCGGAAGCGATCCACGAAGATGAAGGTATAGCAGCCGGCGGCCAGGTCTTCCAGCGCATCGGCCCGCTCCGCGGCGCGGGCCATGGCCGGGCCGCCGCCGCCGGACGCCTCTCCGACCTGCTCCCAGCTGCACCAGCCATAGATTCCGAGATAGCTTGGTGGGCTGCTCCATAACCCGCGGCGCCGCAGCTCCGCCCGCAGCGCGATGCGCAAGGCCTCCCACACCGCGGCGAAGACCTCGCCATCCAGCGGGTCGCCACCGCCGGCCAGCATCCGGATGAACTCGGTGAACAACCTTGCTCGACTCTCCCCCTCCTTGGGAGCTAACGGTGCGAGCAGCGCGATTGGCCGCCCCCCATCGTCCACCGCCCGCCACCGGCCGCCCACCATCACCGCCAGTCGCCGAAGAGCTCGAAGCCGGCCCAGAAGAAGGGCGACGGATCATCCTCGCCGCCGCCCCCTGTCGCCCCGGCGGCGCCGCCGCGGAGCAGCTCTACCTGCGCCTGCCGCAGCGCTTCGTCCTTGGGCGTTCCGGCGCGCAGAGCCCGGTAGAAGCTGACCATCAGCGGCGCGGTCATGCGGTCGGAGACCTTCCACAGCGACGCCATCACCGCCCGCGCGCCGGCGTACTGGAAGGCGCGCGTCAGCCCCAGCAGACCTTCCCCGTCCACCTCCTTGCCCAGCGCCGACTCGCACCCCGAGAGCACCACCAGGTCGGCGTCGAGCCGCACCGTGTCGAAGATCTCCCAGGCCTGCAGCAGGCCGTTCTCGGCGCCGCGCGCGAAGCGTTCGGGAATCGTGAGCACCACCGCCGAGTCGAGCGGCGAGCGCTCGTCGAGCGTGGTGTGGGTGGCGAAATGGAGATAGCGGACCTGGCGCCCGACCGCCTTGGCGCGCTCCTCGGTCGCCGCGGCGCCCAGGTAGACCCGGGCGGCGCCCGGGAAGAGAGCGGCGATGCCGGCCGCCTCCTGGCGCGAGTACGGCAGCCGCTCGAACGAGCAGCCGCGCTCGAGCGCCGAGCGCAGGCTGACGTCGGCGGCCTGCCGCGGCAAAGGCGCCTGCAACCAGGAGGGGACCTGCGGATCGGCGAACGCCACCAGCGACACGGCGCCGCGCGGCGCGCCGGCGGCGCGCGGCATCGCCTCGGGTCGCCGGCGTCGCAGCTCGTCGTAGACCGTGGCCGACACGGCGACGTGGATCGGCTTCCACTCCGCCACGTACTCCCAGCCCCGCCCCGCGGTCGCCGGCAGATCGCGGACCAGCGCGGCCCACGGCAGCAGGTCGAGGATCCCGTCGGGGACGACCAGCAGCCGGCGACCCGCCGCGATCCGCCGTGCCGCCGGCCGCAGCAGGATGCCGTAGAGCTCGCGCGCCGCGCGCAGCAGCGCGGCGCGGCGAGCGCGGCCGAGGCTCGAGGAGCCCCGCGCCTCGCCGATGAGCCAGCGCAGCTCGGTAACTCGCCGCCGCAGCTCGGCCTCGCCGGCCGGCAGCCGGTGGACCTCGAGCGGACCGGTCCGCGACAGTACGAACAGGGTGCTGCCACGCTCCCCAAGGCTGTAGGAGAGCATCACGGTCTCCGGATCGAGCGCCCGCCGCACCCCCGAGGCGTCGAGGGGCACCGGGTGCACCAGCGCGACGTAACGCGGGCTGGCCTGGCCGAGGCGAGCGACGATCTCGTCGTGGCGCCGGTGCAGCTCGGCCAGGCGGCCGCGGAGCTGGGAGAGCTGAGCGGTCTCGCCCAGGCGGTCGAGTTGCAGCAGCCGGAGGCTGGCGGCGTCGACCGCCGCCGCAACGGCCCGCTCTTCACGACGCAGCGCCGGCGGGACGTCGCGTGCGAAACCGGGGTCGCGCTCGGCGAGCTGGGCGAGCAGCGCCTGGCCGCGCGAGCGCTCCACGAGACCGAGGGCGGCCTGAGGCAGGCGGCGGTCGACGGCAAGCTCGATGGCGTCGCGATAGAAGGCCTGGTGGCGGGCGCGGTACGCGGCCTGCAACTCGCGCGAGCCGCCGAGCTTGCGGATCTGCTCCTCGAGCATCGCGATGGCGCGGTTGAAATAGCGCGCGGCGGCGGCCGGGTGCCGCCGGCGCTCCAGGGTTCCCAGCGCGTGCAGGACGTCCGCCACCTCATAAGCGCCATAGCCCTGCCGCTCCTGCAGGGCGAGGGCCTGGCGGAAGAGTCTGACGGCGCGGCCCGGCTCTCCGCGCTGGCGCGCCACCTCGCCCTGAACGGCCAGGACGGTGGGCAGGAGCCGGGAGGCGTCGCCTTCGCCGTTGGCCTCCACCAACCTGGCGGCGCGGCCGGCTGCATCCCCGGCGGCGTCGAGGCGGTGGCGCGCCAGCTCCGCCTCGGCCAGCGTCTCGAGATTGCCGGCCACCACCGGATTGCCGGGAGCCAGCCGCTCCTGGATGGCGACGGCGCGGGCGCACAGCGCCGCCGCGCGATCCGGCGCACCCCTGCGCAGGGTCAGCTCGCCGAGGTCGCCCATCGCCAACGCCTCTCGCATGCCGCCGGGGGCGGTCCGCGCCAGGATGCCCAGCTCGCGCTCGAGCAGGCCCGCGGCGAGCTCCAGCTCGCCCTGGTCCTCGACCACCAAGGCGAGTTGGCCGAGGCCGGTCGCCAGCGACAGGCTGCCGGGCTGCAATCGCTCGCGCACCGCCACCGCCTGCTCCATGCAGCTTCTTGCGGCGCCCAGCAGGCCGCGGTCCGAGGCCACCCATCCCAGATTGAGCAGCACGTTGGTGCGACCCAGACTGGTCGGGGCGAGGCGGTTCCAGATCGCCAGCGACCGCTCGTACCAACCCTGCGCCGGGCCGAGCTCGCCGCGCCGGCGGGCGACGGTGCCCAGGCGGTTCAGGATCTCGGCGGTGGTGAGGTCCGGCGCGGCCGCGGCGTGCCGCTCCAGGGCGAGCCGCAGCAGGCGCAGGGCCTGGTCCGGGTCGCCGCGGTCGCGCGCCACGCTGCCCAGGACCATGAGCGGCGCGGCCTCGAGGCCGGGCGCGGCCAGCCGCCGCGCGATCGCCAGCGCGCGGCCGGCGAGTGCCGCGGCGCGATCGAGGTCGCCGCGCGCCAAGGCCGGTCCTGCCAGGAGGCCGAGGACGGCGGCCAGCTCGGGGCTGCCGGGAGCGAGCCTTTCGCGCAGCCCGAGGCACCGCCCCCACGCCGCCTCTGCCGCCGCCTCCTGGCCGCGGGCCAGCGCCACGGCACCTCGGTCCTGCTCGGCCTGCGCCAGCTCCAGGCTCTCGCCCCAGGCCGCGGCGGCCGCCTGCCGCGCCTCGCCGGCGAGGGCGGCTGCCGCCGCCAGCTCGGAGCGGTCCGCCAGCGCGCGGGCCATACCGCGCAGCACGGCCACCCGGGCGCGAGCGCCCTGCGCCAGGCGCAGCGCCAGCTCGTAGTCGGCGCCGGCGCGCGCGGCCTGCCCGGCGGCGGTGCGGTCGCGGCCCGCCTGCAGCAGCAGCCAGCAGCGCGCCGCGGGCGATCGCGAGGCCCAGCGGCCGCCGGCCAGCGCTTCCCAGCCGAACGCGGCGGCGGCAAGCCCGCCGTCCGTGCCGCCCGCATGATGCTCCGGCCGCGCCGTGCCGCAGTCGATGGCGCCGGCGTCGCGCGCGGCTGCCGGGGTCGCACGCGAGGTGGTCGCCGCGGCAGTTTCGGCGGACGCGGTGTCGCCGGCTGCCGGCGGCCGCGCCTCGAGGGTCAGCGCCGACCGCGCCCGTGCCGCCAGGGCCGGGGGCATCCAGGGCAGGACCCGCACCTCCCAGGGACCGCGTCCCACGGCGAGCTCGAGCCGTCTGCCCTGCCGCTCGACGGTCAGCCGCAGCTCGCCACGCGGTGCCTGCTCGGTGGCCAGCCAGAGCCAGTCGAAGGCGGACGCGATGTCGCCCGCCATCGCCGGCAGAGATGGATCGCCGCTCGCGCGCCGCCAGCCCACCACCAAGTCGCCGGCCGCCAGCCCCGCCGCCACCAGGGGCGACCCCGGCTCGGCCTGCGCCACCAGCACCCCGCCGCGCGGTGCCGCGCCGGTCTCCCCTGCCAGCCGGTCATCCGCCGGCGGCATCCCGGGAGAGCGCAGGGAAGCAGCCAGCGCCGCAAGCAGCGCCAGCGGCGCCAGCCGCACGATCGAGGCCGGCGCGCGGCGGGAGCCCGGTCGCCGGGTCGCCTCGCCTATCACCGGCCCACCCGGCATAGATGCTTGGAGATCATCTTGATCAATAATTGTAAGTCATCAAACTAAGAATGCAAAACCAGTCAATCTATTGCAAATAGTTACGCAAGAAACCCGACAAAGAAGAGCTTCCCCTTCTGTCGGTCGGCGACGACAATGCTATAACAGCATAATTGAGAAGAGAGCTCGAATCAAGAAAGAAGCTCGAGTGGCCGGGCGCGCTACGCGTTTCAGTAGGACCTTAGCGGTGTGCTCCCACGCCCTGCATGAGGTCCTGCCAACCCAACCCGTCTACTGTCCACTGAACCGGGGCAGCCGATCCCTCTTACGGTGCAAGCGCCATAGTCATCACTATGCCATGCCGCAGCTGCGGACTTCAGATCTCCTCCCCCCTGATGGCGCTCGGTGCTAGGCGCCAGGGTGTGCTGAGCCTCATGCTCGGGCATGGCCTCAAGCTGGCGCTGGTGGGCGCGGCGCTCGGCCTGGTTCTGGGTAGGCATCAGAGTTTGGAATGGAACTCTCGTGCCGGCGAAGACAGGTATCCCACCCAGGATCTCGGGGTCTGGACGCGCCGCCCGGAAGTTGACCCACCCAACGCTCAGAAATTGACCCACCCTCAGCCCAGATCCAGTAGCCTGAGTTTGCTAGGACTTAGGCGAGCTGGAGGAAAGGATGCTGAGGATGGATCAGGTCCATGTTATCCGTCACAAGGTGCTGGTGGAAGGCCACAGCGCGCGGTCGGTGGCGCGGCAGCTGGGGGTCAGCCGCAACACGGTCCGCAAGTACCTCCGGCTGTCGGCGCCGGTCCGGGTGGAGCGCCACCCGCGGGCGCGGCCGGTGCTCGACCGGGTGCGGTCTCGGATCGCAGCGCTGCTCGATGAGTGGCGGCTGCGGACGACGGCCAAGCAGCGAGTCACGGGATCGCGGCTGCACCGGCAGC
>DATGHG010000446.1:0-8867 GCA_035308185.1 Thermoanaerobaculia bacterium | reverse complement strand
GACGCTCAACACCGGCCTCACCGGCGCCACCACCACCACCGGCGGCACGTCCACCACCACCGCGCCCACCACCGGCACGCTCCAGGTGTCGCAGATCCCGTTTCTCAATCAGAGCAACTGGATACTGAACATCCCCAACTTCGTCTACAACTTCATGAAGCAGAACGGCGAGGCGCGGCTGCTGGCCAAGCCGCAGCTGCGCATCACCGAGGGCAACAAGGCCAACCTGGTGATCGGCGACAAGGTGCCGATCCCGCTGACCACCTTCAACACCTCCAACACCATCGGCGGCACCATCGTGCCGATCACCTCCTTCCAGTACCAGGACGTCGGCATCAAGATCGAGATCGAGCCGCGGGTGCACCACAACCAGGAGGTGACGCTCAAGGTCAAGATCGAGGTCAGCAACCTCGGCAGCAACGTCACCTTCAACGGCCAGACCCAGCCGACCATCGGCACCCGCACCTTCGACACCACCATCCGGCTGCAGGACGGCGAGACCAACTTCACCGCCGGGCTCATCCGCACCGACGACAGCAAGACCGACACCGGCATCCCCGGCCTCTCCGACCTGCCGATCATCGGCCGGCTGTTCTCGGACAAGGCGCACAGCCACGATCGCACCGACCTCATCCTGACGCTGACGCCGCACATCATCCGCAACGCCGAGATCACCGAGGAAGACCTGCTGCCGATCTGGGTCGGCACCGAGGCCAACGTCACCTTCCGCGGCGGCAGCCCGCGCGCCGAATCGGAGTCCGAGGGGCCCTTCGAGGGCAACGAGGGCACTCCCGAGGAGATCCAGGAGGCCATTCGGCGGCGTTTGCAGCACCTGCCGCCCGGCCTGCGCAGCGACCAGGGCGGGGCGCCGGCGCAGGTGGCGCCGCCGTCGGGTGGCACCAACCTGACCCCGGCGACGCCGCCCAGCGACATCTTCAGGCCGTCGGTGCCGGCGACGCCGACGCAACCGGCGGTGCCGCCGCCGGCGCCCGGCGAGGAACCGCCGGGGGCCGGGCCGTCGTCTTCGGCGCTGCGGTCCCCTGACGGCATCGGGGCGGCGGCGACCGCCAAGGGCGTGCGGGCCGCCGCCTTCCGCCAGGACGACACCGCGGCGGACCAGGGGGCGGCGGTGCGGTTGTGGCTGCTGCCGCGTCAGCTGGAGGTGGCGGCCGGCGACAGCTTCGAGGTCGCGGTGCAGGTCTCGGCCGAGCGCCCGATCTCCCACCTGCCGCTGACGCTCAGCTTCGATCCGGCATTGCTGGCGGTGACGGCGGTGGCTCCCGGCGATTTCCTGGGCGCCACCGGCAAGGCCGAGGTGCTGGCGGATTTCAGCCACCCGGGCGAGGTGGTGGTGGGCGCCAGCCGGCTGGGCGACCAGCCGGGCGTCACCGGCGCCGGGACGCTGGTGAGGGTCACCTTCCGCGCCCTGGCCGCGGGGTCGGCGCTGGTCGGTTTCTCCGGACGCCAGGCGCTGGACAGCTCGCTGCACCCGGTGCTGCCGATCTCGGTGCAGCCGGCTCACATCGACGTGCAAGGTGGTAACGGCGGCAGTGGTGGCGGCGGTGGCGGCGGGCACCGGTTGCCCGAGATGCCGGCGGCACCGCCGCCCGCCAAGGTGCCGCAGCCGGCGGGCGCCGGTCCGGCGGACGGTTAGCGGTGCGTGCGCCGGGTCATGCCGCGGGACGGGCGGCGGGCTTCACGCTCGCCGAGCTGGTCATGGTGTGCGCCATCCTGACGTCGCTGTCGCTGCTCGCCATGCCGGTGGTCAAGTACACCTCCAAGCGCTCGAAGGAGATGGAGCTGCGGGGAGACCTCCGCGACATGCGCGCCGCGATCGACCAGTACAAGCGCTTTTCGGACCAGGGCCTGCTGCCGGTCGAGCTCGGTACCGAGGGCTACCCCAAGGACCTGGACTCGCTGGTAAAGGGCATCGCCCTGGTCGGCCAGATCGACCGCAAGATGAAGTTCCTGCGCCGCATCCCGGTGGATCCGATGACCGGCAAGCAGCAATGGGGGCTGCGCAGCTACCAGGACGAACCCGATGCCGCACAGACCGGTGGCGAGGACGTCTACGACGTCTACTCGCTGTCGCTCGGGGTGGGGCTCAACGGCATTCCCTATCGCAAGTGGTGACGGGACACGGAGCGCCATCCATGGACGGACAACCAATCCGGGAGCGCGGCCGGCAGCCGGCCCGCCGGCCGGGGCCGAGCGCGGAGCAGGGCTTCACCCTGCTCGAGATGATCATCGTGGTGGCCATCATCGGCATCCTGGCCGCCATCGCGATGCCGAAGCTCAAGGACATGCCGGTGCGCGCCAACGAGGTGGTGCTCAAGACCAACCTGCGGACCATCCGCGACGTGCTCGACCAGTACTACGGCGACAAGGGGCACTATCCGCCGTCGCTCGAGGTGCTGGTCAAGGACGGCTACCTGCGCGCCATCCCGGTCGACCCCATCACCAAGCGCAGCGACACCTGGGTGCTGGTGCGGGAGGAGGTGGACCCCGACCATCCGCCGGACAGCGACAGCGCCGCCGGCCCCGACACCGACAACCCGGACAACGTCCCGGGCATCGTCGACGTCCACTCGGGCTCGCCGAGGAACTCGCTCGGCGGCACTCCCTACGCCGAATGGTGAGCCTGCCGAGCCCGCCGCTTGCACTGCGCCGCCGGAGAGCCGAGGCCGGCTACAACCTGGTGGTGCTGGTGATGCTGATGGCGGTGCTTACCATCATGCTCTCCGCCGCGCTGCCCAAATGGAGCGAGATGATCAAGCGCGACAAGGAGGAGGAGCTGATCTCGCGCGGCTTCCAGTATGCCGAGGCGATCCGCGTCTTCCAGCGCCGCTTCCAGCGCTACCCGGTGAAGCTCGACGAGCTGCTCAAGGCCAAGCCGCGCAGCATCCGCCAGCTGTGGAAGGACCCGATGACGGCCAACGGCGACTGGCAGCCGATCTTCGCCGGCCAGGGATCGCCGATCAACGTGCCGGGCGCCCCGGCCGCCTCGCCGAACCCTCCGGGCAACGGCCTCGATCCGAACCAGCCGCAGGTCACCAACGGGCCGATCGTCGGCGTGCGCAGCCGCAGCACCGCGAAGTCGCTGCTGTTGTTCTTCGGCCACGAGCATTACGACGAGTGGGAGTTCCGGGTGGAGATGCTGTCGCGCGCCGGCCGGCCCTCGATCGGCGGCCTGCAGGGCATCGGCGATCCGGGGGCCGGGCTCCCGGGCTCCAACTTCATGCAGCTCAGCACTCGCTGGCTGGGGCGCCCGATGCCCGATTTCACGCCTCCGGGTGGTCCGCGCCCGCCGTCCGGCCCCATACCGGTCGGCGGCGTGTTGGGCGGCGGCTCGGGGGGAGCGGGCTCCGGCGGCTCCGGCGGCACTGGCCGGCCCTGATGATCAAGCTGCGGGTGCGGCGGTTGCCCGCGGCGCGCGATCTGCCGTTGCCGGCGCCGGCGTCGGCCGGCAGCTCCGGTTGCGATCTGCGTGCGGCGATCGTGGGCGAGCGGGTGCTGCTGCCGGGCGAGCGCCTGCTGGTGCCGACCGGCCTGGCGCTCGCCATCCCCGCCGGCTACGAGGGGCAGGTGCGCCCGCGCAGCGGCCTCGCCTTGCGCCACGGCATCGGCATGGTCAACGCCCCCGGGACGATCGACAGCGACTACCGCGGCGAGGTCGGCGTGTTGCTGGTCAATCTGGGCTCCGAGCCGTTCACGCTGCGGCGCGGGGACCGCATCGCGCAGCTGGTGATCGCGCGGGTGGAGAGCGTCGAATGGGAGGAGACCGAGGCGCTCGACGGCAGCGGCCGCGGCGAGGGCGGCTTCGGCTCCACGGGGCGGGACTAGAATGACTGCGATCATGCGACGGCGCGCGGCTTGGCTGGGACTGCTGGCAGCCCTGTCCCTGACGGTGGGGGCCGGGGCCAAGCCGCTCAACCCGAACGCGCCCAAGAAGCCGCAGAGCACCGAAAAGCCGAAGGGCGGGCCGGCGGTGCCGAGGACCTCGCGGCGGGTGGTGGTGGTGAGCCTCGACGGCGCGGGCGCCGAGGAGCTGCAGCAGCTGTGGAAGGACGACCTGCTCGACGAGGGCGGGTTCGCCCGCTTCTTCCGCGAGGGCGAGGTGGCGTCGGCGCTGGTGCCGGTCGATCCGACGCTCGGCGCCCCCAACCACGTCAGCCTCGCCACCGGCGCGGCGCCGGACCACACCGGCATCACCGGCAACCGCTTCCATCCGGCCGGCGCGCCGCCGTTCGCCACCGCCAACGGCTTCACCTTCCCGATCGCCGCCGAGACCCTGTGGGAGGCGGTGCGGCGCCAGAAGAAGCGAGCGGCCGTGCTGGCGTGGCCCGGCGTGGACGGCAGCGAGCCGCGGCGGCGGGCCGAGATCGGCATGACCTACACCGCCGCACCCGAGCGCAAGGCACGGCTGCTGATCCTCAAGCGCGCCGACTGGCAGCCGGCCGCCGCCGGGGCGCCGAAGCTTGCCAGCCGGTCGCCGGTGCTCGCCGCCCACGTCACGCTGCCAGGTGCCGGCGGCACCGTGGCCGGTGGCGAGGGAGCCGCCGGGACCGTCGAGCCGGTCACCTTCGATCTCTACGCCATCGATCGCACCGACGACGGTCAGGCCAATTACGACGGCGTGGTGGTGGCGACCGGGCGGGCTCCCAGCGTCGCCAACCTCGAGCAGAGCGAGCCGCTCGCCCAGGGCCAGTGGGCGGAGGTGACGTTCCCTGACCGCGGCGGCCGCGCCGTGTGCTGGGTCAAGGTGCTGGCGCTCGATCCCGCGCTCGAGACGGTGCGGGTCTACTTCGGCGGCACCTATGGCCTGCAGGCCTATCCCGCCGATCTCGCACGGGACCTCGCGGAGAGCAACCTCGCCTGGCCCGGTCCGCCGGACGACGCGCGGCTGGCGGCGACCTGGCGCGGCGAGTCCGGGATCGACCTCGACACCTGGACCGAGCAGGCCGAGCGGTTCGCCGCCTTCTTCGGCGGCGCGCTGCGGGCGGCGGCGGCGCGCGACGACTGGGACCTGATGATCGGCGCCATTCCGGTGATCGACAAGGCCGGCCTGCTGCTCGCCGATCCCCACCAGGAGGGCTACTCCGCCGCGCGCCGGGACGACCTGGTGCGCGCCCGGCGCCGGGTCTGGCAGGCGGTCGACCGCGAGCTGCGTCTGCTGATGACCGCGGTCGACCTGGGCCGCACCACGGTGGTGGTGGTCAGCGATCACGGCGTGGCGCCGTTGCACACGGTCGTCGATCTCAACGGGCTGCTGCGCGAGCGCGGCTGGCTGGCCGCGCCGCCGGCGGGGGAGGGCGGCGGGAGCGTCGCCGCACCGGCGGCGGGGTTGCCGGGTGCGGGAGCGAGAGCGGGGTCGGTGCCGGGGGCAGCGGCCGGTGCCGGGCTCGCCGTCTACGCCGTCGGCGACGGCGGCATGGCCCATCTCTACCTGGCAGGTTCGGCGGGCGCCGGCGGCGGACCGGCGGCGGAGGCGGCGAGGCAGAAGCAGCTGCTCGAGCTGCGCGATCAGCTGCTGGCCTGGCGGATCGGCGACGAGACGCCGATCGAGCGCGTCCTCACCCGGCAGGAGGCCGCGGAGCTGAGCCTGGATCATCCCAACAGCGGCGATCTGATCGTCTTCGCGCGCGAGGGCTGGTCCTTCGACGCCGGTCCGGCGCCTGCCGGCACGGCGACCACCCACCCGGCCACGGACCATGGCATGCAGGGCTACCTGTCGTCCCATCCCGACATGCAGGGGGTCTACCTCGCGATCGGCAAGGACATCAAACCCGGGCGGACCAGCGGCCCGGTGGCGGCGACCGACGTCGCCTGGCGCGTCGCACAGTGGCTGGGCATCGAAAGACCGCGCGCCGGCGGTGGCGCGGGCGCAGCCGCTGCCGGCGCCCCCGCCGGCTCCCGCAAGCCCGGCAGTCCCTAGGACGCACGCCGCGGATGTCCCTGGGCGACACCATCCTCGGCAAGCCGCTGGCCTCGTCGCGGGCCGAAGAGGAGAAGATCGGCCTGTGGGCGGGCATCCCCACCCTCGGGCTCGACGGCCTGTCTTCCGCGGCGTACGGCCCGGAGGCGGCGCTGAGCCTGCTGGTGCCGCTCGGCGCGGCCGGTTTGTCCTACATCGGGCCGATCACGCTGGTGATCCTGGTCCTGCTGCTGCTGCTCTACCTCTCCTATCGCCAGACCATCGCCGCCTACCCGCTGGGCGGCGGCTCCTACACGGTGGCCAAGGAGAACCTGGGGACCCGCGTCGGCCTGCTGGCCGCGGCGTCGCTGCTGATCGACTACGTCCTCAACGTCGCCGTCGGCATTTCGGCGGGGGTCGCGGCGCTGGTGTCGGCGGCGCCGGCGCTGCAACCGCATACCCTGAGCCTCTGCCTGGCGGTCCTGGTCGTCATCGCGGTGGTCAACCTGCGCGGCCTGCGCACCTCGGGATTGGCGTTCGGAGTGCCGACCTACCTGTTCCTGCTCAGCCTGGGCCTGGTGGTGGCGGCCGGGGTGGCGAAGGCGCTGCTGCACGGCGGCCATCCGGCGCCGGCGGCGCCGCCGCCGCGGCTGGGGCCGCCGATCGAGGCGGTCAGCCTCTGGCTGCTGATGCGCTCGTTCGCCAGCGGCTGCACCGCCATGACCGGCGTCGAGGCGGTCAGCAACGGCGTGCGCTACTTCAAGAAGCCGTCGGTCCAGAACGCCCAGCGCACCCTGACCGCCATCGTCGGCCTGCTCGGCCTGCTGCTCGGCGGCATTGCCTATCTGGCCAAGGCCTACCACCTCGGGGCCATGGACCAGCAGCAGGCGGGTTACCAGAGCATCCTCTCGCAGCTGGTCGCCGCGGTGGCGGGGCGAGGGGCGGTCTACTACGTCACCATCGCCAGCGTGCTGGTGGTGCTCTGCCTGTCGGCGAACACCAGCTTCGCCGATCTGCCGCGGCTCTGCCGCATCATCGCCGAGGACGGCTACCTGCCTCGCTCCTTCGCCAACGTCGGGCGGCGGCTGGTCTACTCGAACGGCATCGTGGTGCTGGCCATCCTCTCGGGGTTGCTGCTGATCGTTTTCGGCGGCATCACCGATCGCCTCATCCCGCTCTTCGCGGTGGGTGCCTTCAGCGCCTTCACTCTGTCGCAGGCGGGCATGGTGATGCACTGGCGGCGCATCGGCGGCGCCCACTCCAGGGTGGCGATGGCGATCAACGGCCTGGGGGCGGTGGCGACCGGCATTGCCCTGGCGGTGATCCTGGTGGCCAAGTTCGTCGAGGGTGCGTGGCTGGTCGCGGTGCTGGTCCCGGGCATCCTGGCGGTCTTCGGTGGGGTCAAGCACCACTACCGACGGGAGGTTCGCCAGCTCGCCTGCCTGCGACCGCTGGACCTCGCCGACCTCGAGCCGCCGGTGGTGGTGGTGCCGGTCGAGAGCTGGACCCTGTTGACCGAGAAGGCGTTGCGTTTCGGCCTGACCATCTCTCGCGACGTCCTGGCGGTGCATGTCGCGGTGAACGAGGAGCGCCGGCAGGCCCTGCTCGAGCAGTGGCTGCAGAACGTGGAGGAGCCGGCGCGGCAGGCGGGCCACCAGGCGCCGCATCTGGAGATCCTGGAATCCCCCTACCGCATGCTTTTCCTGCCGCTGATCGCCTTCGTCGAGCGGCTGCAGGGCGAGTACCCCAAGCGCCAGATCGCCGTCATCGTTCCCGAGCTGGTCGAGCGGCGCTGGTACGAGAACTTCCTGCACAACCACCGCGCCGAGGTGTTGAAGGCCCGCCTCCTCCTGGAGGACAACGAGCGGGTAGTAGTGATCAACATACCCTGGTATCTCAAGTGAGCTGAGGTTTAGAGCTCGAACCGGGAGGATCTCGATGAGCGCGGACCTCGCTGGCAGTTCCATTATCGTGACCGGCGCGTCGCAGGGCATTGGCAAGGCGGTCTGCCTGGACCTGGCAAGCCGGCGCACCCGTCTGACCCTGGCGGCCCGCGACGCCGGGGCGCTGGAGCAGGTGGCGGTCGCCTGTCGCGAGCGCGGCGCCGAGGCGCTGGTGGTGCCGACCGATGTCTCCCGGCCCGCCGACTGCGAGCATCTGGTGCAGCGGGCGGTGGGGGTGTATGGCAGGCTCGACGGCCTGGTCAACAACGCCGGCATCGACATGATCTCCCGGTTCGACGAGGTGCAGGATATCCAGCTCTTCGAGCGTCTGATGCGGGTCAACTACCTGGGCTACGTCTATCCCACCTGGTTTGCGTTGCCCGAGCTGAAGTGCACGCGGGGCCGTCTGGTCGCGGTCGCCAGCGTGGCGGGCATGACCGGAGTGCCCACCCGCACCGGCTACGCCGCGACCAAGCACGCGATCTTCGGCTTCTTCGATTCCCTGCGCATCGAGCTGGCGGGCACGGGGGTTTCGGTGACCGTGGTGGCGCCCGACTTCGTGGTCTCGGAGATCCACCGCCGGGCCGCCGGTCCCGACGGCAAGCCCCTGGGCCAGAGCCGGATGCAGGAGTCCAAGATCATGTCCACCGAGCGCTGTGCCAGCCACATCGTGGCAGCGATGGCGAAGCGCCAGCGTCTCCGCATCCTCTCCCTGCGAGGGCGCCTGGGCCGTTTCGTCCGCCTGGTGGCCCCGGGGCTGATCGACGCGGTGGCAGCCCGGGCGGTGCGGGTGGGGAGGTAGGGAGCAAGACTGATCGGCACTGACAGCCGGTTGGAGGCGGTGAGGAGACGGCGGTGGCCGACTGAGCGGCGGATGTGGTCAGTGCTCGTCGGGTTGCACTGCGTTGTCGCTCAGGCGATTCCAGAATCCGGACGATGCACCCTCCGTGCCGAAAAGAAAGCGCTCCGGGCTCACGACGGTCATCGGCATCTTGCCTTTCACCCTCCCC
>DATGHG010000445.1:0-39530 GCA_035308185.1 Thermoanaerobaculia bacterium | reverse complement strand
CGAGGTGAAGGATGCTGCCGAGGGCCCGGCGGTCGCGGCCGAACCGCCGCCGCCAGAGCTCATCGCCGAGCACCACCGCCGGCGGCGCATCCGGGCGCAGGTCGGCCGCGCCGATCAGCCGTCCCAGCCGCGGAGCGATGCCGAGCAGGGGAAAGAAGCTCGCATCCACCTCCGAGCCGCCCACCACCTCCGGCTCGCCGTCGGTCAGGTCGAAGTCGTGCGACAGCATGGCGGCGAGCGGTCGCAGCGTCAGGCTCTGCCGCCGGTAGTCGTCGAAGGTCGCGGGCGCCACGGTCATCGTCGAGCGCCCCTGCTGGCGGGAATGGTCCTCCCAGAGCACCACCAGGCGGCCCGGATCGCGGTAGGGGAGCGGCCGCAGCAGGACCGCCTCGATCAGGCTGAAGGTCGCCGTGTCGGCCCCGATCGCCAGCGCCAGCATGGCGACGGCGGGCAGCGCGAATCCCGGGCTCCGCAGCAGCCGGCGGGCAACGATCCGCAGCCTGCCCGCCTGCTCGGAAAGAGCGCTCATCGCAGCGGCGAGGATATCGCGCCTCGCGAAATCGCTTCAAGAGCTGCAGGAGCAGCGAGCCGGCGTGATGCGGCCATTTTCCATTGTCGCGGCCAGCAGCGATTGCTATAGTGCGTGCCCACGCGGAGCGGTCCTCCGCTCGAGGGGTGAGTTGGCGCTCAACGTCATCGGGATCTCCGCGCACTTCCATGACGCTGCCTGCTGCCTGCTGCGCGACGGCGAGCTGGTCTGCGCGGCCGAGGAGGAGCGGTTCTCGCGCGTCAAGCACGATGCCCGCCTGCCCAGGCGGGCCTTCCGTTTCTGCCTCGCCGAGGGCGGTTTGACCTTGCCGCGGGTCGACCGGCTCGCCTATTACGAAGATCCGCGCAAGAAGTTGGAGCGCCAGCTGTGGATGGCGCTGCTGCCGCAGACGTCGGCGACCGCGCGCCGCAGGATGTGCGCCCGGCTGTTCGGCGGTCTCGGCCGGGTCGAGAGGGAGATCCGCGAAGAGCTGGGCTACGAGGGTCCGATCGACCTCTTCGACCACCACCAGTCGCATGCCGCCAGCAGCTACTACTTCTCGGGATTCGCGGAGGCCGCGGTGCTGACCGTCGACGGCGTGGGCGAATGGGCGACCACGGCCTATGGCCGTGCCGAGGGCAGGCAGCTCGAGATCTTCGAGGAGGTGCGGTTCCCCCACTCCCTGGGCCTGCTTTACAGTGCCGTTACCGGCTATCTGGGCTTCGCGGTCAACGACGGCGAGTACAAGGTGATGGGACTGGCGCCTTACGGCCGGCCGCGCTACCTCGAGCAGCTGCGTGCCCTGCTGGCGCCGGAGGCCGGCGGCCAGTACCGGCTCGACATGAGCTACTTCGACAATTTCACTGGCGAGCGCATGGTTTCCGAGCGCTTCGTCGAGCTGTTTGGCGAGCCGCCGCGGCAGCCGGGGTCCGAGCTCTTGGAGTTCCATCGCGACCTCGCCTGCAGCATGCAGCGGGCGCTCGAGGAGGTGCTGCTCGAAAAGGTGCGTTACCTCCACCAGCAGGTGCCGAGCCGCAACCTCTGCCTGGCGGGCGGCGTGGCGCTCAACTGCGTCGCCAACAGTCGCATCCTGCGTGACGGCCCGTTTTCGCGCCTCTTCGTGCAGCCTGCGGCGAGCGATGCCGGGGGCGCCTTGGGGGCGGCGGCGCTGGCGCACCTGCGGGCCACCGGCGAGCGTCCGCGCCAGGGTCGGCTGACCCATGCCTTCTGGGGTCCCCGCAGCACGGCTGGCGAGGTCGCGCGCCTGTTCGCCGGCACCTCCGCCGCGGCGCTCGACTTGCGTGGCCGCGACGAGGAGTTGCTGGCGGCGACGGCCGAGCGCCTGGCGGCCGGCAGGGTCGTGGGGTGGTTTCACGGCCGCATGGAGCTTGGGCCGCGGGCGCTCGGCGGGCGCTCGATCCTTGCCGACCCGCGCGTCCCGGGGATGCGCGACCGCATCAACCAGCTGGTCAAGCTGCGCGAGAGCTTCCGTCCCTTTGCGCCGGCGGTGTTGGCCGAGCGTGCCGCCGAGCATTTCGACGTCGACCACCCCTCGCCCTTCATGCTCGAGACGGTTCAGGTCCGCGGCGACCTCGCGCTGCCGGCGATCACCCACGTCGACGGTTCCGCCCGCCTGCAAACCGTGGACGACGCGGCCAGCCCGCGGTTTGCAGCGCTGCTGCGCGCCTTCGAGCGCCGCACCGGCTGTCCGGTGTTGCTCAACACCTCCTTCAACATGCGCGGCGAGCCCATCGTCTGCACCCCGGCGGACGCCCTGATCTGCTTCGTCCGCTCGCGCCTCGACACCCTGGTGCTCGAAGACTTCCTGCTCGACCGCGAAGGCATTCCGGCTGCGTGGCACGAGCATGTCCGCGCCCTGCGCCAACCCGAGGCGAGCGGAGCCCCCGGCCGCGACGTCTATACCTTCTTTTGACGTCAGGACTCGAAGGCCTCCCGTGCGACGCCGCTCTGCCGGATGATCGCCAGCAGGGTGCCGATTGCTACCTGATGATGGTCTGGCACCGGGACGGTGACCGTCGTTTCCACTGTGCGAAGCTGCATGACGACGTGGCTGCCGCGCCGGCGGACCTCTGCAAAGCCGTTTTTCGTGAGGATCTGGCAGATCTGGCGGCCAGACAGGACTCGGAGCTTACCCATGCACGGCTTCGAAGTGGGTCACGAAGACGGCGCCATGCTCGCGCTCGGCGATCTCGCGCGAGTCGGCGCACTCCAGGAACAGCTCGACAGCTTCCTTGAGATTCGCTGTGGCCGCTTCGACGGAAGGTCCCTGACTCGCCACGTCCAGCTCAGGACAGAGGGCGACAAAGAGATTCCCTTCCTTCTCCAGGATGGCGGTGTAGGTTCTGGCGGGCATTCTCGGCCTCCGGTTGGATCTTAGCATCGGGCGGCAAGAGGCCTGGCCTACCGTCAAGCCTTGAGTCAGCGCCTATTCAGAGCTTACGGCTTCGAGATACGGACAGCCGGAGGTGGCCAGGGCGAGCCGCAAGCGGTTGACCTGCGGCCATGAGGTGTCGACGTCGAGCCAGGCCAAGGTATCGCGGAGCGGCAGCGCTTCATCCAGCGCGGCGTAGACCCGGCGGGCGAGCTCGGCGCGCGGCTGGCCCGGAAAGGCGACAACCTGCGGCCGCCGGGAGTAACTGCCGTCCGCACCACGGACGAACAGCTCTTGCTGCGTCTTGACCCGCAAGAACCTGGCGTCGAGGAAACCGTCGCAGATCTCGCGCTCGCCTCGGCGCGGCCGCGGGCAATCCCGGCGCTGCAGGTAGAACCAGAGCATGGGCGACGCCTCGGCAAGCAACAGATTCGTGATCTGCCAGCGGTCCTCGTCGGCCAGCTCCAGGTAGAGCCGCTGCAGCTCCGGATCTCCCAGGTCCAGGTTCCAGTCGGCTTCTCCCTTGACCCGGCTGAAGGCGTCGTTGCAAAACGTCAGCAGCTCGAGTCCGCAGCGCCGCGCCAGCTCCCCGAGCGACGCCACCGTATAGCTGTGAGCCACCGGTTGCAGCAGACTGTCGGCGAAGGCGGCATCGCCCAGCCGCCCGGTGACGTCCAGGAACTGCGACATCAGGTTGCCCTGGCGGAACGTCTCCACCAGCCGCCGCGCCGCCGGCTGCTCATGCGCCAGGTCCGGTGTCGCCGGCTTCCCCAGCAAACGCCACAGCGCTTCGTGAAAGGCCGAGGTGAGGATGCGATGAAATTGATTGTAGACCATCAGCTCGAGCACACCTGCCGGCTTGAGCGCCTGGGCGAGGCGGGTCAACGGCTTCGCGGGGTCGGCGTTGTGATGGATCACGCCGGTGCAGACGACGTAATCGAAGGCGCCCCGATAATCCACCGCGTTGAGGCTCTCGCGCCTGAGCTCGAGATTGCCGATGCCGAGGCTCGCCGCGTTCGCGCCGCAGACCGCCAGCGATTCCGCCGAGAGGTCCGAGCCCAGCACCTGGGCGCGCGGGAACCGGAGCGCGGTGAACAGCGCCTGGTTGGTGCCGCAGCCGGCCACCCAGATCCGGGGCTCCTCCGGCAGCAACCCACCTTGCCAGCAACCGATGTCCTGGGCCAGCAGCCGCGGCGCCAGGTCGGCTCGCTGCAGGCGGTCGAAATACTGCGGCGGCCAGGGGTACTTGATCTGGCCGTAGAACTGCGCGTTCTGCCGATCGACCTCGCTCTGTGCCGTCGCGAGGTCCGGGAGCGAGGTGTCACCGGGCATCATCGTCCTGGCTCCGGTTCCTGGTTCACGGCCGCTGCCCTCCTTCTCGCCACCATGACGACGCGCCAGGGTTGCTCGACCGTCCTCGGCGCCAGCTGATCATAAGCTTCGCAAGGGGCAACCGCCGGCGCCCGGATCCGCCATCCCGGCCCTGCCACCGGTCGCACCGATCACGTCCGTCACCAGGCGTTCGAGCCCCGCGATGTCGAAGTCGGGCGGATCGACCGTCGCCCCGAGTCGGGCGATGACCAGCCGCTGCGACGGGATCACCACCAGTCGCTGGCCGAACAGGCCGGAGCCGAAGAAGCTATCGGCGGGCATGCCGGCCCGCACCCGTCCCCGCGCGTGCGGTGCGGCGCCGGCGTTGACCCAGAAGCCGGCGCCGTAGTCGCTCGCCAGCGTCGGCGTGGTGGAGAAGCGCACCCAGCCGGGAGGCAGGATCCGGCGGCCGGCGCACTCGCCGTCGTCCAGGTAGAGCTGGCCCAGCCGCGCCCAGTCGCGGGCCGATGCGAGGACGCGGGTGGAGCCGATGGGGGTTCCCGCGGCGTCGAACTCGATGGTGACGTGATGCATCCCGAGCGGCGTGAAGAGCTCGCGCCGAGCCCAGGCCAGGACGTCGGCGGCGTGACCGCCGACCGCATCGCGGATGATCGACGACAGCAGCAACGTGTTGCCGCTGGTGTACTCCCATGCGGTCCCCGGCGCCGCCTTGAGGGGAGCTCGGCTGGCAAAGGCCGCCATGTCCGGTTCGAGGAACAGCATCCGCGAAACGGGATCGAAGCCCGAGTCGCTTTCTTCGAGAGCCAGGCCGCTGGTCATGCGCATCAGCTGCTCGACGGTGATGGCGTGCCGCGGGTCGCGGGGGCTGGCCCACGCCGGGATCGGCGCCCGCTCGGCCACCTGCAAGCGGCCCGCGCGCACCAGCACGCCGATCATCGCGTTGATCACCGACTTGCTCAGCGAGTAGCCGAGCAGCCGGGTCTCCGGCCCGATGCCCGCGGCGTAGCGTTCGGCGACCAGGCGGCCGTCGCGGTAGATCACGATGGCGCGCACATGCCGCGGCCGCCGCGGGTGCGGCTCGGCGAACGCCCGGTCGAGCGCCAGCCGCAAGCCCTCGGTGACGGGCGCCACGATGGGCCTTTCGGGCGGTACCTCCGCCTCAGCCATCGCGGAGAGAGCGGCGCCGGCGCCAGCAGCGGGAGCGGAGGCCAAACCGCAACCCAGATCCGGCCGCATGCCGGAGACGCCGGCGACGCTGGCGAAGTGGCCGCCCCAGCTCGCGGTCACCTGCCGGTGGCGGCGGTCGACGTCGACGCGCAGCCGTCGCAGCAGGCCGGCCTGGGGTGCCAGCTCCTCCGCCTCCACCCGCGCCGGATCCAGACCGGCGACGAACACCTCCGAGCACAGCGTCTGGGCGACGACCGCCGCGCCCACCCGCAGGCCCTGGCCGAGCATCCGGTCCGGGCGCCGGATCGCCACCACCGCGGCGAGACCCGCCAGCAGCAAGACCAAGATCGGAAGCCAGCGCCGGCGCGGCATCGAACGTCCCTCCTCACCTCGTCGTAGAGCCTGCGCTGGCTTCTACGGCGCCGCGGGCAAGGTGTTTCGGCGGCGATGCGCGCGCGCCGGCCAGGGCTCGCGCGGCGAGTGGCGAGAGCCCAATCGAGGCGTCGGCCGGGCCGCCCCAGGCAGTTTCAGCTTCCCGTTCAGCCTCCCGCCGCCGCCAGCGCGGCAGCGGCGCCCAGCAGCGGCGCGATCCTGGGCCGCAGCAGCGGATCGAGGGCGACGGCCCGATCGAGCGCCGCTTTCGCCCTGGCCGCGGCCTCGCGCCGCGCGCCCGCGGCGCCAGCCTCGCGGGCCGCGGCCAGCTCCAGAGTGCCCTGGAGACGCTCGGCCTCGGCAAGGCGGGGGTTCAGGGCGAGCGCCTTCCGCGCGGCTTCCAGGCCCCTCCCGACCGCCGCCAGGCAGACCGCGCCCACCGGCGCACCGCCCACCGGCGGCGCCATCGCCCGCGGCCCCGACGGCGTCACCGCCCGCGGCCCCTGCAGCGTCACCGCCCGTGGCCCCTGCAGCGTCACCGCCACCGCCCGCGGCCCCGACGGCGCCTTCCCCGGCATCGCCACCCCCGGCTCGCAGCGCAGCTCCTCGACCGCGGCCAGGTCAGCCCAGGTGCCGGCGTCGGCGCCGTTGACCGCCAGCGAGCGCGCCAGGTCCCGAGCCGCCGCCGCCAGCCGGCTGGCCGCCCCGGTACCGCGGCGCAGCGCCCAGCGCGCCGCCACCAGCTCGAGCTCGGCGCGGGTGCGGATCACCTCGGCGTCGTTGGGATTCATCGCCAGGCTGCTCGCGACCTCCCGCCGCCCCGCGGCCAGCGCCGGCTCCGGGTCCAGGCCGCGCCCGGCGAGATAGTCGCCGAGGTAGAACGCGGCCGCGGCCAGGTTGCTGACCGGATCGGGGTCGTTGCGGTTGAGCGCCCTGGCGGCCTCGAGCTCCTGGCGCGCCTGGCCGATCGCCGGCCGCGGATCGAGACCCGCCTTGGCCTCGTACAGGGCGCGGATCAGCAGCGCGCCGCCGAGGTTCTGGTGCGCCGAGGAAAACCGCCCTTGCAGTGCGAGCGCGCCGCGATAGCTCGCCACCGCCTGCTCCAGGGCCGGCCGTGGGTCCAGCCCGTGGTCGAGCTCGTACTCGCCGGCGACGACGTAGGCGTTGCCGAGATTCGAGTAGGCCTGGACGGTGCGCGGATTGATGGCCAGCGTTCGCCGGTAGCTCGCCGCCGCCGCGGCCAGCAGCGGCCTGGGGTCGCGCCCGTGCAGCTGGTCGTAGGCGGCGCGCTGGAACAGCGTATAGGCGAGACGGTGATGCAGGTTGGCGGCCCGCGGGTCGATCTCCAGGCCCCGCCGGAAGCTGGCGGCCGCACGGTCCAGCACCGGCGTCGGATCCAGCCCCTGCCCGATCTGGTATTCGCCGAGCGCCAGCTGCGCGAAACCCAGGTCCTGATGGCTCGCCGCCGACCCGGGCGCCAGCGCGGCCGCCCGCTCCCCGTCCGCCAGCGCCCGCTCGAAGGCGGCTCGCGGGTCGCGCCCATGAGCGACCTGGAACTGGCCCAGGCGCAGCCAGCTCTGCGCGCGGAGGCGCAGCGGTTCGTCGTCGGCCGGCCCCTCGCCGGCCGTCAGCGCCTGAGTGGTGGCGGCGATCGCCGCTTCGAGCGCGCTCACCGGGTCCGCGCCCCTGCCCTCGCGGTCCACTCCCAGCGTCAAATACGCCTGGGCCAGCGCCGCGAGCGCCGCGGCGTTGCGCGGCTCGGCGGCCAGGGCGGCGTCGCAGGCGGCGCGGACGGCGCCGAAGCCATCCTCGGCGGCGTTGCCGCGCGCCCATTCGAGATCCAGGGCGGCGGCCTCCAGCGCGCAGCGGGCGGCATGGACCTCCGGCGCGCTGCGCGCCACCAGCGCCGCCGCCGCCTCGTCGCGCCTGCCCGCCGCCAGCCATCCCGCCGCCGTCTCGTAGTCGCCGCGCTCGCGCGCCTCGCGCCCAAGCTGCAAATGGACGCCGCCCATCAGCAGGGCGGCCTCGAAGCGGGCGGGGTCCTCGGCGAAGGCGCGCGCCGCCTGCCGCACCGCCTCCGATTGGCGGTGCTCGGCCAGCGCCAGCAGCGCCAGCAGGTAGTGCCGGCTCTCGCCTTCCGCGCCGCGGCTGGCGCCGAGCGCCGCCCGCGCCGGCACCAGGAAGCTCCGTTCCGCCGCCTGACGGCGGGCGCGCCGCAGGTCATCGTCCGCCAGGTGTGCCGCCTGCTCGAGCGCCGCCTGGTAGCGCTCGGTCAGCACCCGGCCCAGGGCGTAAGCCACCTCGGGGCCCCGGTAACCCAGCCCCCAGGCGGCGCCGAGCTCGCGATGCGCTTCGTCGAGGCGGTGGAGGGCAAGGTAGCCGCGCCCGAGGGCGTAGTGCCCCGGGCCGTCGGCGAAGTCGCCCAGCCGCGTCATCTGCGCCGCGAGCTGGCGCATCCGCTCGCGCACCAGGAGCTGGTCCCGCCGCACGTCGTGGAGCGGCAGCAGGTAGGCGATGCGCAGCGTGCTCTCGATCTCCTGCACCTGGCGCCCAAAGCGCTGCGCCGCGAGCGCCGACTCGCGGGCGCGCCACTGCGCCCGCCAGGCCACTGACGCCATCGCGCCAACGGCGAGCAGCGCGACCGCGCCGGCCGCCGCCGCCGCCCGATGCTTGCGCAGCCGCTTCGCCGCGCGGTACCACCAGCCGGCGGGCCGCGCCAGCACCGGCTCGCCGTCGAGGTAGCGCCGCAGGTCGGCGGCCAGCGCCCGCGCCGAGTCGTAGCGCCGTGCCGGCTCGCGCTCGAGGCACTTCATGACCACCGTTTGCAGGTCTGGCGGCAGGCCCGGCGCCCGGCGCGAGAGGGGCGTCACCTCGCCCTGCAGCAGCCGCACCAGCACCTCGGTCTGGTTGCCGCTGCCGAAGGGCGGCTGGCCGCACAGCAGCTCGTAGAGGGTGGCCCCCAGGCCCCACACGTCCACTCGCCGGTCCACCGCCGACGCCCCGGCCTGCTCGGGCGCCATGTAGTGCAGCGAGCCCACCGCCAGGCCGATCCGCGTCTCGCGCGGCGCCGCGGTGTCGCGCGCCACGCCGAAGTCCGCCACGTAGGGGTGCGGCTCGCCGTCCTCGCCGCGCTCGATCAGGATATTGCCGGGCTTGAGGTCGCGATGGATGAGGCCGGTGCGGTGCGCGGCGTGCACTCCTTCGGCGACCTGCCGCATCACCTCCACCCGCTGCTCGACGCTCATCTCCGGCGCCGCGTCGCTCAGGTTGCCGCCGGCGATGAGCTGCATGGCGATGTACGGCCGGCCGCCTATCTCCCCGGCGTCGTACACCTTGCAGACGTTGTCGTGCTCGATCCTGGCCTGCGCCCGCGCCTCGCGCAGCAGTCGTTCGACCGCGGCCGGGTCCTGGGCCAGCAGGCACTTGAGCGCCACCGGCCGCCGCAGCACCGTGTCCCAGGCCTGCCAGACCCGGCCCATGCCGCCCGCCCCCAGCGGCGCCTCCACCCGGTAGCGCCCCCAGTCCTCACCCGGTACCGGGCCATCCCGCGGCCCGCCGTCCGGCTGCCAGCGGCGATGATCGCCGGCGTCGGTGCGTGCGCCGCCACCGCTCGCAGGCTTCGCCACTCGCGTCTCCTCGAATTGGGCTCGCCGTCAAGCATAGCGCGAACACCGTGCTCGGCGGCCCTGCCAGAGCGGTTTTCCGCGCTCTGCTCTCAGCCGCTGCCATGGCTCGGCACCCGAGGTACAATCGACTCGTAGGCTGGAGGGACCTCGCCATGAAGCTGTCACAGAGAATTGAGGCAAACCCCGATGTGATGCTCGGAAAGCCCGTGATTCGCGGAACTCGGGTCCCGGTAGAGCTCATCCTGCGCAGGATCAGCGAGGGAGCCTCTGAGGAAGCCTTGCTTGCTTCCTATCCCCACCTGACCCAAGACGACATCCGCGCGGCGGTCGCATTTGCGGCTGACACGATCGCCAACGACGAGATCATCGAGACCGCTGCCCATTCGGGCTGACCACCCGGGCCGTCCCCTGTGCGGTTTCTCGCCGACGAGAGCTGCGATTTCAACGTCGTCAAGGCACTGAGGACCGCGGGCCATGACGTGACTGCCGCGGTTGAGGACAGTCAAGGCGCGCCCGACCGGGAGATCTTCTCTCGGTCCCACCGCGAGCAGCGAGTCCTGCTGACAGAAGATAAGGACTTCGGCCGGTTGGCGATGGCCGCCGAGCCGATACAGCAAAAGGGGCTTCTCCTCATCAGGTGCCCGGAGGAGTCTCGTGGCGATCTCCCGGCGGCGATCGTCAAGCTCGCCGACACCTCCGGTGAACGCCTACGTAAAGCGATCGTCGTGTGGACGCCAGCGCGAATCCGATTTCGGTCAATTCGCGATGACGCTGAGCTGGAACCCAAGTGACAGGTTCGTGAGGTGCCGCAGCGCCCCCCCTCAGCGCCCCTCGCCCTCCCGCAAATCCTTGAGCATCACCGGCTCGGCGAAGTAGTTCTCGATCTCGATCCGCCTCGACTCGGGATTGGGGCGGATGCGGCTGGCCTGCAGCAGCCTGCCCTCGCCGCGGCCGTGCTTGTCCACCTGCATCTCGATCAACATGTAGGGATAGCTCAGCGAGCGCGTGTGGTACATCTCCTCCCACATCTTGATGACGCGGTCGGTGGCGAGGAAGATGTGGCGGCTGCCGTCCGGGTCGAGCCGCTGGTGGGCGTAATGCAGGTTCCAGGAGAGGGTATCTGGCGTGCGGATGGTGCCGACGGCCGGCACCGCCTGCAGCGCCGCCAGCAGCCCCGGGTCGCCGTCCTGGCGCAGCGCCAGCACCAATCGGTCGCGCTCCTCCGGCGTCGACCAGCGATCGATGCTGATCTGCACGATGGCCGCGCCGCCGGCGGGCACGCCGGGCGCGTCGCCGAGATGCACCGCCAGCGCCGTGAAGCGGTCCGGCATCACCTCGTGCGGCTGGTAGGCCTCGCGCCCGGGCTCGCCCTTCGCGCCGGTGTCGGCAGTGCCGCCAGTGCCGCCATAGCCATACGCCCCGTTGCCCCTCGTCGCGCACCCCAGGATCGCGCCGAGCAGCGCGCCCGCCGCCACCAGCGCCATCCCTATCGCCGGCCAACCGGATCCCCGCACCGCCCGCTCCGCCCGCACCGCCTGCACCGCCTGCTCCGCCCGCTTCGCTCGCTCCGCCCGCACCGCTTGCGACATGCAGATCCTCCCTTTCCTCGCCGCCCCGAAACGTTCGGGGCGGCCTTCGATACCCCCTCTTGGCATCCCTGCATGCCTGCATGACTGCCTGGCGCCCGCGGACCCGCCCCGCCGGCGCCCCGCCGCCCGCGTACCGCGGTCCACGCCGCGCACTCAAGGATGCTACCGTAGCCGTCGCATGGCAAGGGACCGCGCCTGGGTGGTGCTCAAGTTCGGCGGTACCAGCGTCGCCACCGCGGCACGCTGGGCCACCATCGCCGCGCAGGCGGAGCGCCGCCTGGCCGAGCGGCGGCGGCCGCTGATCGTCTGCTCCGCCCTGGCCGGCATCTCCAATCGCCTGGAAGAGATGCTGGGCCTGGCGGTGGTGGGGCGCCACGAGGCGCCCCTGGCCGAGATCCGCGACCGCCATCTCGAGCTGGGCGCCGCGCTCGGGCTCGCCGCCGCCGACGTGCTGGCGGCCGAGCTCGAGGAGCTGTCGCGGCTGGCGCTGGGCGCCGCCCTGCTCGGCGCGGCCGGCGCGCCGCTCAAGGCCAGGGTGATGGCGTTCGGCGAGCTGCTCTCGACCCGCCTCGGCGCCGCCTGGCTCAACGCCCGCGGCATCCCCACCGCCTGGCTCGACGCCCGCACCGCGCTGCTGGCGCGCGACGAGCAGCCTGCCCATTCGCCGCGCGCCTACCTGGCCGCCTCCTGCGACGCCGAGCCCGACCCGGAGCTGCGGCGGCGGCTGGCCGCGGAGCCCGCCGCCGCCGTGATCACCCAGGGCTTCATCGCCCGCAACCGCGCCGGCGAAACGGTGCTGCTGGGCCGCGGCGGCTCCGATACCTCGGCGGCCTATTTCGCCGCCAAGCTCGGCGCCGAGCGATGCGAGATCTGGACCGACGTGCCCGGCATGTTCACCGCCAACCCGGCGCAGATCCCCTCGGCGCGGCTGCTGCGCTGGCTCGACTACGAGGAGGCGCAGGAGCTCGCCACCACCGGTGCCAAGGTGCTGCACCCGCGCTCCATCCCGCCCCTGCGCCGGCGCGGCATCCCGCTGCACGTGCTGTGCACCGATCGGCCCGAGGCGCCGGGCACCGTGATCTCCCAGGCCGGCTCGACCGGCGGCCCCCAGGTCAAGGCGGTGTCGTCGCGCCGCGGCATCACCCTGGTGTCCATGGACACGGTCAGCATGTGGCAGGAGGTCGGCTTCCTGGCCGAGGTCTTCGCCTGCTTCGCGCGCCACGGCCTCTCGATCGACTCGGTCTCCACCTCCGAGACCAACGTCACGGTCTCCCTCGATCCGAGCGCCAACGCCATCGAGCCGGCGGCGGTCCAGGAGCTGCTGCGCGAGCTGGCCAGCCACTGCGAGCCGCGCCTGATCGCGCCGACCGCTTCGCTGTCGCTGGTGGGCCGCGGCATCCGCACCATCCTGCACGAGCTCGGCCCGGTGCTCGAGGCGTTCGAAGAGCTCAAGATCCACATGGTCACGCAGTCGGCGAGCGACCTCAACCTCACCTTCTTCGTCGACGAGGAGCAGAGCGAGCGCCTGGTGCGCCAGCTGCACGGCCTGCTCTTCGGCCAGACGGCGGAGACCGCGCTGCTCGGACCCACCTGGAGCGAGCTGACCGGCCAGGACGACCAGGCCGGACCCGACCATCACGCCGGCGCGGCCGCCCATGGCGCGAGCGCCGCCGCCGCCGATACCGACGCCGGCAGCGCTTGCGCCATGGGCGGCGGCGACTGGTGGCGCCGGCGGCGGCAGGAGCTGCTGGCGCTCGCCGCCGAGAGCTCGCCGCTCTACGTCTACGATGCCGCCACCCTGGCGCACGCCGCCCGCCAGCTGCTGGCGCTCGCCGCCGCCGACCAGGTGCTCTACTCGATCAAGGCGAACAATCACCCGGGAGTGCTGCGCCTGTTCCATCAGCTCGGCGTCGGCTTCGAGTGCGTCTCGGCAGCCGAGCTCGAGCACGTCCTCGCGCTCTGCCCCGACCTCGACCGCCGGCGCCTGCTGTTCACCCCCAACTTCGCGGGCCGCGAGGAATTCGCCCGCGGCTTCGCGCTGGGGGCGCTGGTCACCGTGGACAACCTGCATCCGTTGCAGGCCTGGCCCGAGCTGTTCGCCGAGCGGGAGATCTTCCTCCGCCTCGATCCCGGCCGCGGCCTCGGCCACCACGCCCACGTGCGCACCGCCGGGCGGCAGTCGAAGTTCGGGCTGGCGGCGGCGCAGCTCGACGAGCTGCCGCCGCTGCTCGCGCGCTGCCGCGCCCGGGTGGTCGGGCTCCACGCCCACGTCGGCAGCGGCATCCGCAAGCCGGAGGCCTGGACCGAGGTCGCGGTCTTCCTGGCCGCGGCCGCGGAGCGCTTTCCGGCGGTGCGCGTGCTCGACGTCGGCGGCGGCCTCGGAGTGCCCGAGCGGCCGGGCCAGCCGCCGCTCGATCTCGCGGCCCTCGACCTGGGGCTCGGCCGCTGCCGCGCCGCCAACCCCGGCTTCGACCTGTGGCTCGAGCCCGGCCGTTTCATGGTGGCCGCGGCGGGCGTGCTGCTGGCGCGGGTCACCCAGGTCAAGCGCAAGGGCGACGTCACCTGGGTGGGGGTCGAGACCGGCATGAACTCGCTGATCCGCCCGGCGCTCTACGGCTCCTATCACCCCATCGTCAACCTTTCCCGGCTCGACCAGCCGGCGACGATGACCGCGCACGTGGTCGGCCCGATCTGCGAGACCGGCGACATCCTCGGCCGCTCGCGCCACCTGGCGCCTGCCGCCGAAGGCGACGTCCTGCTGATCGCCGGCACCGGCGCCTACGGCCGGGTGATGAGCTCCCACTACAACATGCGCGCCCCGGCCGCCGAGCACCTGCTGGCCGCCGACTAGCCCACCCAGACTGCCGCACCTCTCCGACCGTCGCGCCGCCCGGCCTGCCGCCGGCTCGACCCGCCGCCCGCCGGCTCGACCCGCCACCCACCGCCCGCCGCCCGCCGCCCGCCGCCCACCGCCCACCGCCCACCGCTGAAACTCCCTCGTGGGTGTTAGCGTAGGAGATTCAGCGGCGGCCAGCTCTCTGCCCCGCGGAGGTCCCTGCATGGAAACTCTGTTGGGCGACCTGCGCTATGCCCTGCGCATGCTGGTCAAGCGGCCGGCCTTCACCCTGGTCGCGGTCTCGTCGCTGGCGCTCGGCATCGGCGCCAACACCACCATCTTCAGCGTCGTCAACGCCCTGCTGCTGCGCTCGCTGCCGGTCGCCGACCCTGCCCGGCTGGTGTCGATCTACACCCGCGACGCGCAGAACCCGGCGATGCTCGCCGGTCCCCTTTCGCACCTCAACTGGCGGGATTACCGCGAGCAATCGCGCTCGTTCAGCGGCATCCTGGGCTACGACTGGGCCGGGATGAGCTTCACCAGGGGCGCCGACTCCAGCCTGCTGGTGGGCCAGCTGGTGTCGGACAACTACTTCGCGCTCCTGGGCGTCCGCGCCGAGCGCGGCCGCCTGTTCACCACCGAGGAGGGGATCAAGCCGGGAGCCCACCCGGTGGCGGTCGTCTCCCACCATTTCTGGCAGCAGCGGCTGGGTGGCGACCCCGACGTCATCGGGCGCGCCATCACCCTCGACGGCAACGCCTTCACCGTCGTCGGCGTCGCCCCCGAGCGCTTCACCGGCACCGACACCGGCGTCCAGCCCGAGCTGTGGGTGCCGATGGCGATGAACCGCCAGATCAAGCCCGATGCCGAGCTCAACTGGTACGAGGAGCGGCGCGGCCTCTTCGTCTGGACCATCGGCAGGCTGCGTTCCGGGGTGACGCTGGCGGCGGCGCAGGCCGAGATGACCGCGATCGCCCGCCGGCTCGAGCAGGAGTACCCGAACGACAACCGCGGCCGCACCGTCCGGCTGCTGCCGCTGTCGCAGGCGGCGGTGAACCCGCAGGTGCGCGGGGCGCTGGTCGGCGCCTCGCTGCTGCTGCTCGGGGTGGTCGGCCTGGTGCTGCTCATCGCCTGCGCCAACGTCGCCAACCTGCTGCTGGCGCGCGCCACGGCGCGGCGGCGCGAGATCGCCATCCGGCTGACGCAGGGGGCGCGACGCGGCCGCCTGGTGCGCCAGCTGCTCACCGAGAGCCTGCTGCTGGCGCTGCTCGGCGGCGCGCTCGGCCTGCTGCTGATGACCTGGGCGAACCACGCGCTGCTGGCGTTCCTGCCCAGCCTGCCGTTCCCGGTCACCCTGACCCTCGACCTCGGCGCCGACCCGCGGGTGCTCGCCTTCGCCCTGGCGGTGACCCTGGCCACCGGCCTGCTGTTCGGACTGTTGCCGGCGTTGCAGAGCTCGCGCCCGCAGCTGGTCGCGGCGCTCAAGAGCCACGGCGCCGCCGCCGCGGCGCCGGCCGGCCGCGGCGGCGGCATGGGGTTGCGCGGCGCGCTGGTCGCCGGCCAGGTGGCGCTGTCGTTGATGGCGCTGATCGCCTCCGGCCTCTTCCTGCGCAGTCTCGACGCGGCGCAGCACATCGACACCGGCTACGACACCCCGCGGCTGTCCTCGCTGGCTTTCGACGTCGGCCTCTACGGCCTCGACCGCGGGCGCGGCGAGCAGCTGTTCCGCGGCGTGCGCGAGCAGGTGGGGACGTTGCCGGGCATCGCCTCGGTGGCGCTGGCGCAGGCCGGGCCGTTGCAGGCCGGGCTGTCGCGTTCGATCTTCCTCGAAGGGCGGGAGGACCCGAGCAACAACGGCGTGCTGGTGACGGTCGACGCCGTCGATCCCACCTACTTCCGCACCGTCGGCGTGCCGCTCGTCGCCGGCCGCGGCTTCGCCGACGCCGACCGCGCCGGCGCCCAACCGGTGGTGATCGTCAATCGCACCATGGCGGAGAAGTTCTGGCCAGGCCAGAGCGCGCTCGGCAAGCGCTTCCACTTCCACGGCCAGCCCGCCGTCGAGGTGGTCGGGGTGGCCCGCGACGCCAAGTACGGCAGCGTCTCGGAGGATCCGCAGCCCCACGCCTACGAACCGCTCGCCCAGAACTATGCCACCGGCGTGACGCTGGTGGTCCGGGCCGTCCGCGATCCGCAGGCGGTGCTGCCCGGCGTGCAGCGGCAGCTGCGCGCGCTGGCTCCCGGCATGCCGCTGGTGATCCAGGGGACGATGGCGCACCAGATCGACCAATCGCTATGGGCGCCGCGCTTCGCCGCCTCCCTGCTCGCCCTCTTCGGCGCCCTGGCGCTGCTGCTTGCCACCCTCGGCATCTACGGCGTGATGTCGTTCTCGGTCGCCCAGCGCGCGCGCGACATCGGCGTGCGCATGGCGCTCGGCGCGCGCCGGGGCGAGGTGCTCGGCATGGTGCTGTCGCAGGGCATGAAGCTGGTCGCGGCCGGCCTCGCGATCGGCCTGCTGCTCGCCGCCGCGGTCAGCCGCCTGGCCTCCGGGCTGCTGATCGGCGTCAGCGCCGTCGATCCGGTGGCCTTCCTCGCCACGCCGCCGTTGCTGGCCCTGGTCGCCCTGGTCTCGATCTACGTCCCGGCGCGCCGCGCCACCGCGGTCGACCCGACGGTGGTGCTGCGCTACGATTGAGCGGCCTGCCCGGCCGCGACGCTCGGACAGGCGGTCATGGGCACGGTGTCCAACGGCAGCCAGGAGTCGTCTTCCCGGTGCTAGAGCGCCGGAGCCAACTCCTCTACCAGTCCACATAGTCCTCGATGTTCGTGAATCCCAAGTCTTTCGCTCTCTCGTCCAGGTCAAACGCGCCGGCCGCATCGCGTGAGCCTACCTTGGCCCGCCATGGCGGGCGGGCCTTCGCCAGCTGGTGAAGCAGTATCCGCTCGACGGAGCGGAATGCGCCTTCGCTCCAGCCCTGATCGCTCGACATCACTTCGCCGGCGAAATAGATGTTGGCCTCCAGCCAGGGTCTCTCCCAGATCTTCTTCGCATCGTCCGATACGACGCCAATACGCCACGAATGCCAGCCACCATAGAACGGCGGACTCATCCAATTCTTGAACAGGACGGTCTTCGACTTCGCGATCGTTTGTCGGTTGCCAGCGTCGTCGCGCGTAAATTCGCTGACCTCTCGCATATCCTGGTCCAAGTCGTCGCTCTTGACTAGGCCCCGATGCACCCGCCAGATCTGTTCGTGGGCCCGTTCTGCCAAGATCCTTGACACTCCAAACTCCGTGAGATCCTCGACCATTTTTGTATCTTTCTCATACTTGGCAGAGGTGTACCAAAGCCTTTCTCGAAATGCGAGTGCGTCCCAGTAGGTTGCATGCTTGGCATCGCAGTAGGCCATGATCATGCCGTCGCCGGTACCAGGCACCCACTGCTCCCCTGCAGCAGGCCCTTGGTGGCTCAAGCTGGTGGAGAAGTGGTAGAAGAGCTGCCGGAGCGGCAAATTGGTCAACACCTTGAATCCCTCTGGCACCTTGGCGCTGTTCTCCGTCTCGGTCTGCCACACTCGCTCCCACCAGGCGTGCTTGAAGGCGAGGAACATCTTCAAGAGCGGCTGCCGTTCCACGCAGTTCAGGAGCCAATCAAAGTTGTAGTCAAAATCGACTTGATAGGCATTCACAGCTCTGCCGATCAAGTCGCGCTCGGGCTTGGCAACATAGGCTGCGGGTGCCGACAAGCCGCGGGCACCGGCCGTCATCAGCATGCTCCGATTTCTCAGGTCGTCAATCGGACTGATCCCATCGCCAGCGGTCATGGCGAACTTGATGCGCTCCACCGCGCCCTGCGACACGCAGATCAGGCAATGCGACGCCTTGACCCGCCAAGGAGCGACACCGGCGGCCACCGTGACGTCGGCGTCGATCACCACGCTCTTGTCTGCTTCATGCCAACAGACCCGCTGCACCTTGGTCTCCTGAAAAACCACCAGGGCAGGGTGGAATGGAATGAGATCCCGTCTTTGCTTCATGGAATCCAGAAAGGACCCATAGAGGTGGCGTGGAATCTCGCCCATTCCACCGACGATAGATCTGTAAGGCAAATCTGAAAAATCGCTCAGGAACCAGGGTATAGCGTCGGCCGCGTTCCACGTGCCGATGATGGTCTGATATCCCAAGCCATCCTCGACGAAGGAATAGGCTTCGGCAGACAGCTGGCTCTGGACCACGTCCCAGAGACCCAGCTGATAGAGATAAGGGCCGCCTTTCGGCGGATACTTGCCATATAGTTTGATCGTCCGCCACTCCATTGGCGTGAACGCCTTGAATCCTCTGGTGCGCACGTCGTTGGCACATTCCGCCAGCTTTTTGTTGAGGTTGGCCGGGTTGACGATGCGGCCTCGGAGCTGTCCCGGCACGGGCGCATTCTCGTCTACGCGGACCTCCTGAAGAACCCGGGAAACGGCATAGATGACCAGCTGTCCGGGTGTCTGATTCTTTTCATGAGCGCGAAGGCTGTCGTAGACGTTCTCGGCCTCCGGCGGGTTGATGCGGCGCCCGCGCACGAAGAAGAAGTCGGTGGGGAACTGGTAATCGTAGGTGGCCAAGCCATAGTGGTCCACGAGCGAACTGATCAGCGGTTGGGCCGGCAGAAATCGCATCGCCCCGAGATCGGCGCGGAAAGGGCTATCGGGGATGTCCACTGAGACCATCCGGCCGCCAATCCTCTTGGTTGCTTCGAGAATGCAGATCCTCGGCGGTTCCGGACCGTCCTCCGCTTGGGAGAGCCGGACGGCCGCATACAGGCCGCTAACTCCCCCGCCGACGATACAATAATCAACATGGATCTCTTTACTTTCGGGATGCTGCCAGGGATGCAGAGTCTCAGTCATTTGGGACCTCGTGAGGACATGGGAGGCGCCTGCGGTGTCGAGATACCCTCGCCGCTGCCGGAGCAGACCGGAGGCGAGGAGCGCGGTTACTCCAGATATGCATTAGTGCGCATTTTTCTTCTTGTTATACATAAGACTGCTGTAACGTAGCCTATCCCGCCTCTTGCTCTCTTGTAAAGAGAATAGAACGACGGCTGTACGGCGCCATGGTGCTTGCGCCACGGGTGAGGCCAGCTCGGCGACGGCTGCGGGCAAGGGCAGGATCATCCCAGCGCCCGAGGGGAACTACATCCGCCAGATCTGATCGATATTCCGAACCTCCCCTGGCGGGTGGCCTATGTACGCAGCCCTTGGGTAAGGAGGTCACCCGGCGTTTGGTGCGGACGGGGGTGCCATACCATTGGAGGATCGGTCGGCGGCGAACGAGTTTGCTCCCGGGCGCCCTGGGAGGACGTCGCTCAGCCGGCCGCTGCCGCGGTCTTCGCCGGGCGGAAGATCAGCACCGAAGGCACCTGGACCGCGTCGGCCAGCCGCAGGTAGAAGTAGCCGATGCCGGCAAGGCCGAGCATCAGGCCGGGGACCTCCACGGCGCCCAGGGTGCCGCAGGGCCAGGGCAGCTTCTGCTCCTCATAGGTGACGATCGCCTGGCGCGCCAGCCGTTCGGCGCGCTCGCGCCAGGCCGGGTTGCCGAAGGCCGCGGCGCCGTCGAGGAGGAGATCGCAGTTGCCGCCGATGCCGTGGCAGAGCGAGTAGTTGTTCTGGCTCATCTCGGCGCCGCCGTCGAGGCTGGCCAGGGTGGTGCCGATGGCGACCTCCGCTTCCCGGCGGCAGCGGTCGTCGCCGAGGATCTCCCAGGCCCGCAGGCGCGCGAGGCCGATCCCCGGCGCGCCGTGGCACCACGCCGTCATGAAGGCCGGGCCGTCCGCCGGCGCCGGCATGCCCGACAGCTGCGGGTCGCGCAGGTCCGGCCAGTTGCCGCGCGCCGCGTCGAACCAGTGGCGCTCGTAAGCGAAGGCCTGCTCTCCCGCCTCCCGGAAGCGGCCCTCGCCGGTCGCCTGGTAGAGCTCGAGCAGGCTCCAGCCAATGCCGGCGGCGCCGTGCGAGAAGCCGGTGAGATTGCCGATCCAGGGCAGCCGCGCGCCGTCGGCGGCCGCGGCGGCCTTGGCAGCGCCGCCGGCCTCGGCGCCTGCGGCGGGCTCGGCGGCCTCTGCGAGATTGGCGGCCTCGGCGGGATTGACGGCCTCGGCGGCCGCGTGCCCGCCCCAGGACCAGCCGGCGCCGGAGCGCACCGCGGCGGCGATCAGCTGGTCGCCGAAGCGCACCGCCGCCGCCCGCAGCGGCTCGGGCCCCCCGAGCTCGGCGTGGGCTTGCAAGAGGGGGGCGATGGCGCCGGCGCAGCCGGCCAGCAGGTCGAGGTTCTGCTCGTCGGGCTCGCTCGCCGCCACCGCCGCGAGCAGCGCCAGCGCCGGCTCTCGCAGGGAGTCGTCGCCCAGCAGGGGTGCGGCCCTCAGCGCCGCCAGGCCGATGCCGGCCCAGCCGCTGTAGGCGCCGACGCGGGCCGCCGGGGCGATCTCCTCGGCGCAGGCCAGCGCATGGCGAGCCGCGCCCAGCGCGGTGCGCTTGAACACCCGCTCGCCGGTCGCCGCATGCAGCCTGGCAAGAAAGATCGCGATGCCGCCGGTGCCGCCGTAGAGCTCCGGGCCATAGGCCCGGTGCACCTGGCGCCAGCGTCCGCCAAGCGGTTCCATCGCGGGGCCGATCCAGTTGCAGATCCCGCCGGCCCACAGCGCATCGCGGCAGATCCTCGCCCCCAGCGAGGCCGCGGTGACGAGGAAAGCCGCCCGCCCGGACTCCGTCGCCGCCGGTGTCGGCAGGGGCAGGCTCATGCGAGACCGGCCGGGAGCTCGTACCAGTCGAGCGAGCCCGCGTTGAGATGGAGCTGCCGCGCATCGACGCCGTTGACGCCGAGCAGGCGGCCGAGCTCCGAGAGCCGCGCCGACAGCGACTGGTTGCCGTTGAGGAAACAGTTCCAGAGGGTCTCGGCGAGGATGCGGCAGCGGTGCTGCCCAAAGCTCTCGCCGTTGCCGGGATCCTCGGCGATGCCGACGCCGGCGGCCAGCGGCTTGGCGAACAGCGGCACGGCCTCGGCGAGCGAATCACGGACCTGCGGGTGGATGTCGCACAGCAGGTCGGCGAAGACCGGGAAGAACCGCTTGACCAGATAGATCACCGCCACGTCGGTGCGCTCGAACTGGCTCAGCACCACCGAGCACTTGAAACGGAAAGGCACGTGAAAGCGGTTGAGCCGCTCGCTCAGCAGGCGCACCAGCCGCGGCGCGCCGGCGGCGTCGACGTTCCAGTAGGCGCGAACCAGGCCGAAACCGTGGCTCTCCTCCTCGGGAGTCTCGCCGAAAACGTAGTAGAAACCCGGCTGCAGCGAGACCGACTCCTTGGGGTAGAAGAGGCTGACCTGCGACCCCGGCCGCGGCCGCGCTCCGGGTCCGTCCTTGCTCAGGAACTGCCCCGGCCAGACGGTGCGCTGAGCGGCGCCGCGCTGCGCCAGCACCTGCCCCATGGGGAGCACCTGGCCGATCTGCCAGCCGTGCTCCCAGCGGTCGCGGCTGCCGTTGGCCGCGGCGAGCCTGGCCGTCAGCTCGGGATCGAACGAGTAATCCTCCGGCGAGGTCTCCGCCGGCTCCGCCAGCCGGCCGCTGAAGCTGCGGCTGTAGACGTGGTGGTAGAGGACGTTGCTCAGCCTGCCGAGCAGCGGCGCCTGGGCCGCGGCCGGCGCGCCGCCCGGCGCCGGCAATCCCGGCGGCGACGGCGCCGCGGCCGGCGCGGTGAACTTCCTGCCGGCGAGCGTGAGCTCGTGCGGCGACTCGATCCGGATCGCCCGGAAGATGTCGGCGGCGGCGCCGTCCCAATCGCCGCTCACGCCGGCACCCCCGCCTCGGACCCCAGGAAATCGCGGATCGCCGTCCGCGGATCGCGCAGGATGTTCATGCTCATCTGCAACTGGCAGAGGGCCTGGGGCGTGATCTGCGGCGTCCGCTGGATGCCCTCGTAGGCGGTCTGGATCATGCGCGCCGCGGCGCAGGCGATGCTGCGTTCGAGCAGCGCGCCGCTCTCGGCCGGCCGCAGCCCGCGGGCCTCGGCGTAGCTCGTCCAGTAGGCCGCCAGCGCCGGCTGCATCTCCTCGACCGCGAGCGGGGAGCTCGCCGCCGCCGCCTCGAGCGTCACCCCCGCGGTGAGCGGCAGCGAGAAGATCCAGAAGCTCAGGTAGGCCTGGAAGATGGCGCCGGCGTCCCAGCAGGCGTCGCCGACGTCGGCCATCTCCCAGTCGATCACCCGCAGCTCGGGAGCCTCCTCCTCGCGCTCGCGGAAGAGCACCAGGTTCTCCCACTTGACGTCGCCGTGGATGATCGCCTCGAAGACCCAGCTGCGCTTGATCTGTTCGAGCGCGGCGGGGAGCTCGGGATACAGCTGCAGGATCTGCAGCAGCTGCGCGTTGCCGAGGCTCATCTGGTTGAGGTACATCGGGTTGGTCTCGTGGATCGAGAGGATCCAAGGCAGCTTGCGCTCGAAGACGGCGAGCTCGCCCGGCGACGCCGCCGCGACCGTGGTCTGGCGGTGGCAGGAGCCCAGCGTGCTGCCCTGCAGCCGGGCGATCTCGACCGGGAAGCGGCGCACCGCCAGGTGGTGCTCCCAGAGGCTCTCGGCGTTGGGCAGCAGTTGCAGCACCAGGATGAAGTTGGCGGCGTCGTAGTGATGGCAGCTCGGCAGCAGCGAGGCGAGGCGGGAGAAGCTGGTCTGGCGGCCCAGCAGCTGGTAGCAGGCGGCCTCGCGTTCGAGGGTGCGGGTGTATTCGGGGCTGCGGCTCTGCGCCTGCTTGAGGAAATAGCCGGGGGACTGCTTGCGGATGACCTTGAGGTTGCGGTTGCGGCTCGACTGGTCCACCACCATGAAGTCGCCGCGCACCACCGACTCGAGCGTCAGCAGGCGGCGCTCGGCCAGGTAGAAGACGACGTTGGCGGGATCGACGAACATCGTGACCTTTGGCGTGCGCGGGGCGAGCGCGGGCCGTGCGCGCGGGAGGGCGGGCCGGGACGCGCGCCGGAACGCCTGCTCACCCTCGGCCGGCGGTCGTCCCTAGCGCCCGCAGGCCTGCGGGCCGCAGGCGGTCGCACCGCCGCAGGTCACGCCCGGGCACGACGTCGCCGGACCGCAGGTGTGTACGCCACCGCAATGGGTGAGCGGACCGTGCGTGAATCCACCCACCTCCCGCGGGCACTCCGGTGTGCAGGTCACGATACCACCGCACTGCGTCGGCACGAAGGTCACGCGGGTGGGTGCCTCGCCTCTTGCCTCGGCTCCGATCGCGCACTGGAGCGTCCTTACGCACACCAGGCAAACCGACTCGCCGCCGTGAGTCGGCACGGGGCAGCCGACGAAAGTGTGCAGGCAGCAGGCGGTGTAGTGCTCGCTGACCCAGCATTGCGGCCCGCGGGTGGGAAGGATGGTTGCCCCGGCGACCACACCTCCGATCGGGCCACAGCCCGGGAAGGCGCAGGTGTAGACCTCGGCAGCGCAGGTGGCGGTGACGCAGGTCCGGCCGCAGTAGGTGGGCTGGTCGACACAGGTGGCCGGTGGGCCGCAGGTGGCGCAGGTGACCAGACCGCAGGTGGCACCGGCGGTCTGCACGACGATGTCGACCGCTCGCGGACACGCTTGCACTCCGGTGTGCACCGGGCAGCCGTCGGTCGGGAACCAGGCGCGGCCGGGCGCGGCGCCCGGCTGACAGCCGAAGCCGCCGCCGCAGACGGTCGGCCCGCCACAGGTCGCACCGATGCAGGAGGTCTCGCCGCCGCAGGTGTTCACGCCGGCGCACTGCGTCACCGGACCCTGGGTGATCCCGGGCGGTCGCAGCTGGGCCTGGCACTCGGGGGCGCAGGTGAAGCCCGGGCATTGGCTCGGATCGCCGGCGGTGAGCGAGCCGCAGCCGCAGGTGGCCTGCCGGCAGTGGGTGTAGGCGGTGAACGGCGGCGGGCAGCATTCCGTCGGCCCGAAGTCGATGCAGCTCACGCCGCAGGTCGGATGGCCGCGCCTTGGGCACTGGGTGACGACGCAGGTGACGCAGGTCGCACCGCCGCACGCCGTCGGACCACCACAGGTGGCCACACAGGTGGCCTCACAGGTCACGCCGATGCAGGTGGCGCCGGCGCAGGTGAAGCGGACGCAGGTGGCCACCGGGCACACCGTCGGCTCGGCGACCGTATGCGGAACGACTTGCGGCGCCCTCACCCGGCATTCCTGAAGCACGCCGGCGGTGTTGCCGCACGCCGCCGGGCAGAAGCTGAAGGCAGTCCCTGGCCCGGCGACGGCGGGGAACGCTTGGTTCCTGCAAATGACTCCGCCACCGGTGACCGGGCACGCCGGGCCGCAGGTGACGGCGCAGGTGCCGATGGCGCAGTTGGTGGCGAAAGCCGGGGCACAGGTTGCGCCGCAGGTCGCGGCGCAGGTCGGCCCGCCGCAGGTGTCCGGCGCGCAGGTGTGCACGTCGCAGCGCGTCGCGCCGGCGCAGGTCAGCGGACCGCCGCAGGTGGCGACGCAGGTGACGCAGGTGGCCGGCGCGCAGGTGTGGACGTCGCAGTGGGTCTGGCCGACACAGGTCAGCGGACCGCCACAGGTCGCGGCGCAGGTGGCGGCGCAGGTCTCGGGGGTCACGGTGTTGCGTATAGTGCAACGGCACTGGGTGAGCGGCGCGACGGTTTCTGCTTGCACGGTGCAGCCGACCGCGCTGAACGGCGCCGTGAGGTGGGCGCAGCCGCACTGCGTCGCGCCGCCGCAGGTCGGCACGCACGTCTGGATGCCGCCGCACTGCGTCGGTCCGCCGACGGTCACCGCGGTGCCGGCGCCAAAGCCCTGGGTCAGCGGCCCCTGGATATATCTCGTGAATGGATCCACGCTCACCTCCCGCGCTCTCCCGGGAAGGAGGCGCTCAGCTCACCCGCGCTTCGCGCGCGCGGTTCCGCACTCGCCGCTCGACACCACCCGCCAGGTCCCACTAGGTGCGGCAGCTCTACGGCTCCCGCTCCCGCGCCGAGACCGCCTGATCGCAGCTCCGCTTGAACCGGGTCTTGGCATGCCTTCTCACCCAGAGGTACGAGCCGCCCCACGGATCGCCCGGAATCGGCGCCTGATACACGACGTCCTCGTCCGGTATCTCGATGTAGCCGCGCAGGTCCACGCCGAGATAGAGACGGATGCAACCGGGCTCGCAAGACTCTCCGACATAGCCTCCCACCACCACCAGGTCCGGCGGCTGGGCCGCGTCCGGGACCAAGCGGGCGACGAAGCTGGCGCCGGCGCCTGGCTTCGTCGCCGGCGCGGCTTTTGGCTTCTCCACCATGAGGACTCCTTCCGCAGAGAGGATCGCAGCGGAAATGTTTTCACCAATAATTTCAGCTGTCAAATAGATTCAAATAGAAATGCGCCCATCCGCACTTCGCTATCTCATCGGTGCTGCCGGCGCCGCGGCCGGGCAATAGCAGTCCGCGAAGCTCGCCGGCGTGAACGCCTGGGCGGCGCACCAGTAGGCCTGCCAGTGCGCCAGATCGGCTCTGCCGCCGGCGCTGCTGACCGGGTAGTAGGTCATGTAGCGGCCCCGGACCGTCGGGTCGGCGGCGATCGCCTGCTGCACCGCGCGCAGGGTCGCGCCGTCGATGCCGGGCTGCCCATAGGCTTCCTGGAAGTCATATTCCATAGCCCACCTGCCCGCCCCGGCGCCGGTCGCCGCCAGATCGAGGTAGTAAGTCCTGGCGTCGGCGACGGCGCCGCTTGCCGGCGCATAGGAAAAGACCGCGAAGCCGGGATTGTTGCCGAACAGCGGGCTCACCGCGGGCGTGACATGGATGAAGCCGGCGCCCGCCGGCAGTCGGATCTCGTCCATGTGGGTGTGCCCCGCGAAGGCCGCGGTCACGACGCCGGGATACCGGGCCAGGAGGTCCAGGAACCGGGAGAGGTCGCCCGCCTGCCACAGCGACACCGCGGCGCCGCGGCAGGCACCCTTGGCGGCCAGCGTGGCATAGGCGTCGATCCCCGGCGGGACGTGATAGATCAGCCACACCTTGTCGCCCTGCCGTGAGGCGCGGCGCAGGATCGCCTCGAGCCATTGCAGCTGCGGCGCGCTCATGTCCCGGCCGTGGCCGCAGGCCTGGTACTTCGGGGAGAACAGCACCGTGTCGAGCACCGCCACCTGCACGTGTCGCACGGTCGGATGCGGCAGGCTGTAGAACCCACCGGCGGCGAACGTCCTGGCGAAGGACCCTGGGGCGGCGCCCAGGAGCGGCCGCCACAGCTGTTCGAGCCGGGCGAGGAAGGGGCTCGAGCCCGGCAGCGCGTAGTCGCCGCAGTCGGAGTCGTTGTTGCCGAGCGCCGGGATCACCCGCGCGCGCGGATAGGCCTCATGGATCATGGCGGTGACGAACCGCATCGTCTTCAGCACGAACCGCCGGTAGGCGGCCTGGCTGGCGCCCGGCGCGTGCTTCGCGAACAGCGCCGGGAAGTGGTGGCCGAGGAAATCACCCGTGATCAGCACGAAATCGGGCCGCGGCGCGAAGCTCGCCGCCGCGGCCAGAGTCGACTTCAGCAACCGATAGCTGGAATCCTGGCCGTAGCCGCCGACGCTCGTCACCGTCGAGCGCTCGAAGATCGCCCGCCAGCGCTCCGACCTCGCCCGCACCAGCTCGGCGACCAGCAATGGATCGAAGAAAGGGTTGAAGTGAAGATCCGAGAAAGCGACGAAGGTACCGTTCGCACCCGGCGCCCCGCCAGGCATACGTATCGCCGGAGCCGCGGCCACCGGCGTGTTCGGAGCCGCGACCACCGGCGTGTCCGGAGCCGCGACCACCGGCGTGTCCGGGGACGCGGTGCCGAGGGCAGCGTCCGGTACCGGTGCTGCCGGAGACGCCGCGCTCGTGGGAGCTGCCGGCACCGGCGCTGCCGGGGATGCGGAGGCCGGGAAAACCGCCGGCGTCGCCGTGACCGCTGCCGCCGTCAGCAGGGCCAGGGCCGGCAGGATCGCCGCGATGTCGCGCATGGACCGCCTCCGCTGTCGGGCAAGCGCCGGCGACGCTATCACGCCACCACCGCGGGCCGTTTTCCGTCAATCCGGGTAAGGGCCGCCGCCACTTTCCGGCAGCTGCTCCTCAGCGCCCAAACTTGCTATGCTCAGAGGGAACTCATGGCCAACCGCCACGGCCAAGCACAAGCAGCCATGCCTTCGACCGCACTCCTCACCGCCGACGACCTCGCGAGCCTGCCGGACATCGGGCCGCACGAGCTGGTCCGCGGAGTGCTGCGGATCGTGAGCCTGGCGGACGCTTCGCACGGCTCGATCGTGGCTCGCCTGCTGGCGGTCTTGACCATGCACGTCGATGCCCACGACCTGGGCGAGGTCTTCAGCGAGGGAACCGGCTTCCTGCTCGAGCGCAACCCGGACACGGTCCTCGGCCCCGACCTTGCTTTCGTCGCCAGGCAGCGTCTACCGGCGGAAGGGCTCGGCCCCTCCTACCTGGATCTCGGCCCCGACCTCGCCGTCGAGGTCGTTTCCAAGAACGATCGCCGCGCCGCCGTCATGGAGAAAGTGGCCGACTATCTGCGTCTCGGCGTGCGCAGCGTCTGGGTGGTGCGGCCGACCGAGCGCACCGTCGCCATCTACGAGGCCTGGGCTCCGCCAGGCCGGGCGAGCGCCGACCCGAGCGCCAGCCCAAGCGCGGACGCAAGCGCGATCCCAAGCGCGATCCCGAGCGCGGACGCAAGCGCGATCCCACGCGCGGACGCAAGCGCGATCCCACGCGCTGACGCAAGCGCGATCCGACACCGCCCGCGCCTGGTGAGCACCGTCGACGAGCACGGCTTTCTCGACGCCGGCCCAAGCGGCACCATGGGAGCCATCGGCGACCTCCTGCCGGGCTTCCGCTGCGCCGTCGCGTCGCTGTTCTCCGCGCTCCGCCGTCAAACCGCCTGACCGCAGGACCGCAGGACCGCCCGATCCGGGCGCCTTCTGCCCGGCGCCCTACCCGGCGCCCCGGGCAGCGCTTCCCGGCTGGACCGGCAGCCGGACGACGTAGCTGCGGGCATCGCCGGCGGGCGAGCCGACGTAGAACTCGCCGCCCTTGGACTCCACGATCGCCGCCACCACTGCCAGCTCGAAGGCCAGGCTGCCGAGCTCGCCGCGCACCGCGGCCGGCAGGCTGGCGTAGGCGGAGGCGGCGGTGCTCACCAGCTCGATCACCACCTCGGAGCGCGGAGCTGCCGCCGGCATCGCCGGCGCCTCCCCAACGTCGCCATCGGCCGCGGCGCGAGCGTTGCCGATGTTTGCGACGCCGTTGACGGCGTTCGCGACGCCGTTGACGGCGTGCCCGACGCCGTCGCCGGTGTCCCCGACGCCGTCGTCGGCGTCCCCATCCGGGGGCACCACCGCCTCATGGCCGAGGTTGGCGTAGACCCTGCCGGTGCTCGGCGTCAGCGCCTTGACCACCTCGACCAGCGACGACAGCGCGCTGAACAGGATCTCGGGATCGGCGGGCCCTCCCGTGCGCCGGCCGACGGCCGGCTGCCCGGCCGGGGCGGCGGAGCACAGCCCTGTGGTTTCCAGCGCGAGCCCCAGCAGCGGTCGCAGGGCGAACGCCAGCTGCCGGGATGGATGCGAAGCCAATTCCTGACGTGCGAAGCCGAGCACGCGGTGCAACGGTAAGGTGATGCGGCGCTGCCTGGGGGCCGCCTGCGGCGGGCTCCCGAACGGCGGCGCTTCCACTGCATGGCTCGATCTCATTGCCGCCTCCTTGGTTTGGCGGCAGCTCCAGTGCTGCCGGCGCCTTCATCTCAGGAAGCCAAGCAAGGACAGGGCCAGCCCTGAATCGCCCTCCCGGCAGGGCGGCGCCAGGCAGGCCACCGCCCGGCAGCACCATCAGGCGACGCCTCGCGCCTCTCTCCCCCGCGAACACCGCCAAGATGGCACTTCAGGCGATATGGGGGACGGGGGTAGCCTCGGAATGCAAAGGTATACTGTCGCAAAGACGCCATGCGCAGCTCCGCTCCCCCGCCCGCGCCCTCAGCCTCCGTCCAGCCGAAGGCAAGTGCCGCCGCCGCCGCTCCTGACGGCTCGCCGGGCGCCGTGCGCGCCCCGCGCGCCCCGCGCGCCCCGCGCGAACACCGCGCCCGGAAACCGTCCGCGCCGCCGCCGCGGCCCGCCGCCGACGCCATCGTCTGGGAGGCCGACGCCGAGACGCTCGAGCTGTCGGCTCTCAACCGCCGCGCGCGCCAGGTCCTCGGCCTGCCGTCCCGCCGGGGCCTCGCGCCGGCGGCGCGTTGGAGCTCCTTCCTTCACCTCGCCGACCGCCTGCGGGTGGTCGAGCTGTGCCGCGAGGTGAGCCGCACCGGCCAGCACCTCGACGTCGAATATCGCCTGGTCACCACCAGCGGCAAGGTCCTCTGGCTGCACGACCTGGTGCGCCCGGTGCCGGAGGAGGGCGGCGGCGGGCGCGGCCGCAGCGGCCGTGCCGGCCGTGCCGGCCGCGTTCGCGGCGTGGCCCTCGAGATCACCGCCCTGATGCCGTTCCAGGCCGGGCAGCCCGAGGCCGACGAGTCCTATCGCCTGCTGTTCGAGCGCCACCCGCTGCCGATGTGGGTCTACGACTACGAGACCCTGCGCTTCCTCGCCGTCAACCAGGCCACCATCCAGCTCTACGGCTACACCCGCGACGAGTTCCTGGCGATGACCATCAACGACATCCGGCCGCCGGAGGCCATCCCCGCCCTGCTCGCCGACCTGAAGTCCAACCTGGTCGGCCACCGCATGGACAGCCAGTGGACGCATCGCAAGAAGGACGGCGAGGTGATCGTGGTCGAGGTGGCCTCCCACTCGCTGGTCTTCGGCGGCCGCCTGGCCCGCATCGTGCTCGCCAACGACATCAGCCGCCGCCTCGCCGCCGAGACCGAGACGCGGCGCTCGCTCTCGCTGCTGCGCTCGACGCTGGAATCGACCGCCGACGGCATCCTGGTCGTCGACCTCCAGGGCAAGGTGGTCTCCTCCAACCAGCGCTTCGCCCAGCTCTGGGACATCCCCGCCGCGCTGCTGCAGGCCGGCGACGACACCGCCCTGCTGGCCTCCGTCCTCGACCGCCTGCGCGATCCGCAGGCCTTCCTGGACAAGGTCCGCGAGCTCTACGCCGCGCCGGAAAGCGAGAGCTTCGACGTGCTCGAGTTCGCCGACGGCCGCATCGTCGAGCGCTACTCGGTCCCGCAGCTGCTCGACGGCCAGGCGGTTGGCCGCGTCTGGAGCTTCCGCGAGGTCACCGAGAGCCGCCGCGCCGAGGCGGCGCTGCGCGCCGCGGCCGAGCGCTACCGTACGCTCTTCGAGCGCAACCTGGCGGGCGTCTTCCGCACCGCGACCGACAGCACCGTGCTCGAGTGCAACGACGCCTTCGCCCGCATCCTGGGCTTCGCCGCCGGCCGCGAGTGCATCGGCAGGAAGCTGATCGATCACTACGCCGAGCCGGCGCAGCGCACGGTGGTGCTCAAGCGTCTGCTGACCCGCAACGCGCTCACCGACACCGAGGTGCAGCTGCGGCGCGGCGACGGCACGCCGGTCTGGGTGCTGGCCAACGCCACCCTGCTCGCCAGCCAGGCGGAGCCGGTGATCGAGGGCACCCTGGTCGACATCACCCAGCGCAAGAACGCCGAGAACCAGCTCGTCCATCAGGCCTATCACGACGCCCTGACCGGCCTGCCCAATCGCTCGCTGTTCCACGATCGCCTGACCCAGGCTCTCGGCCTGGCGCGGCGCAACAGCCGCGGCCTGGCGGTGCTGTTCCTGGACCTCGATCAGTTCAAGCTGGTCAACGACACGCTCGGCCACGCCGCCGGCGACCGGCTGCTGCAGATCGTGGCGGCGCGGCTGCAACTGGCGGTGCGCAAGAGCGACACCGTGGCCCGGGTCGGCGGCGACGAGTTCAACCTGCTGATGCCCGACGTCGTCCGCGGCAGCCAGGCCGCCAGGATGGCCGACAAGATCCTGGCCACCGTCGCCCGCCCGGTGGAGGTCGACGGCCATCGCCTCTACATCACCACCAGCATCGGCATCAGCATGTACCCGGCCGACGGCGCCAACGCCGAGGCCTTGCTGACCAGCGCCGACATCGCCATGTACCGCGCCAAGGAGCTGGGGCGCAACGGTTTCCAGCTCTGCACTCCGGCCATGAATGCCCGCTCGCTCGAACGGCTGACGCTCGAGAACGACCTGCGCGAGGGGCTCGGGCGCCGCGAGTTCCGGCTGCACTACCAGCCGCAGGTGGACCTGGCCAGCGGCCGCACCGTTGGCGTCGAGGCGTTGCTGCGCTGGCAGCATCCGCGCCGCGGCCTGGTGTCCCCCGACACCTTCATCGCGGTGGCCGAGGAGGCGCGGCTGATCGTGCCGATCGGCGATTGGACGTTGCGCCGGGCCTGCGCCCAGGCGGTGGCGTGGCACGCCGCCGGCCGGCCGGAGCTGCGCCTCGCGGTCAATCTCTCGGCGTTGCAGTTCCAGCAGCGCGGGCTGCCGGCCGGCATCCGCGCGATCCTCGACGACACCGGCCTCGACCCCTGCCGGCTCGAGATCGAGATCACCGAGAGCGCGGCGATGCAGAACGTCGAGCTGACCGTCGAGGTGCTGGCGGCGTTGCGCGGCATGGGCGTGCGCATCGCCATCGACGACTTCGGCACCGGCCATGCCGCGCTCGCCTACCTCAAGCGCTTCCCGATCGACGCGCTCAAGATCGACCGCGGCTTCGTCGCCGACATCGAGACCGGCTCGCAGGGCCGTGCCATCGTCACCGCGATCATCAGCCTGGCCCACGGGTTGGGCATCCGGGTGATCGCCGAAGGGGTGGAAACCGACTGCCAGCTGCGCTTCCTCGCCGACAGCGGCTGCGACGAGTACCAGGGTTTCCTGTTCAGCCCGCCGCTGCCGCCGGCGCGCCTGCCGCGGCTGTTCCGTTAGGGTCCGCGTCCGCGGTTCACTTGACCAGCTGCTCGAGCTCGTTGGCGAGCGCCAGCAGCAGGCCCTCGTGATCACCCAGCCGGCTCGGGATCTCGAGCATCACCTCGCCGCCAACGGTCTCCGCCGCGCCGCGCAAGCGCGCGGCGACGCTGCGCAACCGCTCGCGGAAGTGCACCGGAGTGTCGCATTCCGGACAGCGCGGCGTCTCGGGCGAGGGGTCGGGCGAGGGGTCGCCGACCGGCGCTCGTTCATCGCTCATGGCGGTACTTTATCGCAGCTTCAGCCCGGAGCCGGCGATCGACGCGCTGGCGACCACCGAGCTGTTCCTGGTCCTGAGAGCCCGCCTCGCCGCCCGGCGCCGGCGCGAGCTGGTGTAGCGGCGCGCCTGCACCGGCTGCATTGAGCGCGACCCGGCTTCGGGATAGAGTGCGCACGAACGAACCCAGCAAACGTCGCATTTTTCCGGCGCCGTGTCGGCAACGATCCGGGCGGCGCGCCCGGCCGCGGGCGCGGGCGCCCGCTGGCATCCAACGGCGGGCTGGCCCCGCCCTTTCTTTCAAGGAGGGATTCATGACCAGCAAGCAGCTGTCGGCAGTCGGATCCGTCGCACTGGCGGCGCTCCTCGCGACGGGCATGGCCGCGGCGCGGAAGGACGCGCCGGTGCCGGACCAGGAGCTGCGCGCCCCGGCCGAGGCGTTCGCCGCGGCGTGGAACCGCGACGACGTCAAGGCCATGGCGGCGCAGTGGGCGGAGGACGGCGACGTCGTCAACCCGTTCGGCCATGCGGCGAAGGGGCGGAGCGAGATCGAGGCGTTCTTCCAGCAGGAGCGGGGGACGATGACCAAGGGCACGACCTTCAAGGTCACCGCTTTTGCGGCCCGGCTGCTGCGGCCGGACCTCGCCCTCGAGGACTTCGACGTCCAGATCACCGGCGGCACCATGGCGCCGGACCCTGCCAAGCCGCTCGAGCACCACGTCTTCGCGGTGGCCAGGCATCAGGGCGGCCACTGGTATTGGGTGGCGCTGCGTGCCTACCGTTCGGCCCCGCCGCCGCCGCCGGCCGCGCCCGCGGCCGCCAAGCACTAGCCGACGGCAGCCCCTGACGCCGGCTTACCCACCCGACCCGGCATCCCGGCCGGCGAGCAGGCGCGCCTTGAGCGCCCGCTCGTCGGCCGGCAGACTCTCGCGCCGCAGCGGCCGGTCCTGCAGCTCCCGCAGCGCCGGCGGCAGGGCCGGCGCGAGGCCCAGGGCGGCCAAGGCGAACTGGAACTTCGCCGGGTGCGCCGTGGCCAAGAAAATCCCGGTCTCGCCGGGACGCCGGACGCGCTCGAGGATGCCCCAGGCCACGGCGCCGTGAGGGTCGGCCTGGTAGCCCGCGGCCCACAGCCGGCGCAGCGCCGCGGCCGTCGCCGGCTCGTCCAGCGACCCCCAGCGCAGGGCGTCTCGCAGCGCGCCCCGGTCGTGGCGGTAGAGGTGCGCGATCCGTTCCCAATTGCTCGGATCGCCCACGTCCATGGCGTTGCTCAGGGTGGCGACGCTCGGCCTGGGCGAGTAGCGCCCGCCGTCGAGATAATCCGGTACCGTGCGGTTGGCGTTGGTGGCGGCCACCAGCGCCGCCACCGGCAGGCCGAGGGCGCGGGCGTAGAGGCCGGCGCAGAGATTGCCGAAGTTGCCGCTGGGCACGGCGATGACCGGTGCCGCTCCGCCCGGAGCCAGCCGCCGCAACTGTGCCAGCGCCTCGAAGTAATAGAGGATCTGGGCGACCAGGCGCGCCACGTTGATCGAGTTGGCCGAGGTCAGCGCCAGCTCCGCCGTCAGCACCGGGTCGGCGAAGCAGGCCTTGACCAGCCGCTGGCAATCGTCGAAGCTGCCGGCGACCGCGAGCGCCACGACGTTGTCGCCCAGGCAGGCCAGCTGCCGCTCCTGCAGCGGCGCGATCCGCCCCGCGGGATAGAGCGCCACCACCCGGCAGCCGGGACGGCGCCAGAAGGCCGCGGCCACCGCCGCGCCGGTGTCGCCGCTGGTGGCGGTGAGGACGGTGCGGGCGCGCCGCGCCGGCAGCCGCGCCACCACCGCCGCCAGGAAGCGCGCGCCAAAGTCCTTGAACGCCAGCGACGGGCCGTGGAACAGCTCCAGGGCAAAGCAGCGCCCGGCGCCGCTGCCGCCGGCGGCCGTAGACGGCGGCACCGCTGAAGCCGGCGGCGAGCTGGCGGTACCCGTCGCCACCGGCACCAGGGGCAGCGGGAAGTCGAACGCCTCGGCCACGATTGCCACCAGCTCCTGCCGGGCGTACTCAGGCGCCAGCAGCCGATCCAGGATCTCGACGCAGCGCTGCGGCCAGGAGAGAGCGAGCAACTCGCCGACGTCGTCCCAGGGCGCCAGCTCGGCGGGCACGAACAGCCCGCCCCCCGCCGCTTCGCCTGGCAGGTTGCGCTCCACCGCTTCCTTGAAGCTCACCCGCAGGGACGGATCGCGGGTGCCGGTCAGCCGCACCCGTCCTCCGGCCTGCCGGCGTCTCCCGGCACCAGGCGCGCCCCCCGGCGGTCGAGCACGCAGACCCTGGCCTCCGCGGCGACCCCGGCGCCCGCCCAGGCCCGCCGCATCGCCTCGCCGACCGCCGGCGCGTCTCCGGCCGCGGCGATGGCGAACACCGCCGGCCCGGCGCCGGAGAGGCTGCATCCCCAGGCGCCGGCGGCCAGCGCCGCGGCCTGCACCGCCCGGAAGCCCGGCACCAGGCCGGCGCGATGGGGCTCCGCCAGCAGGTCGCGCAGGCAGGCCCGCAGCAGCTCGCGGTCGCCGGCGTGCAGGGCGTGCACCAGCGCCGCCAGGTTCTGGGCGTGGGCCACCGCCAGCCCCAGCGGCACCGCGGCCGGCAGCGCCGCGCGCGCCGCCCGGGTGGTCAGGGTCAGCGCCGGGACCGCCACCACGAAGCGCAGGTCCTCCGGAAACGGCAGCAGCCTGGCCTGCCCGCCCGGATCGACCAGGCGCAACCCACCGAGCAGCGCCGCCGCCACGTTGTCCAGGTGGGGAGCCCCGGCGGCCTGCGCCTCCGCCTCACCCGCCGCCGCCAGCAGGCCGGCGTCGTCCAGCGGCCGGCCCAGCAGGGCGTCGAGCGCGCGCATCACCGCCACCACGGTGGCGCTGCTCGAGCCCAGACCGCTGCCCACCGGCAGCCCCTTGTGCAGCCGCAGCTCGAGGCGCGGCAGCGGCCGGCCCAGCCGGCGCGCGAAGGCGGCGCAGGCGAGCACGGCCAGGTTCTCGGCCGGATCCGCCGGCAGCAGGTGAGCGAAAGGGCCGTCGCAGGTCAGGGTGACCCCTGACGCCGCCCTCGCTGCCGCCATCGCCGGTTCTCCGGGTCCCTCCGGCCCGGACAGCTCCACCACCTCCACCAGGTCGCCCCAGAGCTCGCCGCTCTCCGGCTCGATCGCCGCTCCGAGCACGTCGAAACCCGCCGCCAGGTTGCCGATGCAAGCGGGGCCGTAGGCCCGGCAGCTCCTCATCGATCGGGCCGGCCCTCGCCCGGGCCGACCTCCTGCCCGGCGATCCCGCCGCCTCGCCGCCGGGGTCTCTCCCGTCAATCGAACTCGAGGGCGGGCGGCGCCTGCTCGGGGCCGACCCGGCCGGCGACGATGTCCGCGCGCGCGTAGTTCTCGCCCCGCACCGGCGCGCCGGCCATGCGGCGCAGCATGGCCAGCTGGCCGACGTGGGTGAAGGCGTCCGCGATCCCGCCCTGGAACAGCTTTTCGAGTTGCAGCCCCGGCGGCGCGCCGCCGGCCAGCTGCCCGTCGAGCGCCGCCAGGGCGGCGAAGAAGCGCGCCACCTCCTGCTCCCACGCCAGCGGCGGCGAAGCCTTCCAGGCCGCCTTGCCGCTGACCTGCGACGCCGCCCAGTCCAGCAGGTCGCCCAGGTGAGCCAGGATCTCGGCCGGCGTGCGCGTGCCCGGCGCCGCCCGGAAGTCGCCGAACCCGGGAGGGCTGCCGCGCAGCGTCTTGCCGCCGCGGTAGGCGAGCGTCGCCACCGCATGGCGGAGCAGCGCCAGCTTGGGCTCGACGTCGGCAGCTCCCTGCCGGCCGGGCTGCGGCTCGTTCGGCGGGTCCTTCAGCGCGGTCGTGGTCAAGTCAGGTCTCCTTTCCAGGCCGGCGGTGGTGCGCGATCGCATCCACCGCGCGCCGAGCGCGGGCAGCGCCCGCGCCGGCCCTAGTCTACTGCGCCGAAAACCCGGCGCCGCCGGTCGCGGCGCCGGCACGGCGCTGCCGCCCGACGCGCCGGGCGGCGAAACCACCGGCCGCACCAGCCGCACCGTGCGCTCGTCAAGCCCACCAGTGGGTCGTCCTGGCGCAACCGGCGAAACCAAGCGACCGCCAGGCGATATGGCAGGAGGAACCGGCCGGCAGGCACCCCGGCGCGAGAAAGGATCGACCCCTGGAGACCCTCTGGCACGACGTCCGCTTCGCCCTTCGCGATCTCAGGAAGACACCTGCCTTCACCGCCGTCGCCCTGGTAGCGCTGGCGCTCGGGATCGGCGCCAACTCGGCGATCTTCAGCGTCGTGCGCGGCGTGCTGCTCGCGCCCCTGCCTTACGGCGAGCCGGACCGCCTGATCGCGGTGATGGAGTCCAACCCGCGGATCGGCCTGCCGCGCTTCTCCGTCTCGCTGCCCAACTTCGCCGATTGGCGCCAGGAGAACCACGCCTTCGCGCCGCTGGTCGCATGCCGCGCCACCAGCTTCAACCTGACGGCGCCGGGGCGCGATCCCGAGCGGCTGCGCGGCGCCAAGGTGACGGCCGGTTTCCGCGAGCTGTTGCGCGGCCCGATGCGCCTCGGCCGCGCTTTCGCTGCCGCCGAGGAGAGACCCGGCGCCGAGCCGGTGGCGATCCTCGGCGAGACCCTCTGGCGGCGGCTGTGGAGCGCCGACCCGAAGATCCTGGGGCGCAGCATCGTCCTGGACGGCCAGCCCTACACCGTCATCGGCATCCTGCCGCGGGAGCTGGCGCTGCCGGCCCAGACCGAGGTCTGGGTGCCGCTGCCGGTGGCGATCGACGAGGCGGAGCGCGGCGCCCACCGCTTCCTGGCCTGGGGCCGCCTGAAACCGGGGGTGACGCTGGCGCGGGCGCAGGGCGAGATGAGCGGCATTGCGGCGCGCCTGGAGCGCGACCACCGCAGTTCCAACGACGGTTGGGGGGTCTTGCTCGAACCGCTGCCCGACCTGGTGGTCGAGGACGTGCGGCCGGCGCTCGAGGTGCTGATGGGGACCGTCGGCCTGGTGCTGCTCGTCGCCTGCGCCAACGTCGCCAACCTGTTGCTGGCCCGCATGGCGCGGCGCGAGCGCGAGGTGGCGCTGCGCGCCGCGCTGGGCGCGGGCCGCGGCCGCCTGCTGCGCCAGCTGCTCACCGAGAGCCTGCTGCTGGCCGCCGCCGGCGGCGCTCTCGGCCTGCTGCTTGCGGCGTGGGGGACGCACGCCCTCCTGGCGCTCGCCGGCGACCAGATCCCGCGCGCCGCGGGCATCCGGCTCGACGGCCAGGTGCTTGCATTCACCTTCGCGCTGTCGCTCGCGACCGGCCTGGTCTTCGGCCTCCTCCCCGCCTTGCAGGCGTCGCACGCCGATCTGCAGGGGACGCTCAAATCCGGCGGCAGGTCGTCCACCGGCGGCGCCCGCGCCCGCCTGGCGCGCGGCGGCCTGGTCTTCCTCGAGGTGGCCGTGGCGGTGGTGCTGCTCGCCGGCGCGGGCCTGCTGCTGCGCAGCTTCGACGGCGTGTCCCGGATCGACCCCGGCTTCGAGCCGCGCGGCCTGCTCACCCTCAAGGTCGGCCTGCCGCGCTCGCGCTACCCGCAGGATGAGCAGCAGATCGCCTTCTTCGATGCGCTCCTGCGCCGCATCCAGGCGCTGCCGGGCGTGACCGCGGCCGGCGCCGGCATGCCGCTGCCGCTCTCCGGCGAAACCTTCAACCTCAGCTTCGAGGTCGCGGGGCATCGCCCGGCGCGGCCGCAGGACGCCCCGAACGCCAACATCCGGGTGGTCACCTCCGACTACCTCCGCACCCTGCGCGTGCCGCGGCTCCGCGGCCGCGGCCTGTTGCCGTCCGACGACGCCAGGGCGCCGGCGGTGGCGCTGATCAACCAGGCGATGGCGCGGCGTCTCTTTCCGCACCAGGACCCGGTCGGCAAGCGGTTCACCTTCGACAGCTCGACGTGGACGGGCGCCACCTGGCGGACCATCGTCGGCATCGTCGGCGACGTGCGGCACGACCAGCTCGTCGTCGAGCCGAGCTCGGAGATCTACCTGCCGCTCCCGCAGTGGGCAACCGAGAGCGCCACCCTGGTGGTGCGCACCGGCGGCGATCCGCGGCGCCTCGCCGGCCCGGTGCGCGCCGAGCTCCGCCAGCTGGACCCCGAGCTGGCGGTATGGAGGGTGCGGTCGATGGACGAGGTGGTCGCCGACTCGATCGCCGGCCGGCGCTTCAACGCCGTGCTGCTCGCCATCTTCGCCGCCATCGCCCTGCTGCTGGCGGCGGTCGGCGTCTACGGCGTGATCAGCTACGCGGTCACCCAGCGCACGCCGGAGATCGGCGTCCGTCTGGCGCTCGGCGCCTCGCCGGCAGGGGTGTTGCGCATGGTGATCGGCCAGGGCATGCGCCCCGTCGCCCTGGGCATCGCCGCCGGCCTGGCGGGCGCCCTGATCGCCGGCCGGCTGCTCGACACCCTGCTCTACGGCGTCAGCTCGCGCGACCCGCTCACCCTGGCGATCGTGCCGCTGCTCCTCGCCGCGACCGGCCTGCTCGCCACCTGGCTGCCGGGCCGCCGGGCGACCCGCGTCGACCCCCTGGTGGCGCTGCGGCACCAGTAGCTATCGCGGTGCCGGGCCGGAGCGCGGCGCCTTCCCGCGGCGCGTCGCGCGGTGTCGGACTGCCGGAACCTCCGGCGTCCCGCGCCGGTTGTAGGATCTGGATGAAGCGCCGTGACTGCCGCCCCGGCTGCGGCAGGGAGGTGTCTCATGCAGATCGCGTTTCTGACCCTCTTCCTCGGCCTGGTCAACGGCGCCCAGACGGTGGCGGTCGACGCCGGACCCGGCGTCGCGGCGGTCGATCTGGTGCTCGACGGTCACAGCGTGGTGGTCAAGCTCGGACCGCCGCCGTGGAGCGCCAGCGTCGACCTCGGAACCGCCCTGCTGCCGCACCACCTCGAAGCGCGCGGGCTCGCCGCCGACGGCAGCGAGGTCGCCCGGGCCGAGCAGTGGCTGAACCTGCCGCGGCCGCCGGCGGAGGTCGGCATCGTGCTCGAGAACTCTGGCGTGGACCGGATCCGCACCGCGCGGCTCACCTGGGACACCCTCAAGGGCACGCCGCCCTCCGCGGTCGAGCTGAGCCTCGACGGCGAACCGTTGAAGCTCGACGCCGAGGCGCGGGCGCCGCTGGCGATCCCCAATGCCGGCGCCGCGCACGTGCTCTCGGCCAGGCTGCGGTTCGGCGTCGGTCTCGAGGCGCGCAAGGAGCTGGTGCTGACCGGCGACTACGACAGCGCCGTGGCGACCGAGCTGACGGCGGTGCCGGTGCGCACCGGCGGGCCGGGCAAGCCGGTCAGGCTGCTGACCCCGGGGGAGCTGGCGGGCCGCTTCCTGGCCGCCGGCCGGCCGGCGGCGGTCGCCGCGGTCGAGCGGGAGCCGCCCGAGGTGTTCGTGGTGCGGGCCGCCGGCGCCGAGAATTTCCTGTACGCCAGGCAGCTCAGCCCGAGCGCTTACCTCTACGGCCATTTCAAGC
>DATGHG010000444.1:0-16736 GCA_035308185.1 Thermoanaerobaculia bacterium | reverse complement strand
CACATGACGAGTCGCTGGCCCGCGCCTTCGCCATCAGCGCCCACCTGCTGAACACCCTGCTGCTGCTCGCCGCGCTAACCCTGGCCGCCCAGGCCGCCGGCGCTTTTCGCTCGGCGGCGGCCGGCGCTGCTTCGGTGGCTGCGGCTGCCGGTACTGCGACCCGATTTCCGGAGCCGGAGGGTGCCGTGGGCGGATTGCCAGATGCGGCCACGCCGCCAGACCTAGGGAACGGGTTACCGGCAGCCGCTTCGCCCGACGCTACGGCGCCCCTGCGTGCCGGCAGCTCAAGCGAGAGCGGCCGATGGACCGGCTGGGCATTGACCCTGGGTCTCGCCGGCACCATGGCCCTCGCCGTCACCGGTGCCGTCGCGGCGCTGGGCGATACCCTCTTCCCCGCCCCCTCGTTGCAGCAGGGTCTGGCCCAGGATCTGTCGTCGGCGTCGCACCTGCTGCTGCGACTGCGCAGCATCCACCCGCTGCTGGCCATCGTCGTCGGCATCTACCTGCTCTACCTCTGCCGGGAGGCAACGACAGGCGGCGGCCAGGCGCGGTGCTGGGGCGTCCGCCTGCGCTTCCTGTTGCTCGGCCAGGGGGCGCTCGGTCTGCTCAACATTGCGCTGCTGGCGCCGGTCTGGCTGCAGCTCACCCACCTGCTGGTGGCCGATCTGGTCTGGATCGCTCTAGTCCTCCTAGCCGTAGAGACCCTCGAAGACAATGCGGCGGCGGCCACCTCAGCTTCCCCTATGCCAGCGAGAGCCCCGGCTGAGATGCCTAGGAAAGCCGGCCCGTCATCCCCGCCTGAGAATATTCTTGACTCGGTGGAAGATTCCGGATATCCTGAGTTGAATGGAGCCCAAAGTTTCCGTCATCGCGAGCCGTCGGAGGCAGAAAAAGCTGAGTCAGGAAGAGCTTGCTCAGCTAGCGGGTCTCTCCCAGGCAACTATCTCTCGAGTGGAGAATGGTGAGGGTTCTTCCAACCTGCAAATCATTGCGAAAATTGCTCGTGTATTGGACATTCCAGTTCGAGAGATTGCAGAAGTGTCTACGCTCTTGGACTGGTCTTCCATGGAGAGCTTCTACGCCATTTGCTCTAATCCTTTTTGCAAAAGAAATACAATACAGCTGGAAGAAGGAGAACCGTCGGTCTCTTGGGATTCGGGCCAGTTCTACCAAATGACCCTGTGGAACGAAGTCAACTTTTGTCCGAGCTGCGGAAAGGATCTCGTTAAAGAGTGCCCTGGCTGCGGGAAGATCCTTGAAGAAAGAGGTCCCCAGTTTTGTATCAGATGCGGTAATCCGATCCATAGTCGGCCGACATCAGAGGAATGGACCAGAATCCGCGCTCAGCTGGGGGTGGATGACGATATCCCGTTCTAAGGGAATGGTCTGAGGCAGCTGGTTCTTTTTTGGCGATGGAGGGAGGAGGACAGCCAGATTCAAGAGATGGCGCACCTCCTGCTCGAGGCTCCAAACCTAGAGCAGTACCCTTCTCAAGGTCTGGTGGGATCGGACTCCAAACCCGGTTCCAGCTCCTCCCCCTCCCTCGCATTCAGTATAGAGCACCCCGGATGCTCCGGCCCAAGGCCACTGCTGGTCGGCGAAGGCCTCGCTGGGAGCTCCCAATGCTGCCAACCCACAGGGCGAAGCACCCAACGCTTCGGCTACACTGTCGGGCGCCATGCCCAGACGCCACGACCTGCGCTCCATCCTCGTGCTCGGCTCGGGGCCCATCGTCATCGGCCAGGCCTGCGAGTTCGACTATTCCGGCACCCAGGCCTGCCGGGCGCTGCGCCGCGAGGGCTACCGGGTGGTGCTGGTGAACTCCAACCCGGCCACCATCATGACCGACCCCGACCTCTCCGACGCCACCTACGTCGAGCCGCTGGTGCCCGAGGTGGTGGAGAAGATCATGGAGCGCGAGCGGCCGGATGCGCTGCTGCCCACCGTCGGCGGCCAGACCGCCATCAACCTCGCCATCGCCCTGGCCGAGCGCGGCACGCTCGAACGCCTCGGCGTCGAGGTGCTGGGGGCCGGGATCGCGGCGCTGCGCCTGGGCGAGGACCGCCAGCTGTTCAAGCAGGCGATGGAGGAGGTGGGGCTCGAGGTGCCGCGCAGCGGTTACGCCACCAGCCTCGAGGAGGCGCGGCAGATCGCCGCCGGCCTCGGCTATCCGCTGATCGTGCGGCCCAGCTTCACCCTCGGTGGCGAGGGCGGCGGCACCGCCTACAACCGCGACGAGCTCGACGAGGTGGTGGCGACGGCGATCGCGGCCAGCCCGGCAGGCAGCGTGCTGGTCGAGCAGTCGGTGCTCGGCTGGAAGGAGTTCGAGCTGGAGGTGATGCGCGACACCGCCGACAATGCCATCGTCGTCTGCTCGGTGGAGAACGTCGACGCGATGGGGGTGCACACCGGCGACTCGATCACCGTCGCGCCGCAGCAGACGCTCTCCGACCGCGAATACCAGGAGATGCGCGACGACGCCTTCAAGGTGATCCGGCGGATCGGCGTGGCGACCGGCGGCTCCAACATCCAGTTCGCCGTCGATCCCGCGTCCGGCAGGCGGCTGGTGATCGAGATGAACCCGCGAGTGTCGCGCAGCTCCGCCCTGGCGTCGAAGGCGACCGGCTTCCCGATCGCCAAGATCGCGGCGCTGCTGGCGGTCGGCTACACCCTCGACGAGGTCGCCAACGACATCACCGGCAAGACCTACGCCGCTTTCGAGCCGACGCTCGACTACACGGTGGTCAAGATCCCGCGCTGGGCGTTCGAGAAGTTTCCCGACACGCCGACCACCCTGGGCACGGCGATGAAGTCGGTGGGCGAGGTGATGGCCATCGGCGCCACCTTCGGCGAGGCGCTGATGAAAGGCCTCTCGTCGCTCGAGCTGGACGGCAGCCTGGCGGCGCGCGAGCGGCGCATGGGGGACCCGGTGCGCCTGCGCCAACGCCTGGCGGTCCCCAACTGGGAGCGGCTGTTCGCGGTGTTCGCCGCCCTGCGCCAGGGGTGGAGCCCGGAGGAGGTGGCGCTGGTGTCGCACATCGACCCCTGGTTCCTGCGCGAGATCGCCGCCATCGTCGAGCTGGAGGCCGAGGTCGCCTGCTGGGACCTCGCCTCGGTGCCGACGCCGCTGCTGCGCCGCGCCAAGAGCCTCGGGCTGACCGACGCCCGGCTCGCCGGCCTGCTGCATGCCGACGAGCCGGCGGTGGCGGAGGCGCGGGCCAGCCGCGGAGTGCACCGCATCTACCGCCGGGTCGACACCTGCGCCGCGGAGTTCCCCGCCACGACCCCCTACCTGTACTCCACCTTCGGCGATCCCGCCGACGACGAGAGCGAGCCCAGCTCCCGCGACAAGGTGGTGATCCTGGGCTCCGGACCCAACCGCATCGGCCAGGGGATCGAGTTCGACTACTGCTGCGTCCACGCCGCCCTGGCCCTGCGCCAGGCCGGCTACGAGACGGTGATGGTCAACTGCAACCCGGAGACGGTGTCGACCGATTACGACACCTCCGATCGCCTCTACTTCGAGCCGTTGACGCTCGAGCACGTGCTGGCGGTGATCGAGCGCGAGCAGCCGCGCGGCGTCATCATCCAGCTGGGCGGTCAAACGCCGCTCAAGCTGGCTCACGGCCTGGAGGCCGCCGGCGCGCCGCTCTGGGGCACCCCGCCGGAGGCCATCGACCTCGCCGAGGACCGGCAGCGCTTTGGCCGGCTGCTTGCCGAGGAGGGCATCCTGCAGCCCGAGAACGGCACCGCCTCCTCGCTGCCGGAAGCGATCGAGGTGGCGCGCCGCATCGGCTTTCCGGTGCTGGTGCGGCCGAGCTACGTGCTGGGCGGCCGCGCCATGGCGATCTGCTACGACACGCCGACGCTCGAGCACTACATGCGCGAGGCGGCCGAGGTCTCGCCGGGCCATCCGGTGCTGCTGGACCGCTTCCTCGAGGACGCCTTCGAGGTGGACCTCGACATGATCGCCGACCGCGAGCAGGCGGTGGTGGCCGGCATCCTCCAGCACATCGAGGAGGCGGGCATCCACTCCGGCGACTCGGCGGCGGTGCTGCCTCCCTACAAGATCTCGGCAGCCGATCAGGACGCGATGCGCGGCATCGCGCGCCGGCTGGCGCTGCGCCTGGGCGTCGTCGGGCTGATGAACGTGCAGTTCGCGCTGAAGGACGGCCGCATCTACGTCCTGGAGGTCAACCCGCGGGCGTCGCGCACGGTGCCGTTCATCGCCAAGGCGGTGGGCGTGCCGCTGGTGGCGGTGGCGGTGCGAGTGATGGCGGGCGAGAGCCTGGCCGCCATCGGTTTCGTCGCCGAGCCGCGGGTGCCGGGAGTGTTCGTGAAGGCGCCCGTCTTTCCCTTCCGCCGCTTCCCGGGCGTCGATCCGGTGCTGGGCCCGGAGATGAAGTCCACCGGCGAGGTGATGGGCGCCAGCTCGGCTTTCGGCAACGCCTTCGCCAAGGCCTGGCTGGGAGCCGGCCACAAGCTGCCGCTGGCCGGCGCCACGTTCCTGTCGGTGCACGACCAGGACAAGCCGGCGCTGCTGCCGGTCGCCCGGCGCTTTGCGGAGCTGGGCTTCGAGCTGGTGGCGACCGCCGGCACCGCCGCCTTCCTGCGCGCCCACGGCCTCACCGTCCGGCTGGCGCTCAAGGTGCACGAGGCGCGCCCGCACATCGGCGACCAGCTGATCAACGGCGAGATCGCGCTGGTCGTCAACACGCCGCTGGGGCGGGCGTCGCACGAGGACGACGCGGTCATCCGCCGCACCGCGCTGCGCTACGACGTGCCCTGCATCACCACGCTTTCAGGCGCCATGGCCGCGGCCGAGGGCATCGCCGCCCTGCGCCGCGACGGGCTGGCGGTGGGCTCGCTGCAGGAGATCTACGCCGCCGCCGCGGCGGCCGACGCGGTGCCGGCGGTTTAAGCAGCACTGCCCCGAAGAGGGGGGTGAGGGGGCGCCCCCTAAGGATAATACCCGCGGGCAGTGCGCGCCTTGAGGTTGGGCTGGCGCATCTTGACCTCGATCTGGCGATAGCCGCCGGCGCCCGCCGCGACTCCCGACTGGAAGGCGAGCAGGTAGCGGCTGCGCAGCTCCTGCTCGATCTCGGAATAGACCCCGGCCAGCTCGGCCGCCTTGCTGACGTAGAACACCTTGCCACCGGTCGCCTCGCCCAGGCGGCTGAGCTTGCCGCGGATGCCGACCTGGTGCCGCGGGATGTTGAGGCCGATGGTGTAGATCGCGACGCCGCTGCGCTTGGCGTATTCGAGCGCCTCGTCGTAGGTGAGCTGGCTGGTGTTGTCGTCGCCGTCCGACAGCAGCACCAGGGCGCGCTGGCCGCGGGTGCCGCGAAAGTAGAACAGGCTCTGCACCAGCGCGTCGTGGATCGAGGTGGAGCCGTCCGCCTGCAGCTTCTCGAGCGAGCGGGCGGCGGCCCGCGGATCGTCGGTGAGCGGCATGCGCAGCACCGGGCGGTCCGAGAAGGTGAGGGTGAAGCAGCGGTCGCCGGGGCGCACCATGCGTTCGAGGAAGCCGCCGGCGGCGCGCTGCGCTTCGCCCAGCGAGCTGGCCATCGAGCCCGAGGTGTCGATGAGAATGCCCAGGGTGAGCGGCAGGTTCTCGACCAGCTCGAACTTCTCCAGCTTCTGCGGCTGACCGCTCTCGAGCACCTCGAAATCGCCGGCGGTGAGGCCGCGCACCAGCTGGCCGGCGCCGTCGAGGACCGTGGTGTAGAGCTCGACCACGTTGACCGCCAGGTTCTCGACGTAGTCGGGCGAGCGCAGGAAGCGGACGTCCTCGGCCCTGGTGCCGTCGTCGAGCTGGGCGGCGACGGTCAGGTAGACGGTGTCGCCCTCCGCCGGCACGTCGATGGTCGCGGCCCAGGGCGGCTGGGTGACCTTGGCCACCAGCTGGTCGTTGAGCCGGAACTCGACGAGCTCGACGCGCCGCTCCGACGGCACCGTGATCTCGACGGTCGCCGCGGTCTTGCCGACCGCCCGCGAACCGCGGGCCGGCTGCTGGATGGCCACCGCCAGACCGCCGCGCGGCTGGTTCAGCACCAGGCGGTCGGAGGCGATCAACTTGCCGTGGATGTCGTAGCCGTCGGCGTTGACCACCTGCTCGGTCGGCAGCCGCTTGAGGCGCAGCTCGACGCTGTAGGGCGGAGTGTTGCGCGCGTACTGCGGCTTGTTGTCGACCGAGAACACCACCTTGGTGATCCGCGTGCCGGTGACCAGCGCCTGCGCCCGCCAGAGCCCGAACACCACGTCGTCTTCGGGCGGTTCCAGCGCCACGGTGTCAGGCGGCAGCTTCTCAAGCTGCTGGCCGGCGAGGCGCTGGCGCTGCGCTTCCTGGCCCTCCGGCAGGCTGGCCACCACCGCCGCCGGCGGCGGCGTGATCGGCTGCGCCGGCACGACGAAGCCGCGGGCCACGTGCGCTTCCGCACCGTTGCCGTCGTCCCTGATCTTCAGGCGAAGGACGAAAGGCCGCCGGGGCCGCAGGGGACAGTCGAGCGCGATGGTCACCGGCTGGCCGGCGGCGGGTGGCTGCAGGCGATAGCGGAAGCGGAAGCTCTCGAAGATGTGCCCGGCGTTCTCGACCGCGCCCTCGACGGTGATGCCGACCACCTGCTTGGTGGCGGCGGCGTTGGCCTCAGGGGTGGCAGTTGGGGTGGCCGCGGGCTCGGCGCTGCCGGCGCCCGGCGAAGCTGGCGAGGCCGTCGCACCCTTGGTGCCCTGGGGTGCCGGCGCCTTCGGCGTCGCGCCGCCGCCGGGGGCGGGCTCGCTCTCGGCGCCGGGGCCCTGCTCGACGATCCGGCCGTTGGCGATCACCTGCGCGATCGCCCTGATGACGATGCGCTGGCCCTCCCACTCGGGGAATTGCAGCTCGAGCCTGGGCACCGCCAGCAGCGCCTGCTGGTTGGCGCCCGGCGTGGCGGCCGCCTGCCTCGCCCAGCGTGCGAGGTCGCCGGGCGGGTCGAGCAGCTTCTCGCCGTCGTCGCCGTCCGGGCGCTGGGCATAGGCGTGGCGGACCTTCTCGGAGCCCTCGCCGCCGCGGCCGCCGTTGAGGCCGCCGATGCCGGTGACCTTGTCGATCAGCGTCGCCTGCTTGCACAGCCGCAGGTCGAAGCGTTTGCCGCCGCCGATGCCGTGATGCTCCTCCCACTGCTCGAGCCAGTTCTCCATCTCGCCTTCGTAGAGGACGCGCTTGCCGTCCGGCTCCGTCCAGGCGCGGAAGGGTTCGTCGGGCTCGGGCCGGTAGACCACGATGCTGCCGGAGCGGCTTGCCGCTTCGGTGCCGCTCTTGTAGGTCCACACCTCGATGGGCTTGAAGGTGGTGCCGCAATCGAGGATCGTGCGCTCGGCCGGCGTGCCGTCGAGAAACAGCAGCTGCGCCCGCACGTCGGCGGGCGACACGAACTTGGCGGCGGCGAGGCGCTGGCGGCGCTCGATGGCTTCCCGCAGCGCGCTCGCCGGCGTGGTGCCGTTCGGGGCGCGCGACAGGAACTCGTCGATCCAGCGCTGCCGCGCGCCGACGTCCATGTGGAGGAGGGCGGTGCGCTGGAAGTCGGTCAGCAGCAGCTGCGGGCCGTCCTGGAAGAAGGCGCGCTGCGGCTCCGGCCACTGCACCGGATCCTCCGGCGGCGGCGGGGGGGGTGGCACCACCGCGGGCGGCTGCCCGGCGGGGGCGGCAGGCGCACCGGCGGGCAATGCCGCAACCGCCGGCTGCGCGGGAACCGGCTGCACGGCCGGCGACAGGGCAAGCGCGGTGCCGCTCGGCCGGCGCGCCGGCAAGGCCGGAGAGGGAAGGAGCAGGAGCGCCGCGAGCAGCGGCAGGGCGGACTTCGATCGTGATCTCACGGCCGCGAGTATTGCATGGCGGGTGCCACGCCGGCGGCGGCGTGACTGGCAAGGCGGCGCGGCAGGAGCGGCGGCACGGGAACGGCGGCGCGGCAGGATCGGCGGCGCGGCTTTGGCGCCGGCGTGGCAAGCGGTAGTATGGGATCGAGACGTCATGCCGCGACATCAACGAAACGCCCCGATCCGCACCTGGGAAGCCGGGGATTCGGTCCAGGGCTACGCGCTGCTCACCAAGAAGGAGCTGCGCCAGGACCGCAACGGCAAGAGCTATCTCGACATGGAGCTCGCCGACGCCAGCGCTTCGATCGTCGCCAAGGTGTGGGCCGACAGCCCGGCCCTGAACGGCCAGTTCGATCTGCACCGCTTCATCGCCTTCCGCGGCACGGTCAAGAGCTATCGCGACCAGCTGCAGCTCACCATCGACGACTGCCGCGAGGCGACCGACGACGATCGCCGCCTCGGCTTCGACGAAGCGCTGCTCGTCCCGTCCACGCGCGAGGACATCGACGATCTGTGGATGAGACTCCGCACGCTGCTCGAAACCGAGGTGGAGCGCCCGGCGCTGCGCCGGCTGGCCGCCGAGACGTTGGCCGCCTACGGGACGGAGCTGCGCGAGCATCCGGCCGCCAAATCGATTCATCACGCCTACCGCGGCGGTTTGCTGGAGCACGTGGTCTCGATGGCCGAGATGGCGGCGGCGGTCTGCAACCACTACCGCGACCTGGACCGCGACCTGATGCTGCTGGGCGTGCTCTTCCACGACCTCGGCAAGCTCCGCGAGCTGGGGGCGATGCCCGCCAACGACTACACGCTCGAAGGGCGGTTGATCGGGCACGTGGTGCTCGGCCGCGACCTGCTGCGCGAGCGCTGCGCCGCCATCCCCGACTTCCCCGAAGACCTGCGGCTGCTGCTCGAGCACCTGGTGCTCTCGCACCAGGGCAAGAAGGAGTTCAGCTCGCCGGTGGAGCCGATGACGCTCGAGGCGGTGGCGCTGCACTTCATCGACGATCTCGACGCCAAGCTCAACCAGCTGCGCATCGCCCGCGAGACCTCGCCGGGCATGCTCTACCACCGCGGTATGGCGCGCTACCTCTACCTGCCGGCGCCGGACGGGCCGCCGCCGCCCGAAGCTCTCGAAGGCGCCGGTCCGCCGGAGGCCGCCGCGCCCGAGCAGCCGGGTCTCTTCGGCGAGGAGGCCCTGCCGCCGGCCGCCGCGCCGCCAGCCGCCGCCGCGCCTGCCCCTACCGGTCCCACCTGACGCCAGCGGCTTGACCGGCCGCCGCCCGCCGGCAGGCAGCCAAGAGCCTACGGCGCGGGCGTCGGCGTCGGTGGAGCCGTGCCCATCCTGACGGCCGCGGGCGTTCTCGTATCGCGTCAGCGCCGAGCCCCGAGCCGGCGGCGTGGAGGTCTCGGGATCGACTCCGCTCTTGCCGCAATCCGTTCTTGCCGCAATCTCTTGACAGCGAACCTTACAGTCAGTAGCATCAGCGCAAGATTTATTGGCAAGCCATCAAGATCGACTGACCAGCCATCAGGAGGGAGACGGCGATGAAGCGATGGACCCTGGCGTCGTCAGCTTTGCTCGCCGGCGGCCTGTTCTACGCGGGAGCGTCCATCGGCGATCCTGCCCCCCAGAGTGCCCAGCAGAGATTCCCCACGCCCCCCAAGGCGGCTGTCGGCGTTGCCGACCTTCGCGGCACCTGGGCGGGCACCTATTCCTCGAACCTGGTTGCTCCAACCAGCGTCTCGCTGATCTTCCAGCAGCTGGGGGCGACCGTCACCGGCACCTACCTCTCCGCCAACGGAGCCCAGGGCGTGATGTTTGGTACCGCCTCCCCCCATCAGGCCGAGCTGACGGCCCAGCAAACGACCCCAAGCTGCCCGGGCTCGTTCTCGATGCCCGTGCAGGTCCAGGGCACCACCATGACCTGGAAATTCGTCGGCAAGGATTGCCTGGGCGACGAGAACGGAGCCGGCAAGGCGGCGCGACAATCCCGTCGCTGAAGGATTTGCGCCAGGGCGAAAGCGTCGGCGTCGAAGGAGGAAGCTATGCACGAGCGACCTGTAGCAGCGGGAGATTCCTTCCAGCCGGGCAAACTGTCGGGCAGCTCCGGGCTGGCCAAGGCTTTCCCCGCGCTGGACGATCCCAGCTACCTGCCGGCGTCGGCGGATCTGCAGAGCCGGCCCGACGACGAGATCGTGGGCGTCTTTCACCGCGGGCACGCCCGCGCCCTGCCCACCTGGGTGGCCAGGCACTACCACATCGTGAACGACAGGTGGCAGGACGGGGAGCGCCTGCTCATCGACACCTGAGACGCTTGCAGCTGCGGGGCGAGTTTCGTCCCGGTCGCGGGAAGCGCGCAGTTCTCGTTCGACATCATGGGCCTGTACAACGGCTCCATGATCATGAAAGATCGCGAGACCGGCAATCTCTGGTCCTGCTACAACGGGGTAGCGCTCTACGGGCCCTTGCGCGGCGAGGCCCTGCCGCGCATCCCTGCCTTTTTGTGCCAGCTCAGCGAATGGCTCGAGGAGCACCCGGACTCCGATGTCCTGCAGTGGATCCCGCAGCCGCGTCATACCGACGGCCGGCACGGTCACGGCTCCTGGTTCGACTTTGCCGGCCTCGGCTCCCATCCCCATGCGGCGGCAACCATGCTCGCGGAGCGCTCCGACGACCGCCTGCCCGCGAGCGAGCTCGTCCTGGGAATCGCGCGGCCGCGCGGCTCGATCGCGTTTCCCTTGACCGAGATCCACCGTCTGGGTTGCCTGATCCACGAGCGCCTCGAGGACGAGCCGATCGTGGTCTGGTCGCGTTCGCCCGCCAGCGCCTGGATGGGAGCCTTCCGGCGCCAGCTCGATGGCGAGGTGCTCGAGTTCGAGGTCGCCGAGCAAGGGTTCAGGGACACCGGCAGCGGTAGCCTGTGGACCGTCGAGGGCCGCGCCGTCGCCGGTCGGCACGCTGGAAAGTCCCTGCAGCCCCTTGATTTCGTGTCCGTCAAATGGCCCGCGTGGTCGGGCTTTTATCCTGATACCAAGGTCTACAAGAGCAGCGCTCCGGCGCGGATTCGCGTCGACCCGGGGCACTTCGAACCCTTGTTCACCGCCCTGCGCGCGGCCGGTTTCGAGGTCGCGGTGCAAGGTGAGCTGCTGCCGAGCTCACTGCCTCCCGGCGTGTCGCGTGGGCTGGTGACGCGCATCGGCGGCGACCCCTTCCACGCCCTGCATTTCGCGACGGCGGGCGATGCCAGCGACTACGCCGCCTCGCGCCTGCTCATCCCGCGCGACCTCATGATCAGCTTCTTTCCTGGCGAGACGAGCAGCGACCTGCGGCGGCACGCCGCCGTGGCCGGCCCTGTCGTGCTCGAGTCTTTCCCTGATCGGCAGTACGCGGACGCCGCATCGCTCGTCCGGCTGGCCGAGGACGAGATCCACTGGTCGCCAGTGCTCGGCGACCCGAAATTCAAGCAGGCGCTGGCGGCGGCGCCCGCTCCCCCCGCCGCCGGCGGGACTCCGACCTTCGCCGATCTCCTCGCCGGCGTGGAACGGGCTGGTTACGCTGTCCGGCGCGTCAAGCCGATGCTGCGCCAGTGGCTGCGCGCCACCGCCGTCAGCGGTTGCTCCGCCGAGATCCAGGGCGACCGCTTCCTGATTTACAAGTTCCCTGATCAAGAGCGCGCTCTGGCGTATCGGGAGCAACGCCATCACACGGTGCAAGCGGGCGTTTTCGTCCTGCGCTCCGATCCGCCGGACCAGTATCAGGTGGCGAGCGAGCAGACCGTCGAGCGCCCGATCGCCAGCGTCCACTGGTCGCCGCTGCTCGAGGATGAAAAATTCGTCGAGAGCCTCGGGGCGCCGCGGTAGCGGCTGGTGCTGCGGTGACGGCATCGGGCGTGTATCCGCGAGATTTCCTGTACCACTCGGGACATGAGTGGGTCGCCGTCACCGGCGACGTGTGCACCGTCGGCATCACGGAGTTTGCCCAGAGCGAGCTCGAGGAGATCGTCTTCGTGGAGCTGCCGGAGGTCGGAGCGCGCCTTGGTGCCGGCGACGTGATCGGCAGCGTCGAGTCGATCAAGGCCGTCGCCGAGCTCTACACGCCGATCGGCGGCGAGGTCCTGGAGGTCAACGAAGAGCTCAAGAGCTGGCCGGCGTTTCTCAACGAAGATCCCCACGGCAAGGGCTGGATGATCAAGCTCCGCCCTTCCCGGCAGGAGGATCTCGACCGGTTGATGAGCGCCGACGCCTATGAACGACACATCCGCCCCGAGTCCTGACAGTGGATCCGGAGACGGTTCGCGAGCTCACCGGCATCACCCGCGGCTTTTACGACGGCTCGGCCTTGGGGTTCGGCGCCACCCGAGAGCTGGCCTGGCCCGGATGGAACCGGGTGCTCGACCTCGTCGCCCCGGCCTTCGCCGGTCGTCCGGTCGTCTCCGTCCTCGACGTGGGGTGCGGCAACGGCCGCCTGGTCCGCTGCCTGCAGCGCTCGCTGCGGCAGCCGTTCACCTATTTCGGGTTCGATAGCAGTCCGGCACTGATCGCACGGGCTCAGGAGAGAGTGCGCGGCCTTGCAGGGAGCCGCTGCGCCGTCTGGGACATGGTCGACGGCGGTTTGCCGCCGGCGGTGGCCGGCGTCCAGTTCGATCTGATCACTGCCTTCGGGGTGCTCCATCACCTGCCCGGTTACGCCCGGCGCCGGCTGCTGCTCGAAACGCTCTGCCGGGCCACCTCGCCGCACGGCGCCGTCGCGGCATCGACCTGGCGCATCACCTCGCAGGAGCGCTTCCGCGAGCGGCTCTTGTCCTGGGAGGACTACAACCGGGCACATCCCAAGGCCATCGATCTCTCCCAGCTCGAACCGGGCGATCACCTCGTGGCCAGGGCGGGCCAGGCGCCGCGCTACTGCCATCTGATCGATCTTGCCGAGGAGGCGCTGCTCATGAGCGAGCTTCCCCTGGCATGGACGGCCGTGTTCACCGCTGACGGGTGCGCCGGTCACCTGAACCGCTACTTCATCCTGCAGCGCCTCGCCGCCAGCTCAACCTCTCCGGAAGGCCCGGACCGAGATTGAGCTCTGCGACCGGTCCTGCGTCCGACTCTCAGCGCCGGCGCGCGCCCGCCGCCGCCGTCGATACCCCCGGCAGGTCGCGATAGGCGAAGGTCAGCTCGACCGCCTGGTGCGGCTTGCCGTCCACCTCGACGTAGGGATAGACGAAGTAGTTGAGCGGCGCCCCCTGCTGCGGCGGCGCGAGCACCAGGTCGCGCCCGGCCGAGAACTGCACCCGGTCCTCGTCCAGGGCGCCGAAGAAATAGTCCTTCTTCTCCGGATGCTTGCGCGCCTCGGAGGCGTCCACCGGTACCCAGCCGTGGCCGGCGAGGTAGAACTCCGACCAGCAGTGATAGCCGGCGATCTTGCCCGCGCCGCGGTCCGGCGGGATGGGGAAGCCGATCTCGAACTTCGCCGGGATCCCCACCGCCCTGGCCAGACCGGTGAACAGCGCATGGAAGTCGGTGCAATTGCCGCGCTTCGCATCGCAGGCCCAGTAGATGTCGCCCTGGCCCCAGCCGGTGCCCTGCTTGTCGTAGCTCATCGTCGCCACCACGTAGTCGTAGATCGCCCGCGCCTTCTCGAGGTCGGTGCGCTTGCCCGCCGTCACGCTCTGCGCCAGGGTGCGGATGCGCTCGTCGTTGGGCACCAGGCGGTCGGGCCGCAGCCAGTGCGCCACCGCCGGTTGCAGCGGCCCCTGCCAGTGCGCCTGCGCCGCGGCGAAAGGCCGGCTCACCCACTCGGTGCGGGTCACCCGCGCCGTCATCGCCACGGTGATCGCCGAGCGGTCGGGATGCTCGGCCGCGAGGTGGAGCACGCTGTTGCCGAGCAGCGGCTCCCTGCGGACCTCGGTCGGGTAAGGAGCGGCGACGCCGGCCACCTCCACCTGCTGGTTGGCATCGCTGGTCGGGTAGGGGACCCAGATCTCGACTCGCGCCGCTCCGGCGGGAAGGTCGCGCACCACCGCCTCGTAGGTCAGCTCGAACGTCCGCGCCCGCGGCGCGGCGGCCGCATCGCCGGCGCCGGCGACGCGGGCAGCGCCGACCGCCAGGACTGCCGCCGTCAGGAGCGCCGCCGATATCGGTCTGGGACTCGATCTGGACATGATCGCCCTCCTGGTCGCCGGCGAGGGTATCGCATCGGGCGCGGCGCGGGTATACCGCGGCCCCGTCTCGCGAGCGACCGGTTTGCCGGGCTCTCGGCCCGCGCTATCCTCTTCCTGTTGCCGGGGGGTGCCGGCGATAGGAAGCGAGGCGACAGGACCATGTGCAGGAACATCCGAACGCTGTTCAATTTCGAGCCGCCGGCCACCGACGCGGAGATCCGTGACGCGTCGCTACAGTTCGTGCGCAAGCTAAGCGGCTTCACCGCGCCATCGAAGGCGAACGAGGCGGCGTTCCAGCGCGCGGTGGAGGAAGTGTTCCAGGTTTCCCGGCGGCTCATCGACTCGCTGGTGACCGGCACCCCCGCTCGCGACCGGGCCGTGGAGGCGGCCAAGGCCAGGGCGCGGAATGCAGAGCGGTTCGGACGCCCGGCGGTGAACCACCGATGACGACCGGCAAGAGCCTGGCGGCGCTGTTCCGGCGGGACCTCTCACGACTCGTGCAGCAGCTCGCAGGTTTTCCCGACGGCGAGGCGGTCTGGGCGACGCCTCCCGGAGTCACCAACTCCGCCGGCAACCTGGCGCTCCATATCGAAGGCAACCTGCGGGAGTACATCGGGCGCCAACTCGGCGGCCTGCCCTATGACCGGAACCGTCCGCTGGAGTTCACGCTGACCGGACTGCCGCGAGCGGAGCTCGTCTCCCGCCTTGCAGACGTGAGCACGGCGATCCCGCCGATCGTCGAAAGCCTTTCTCAGGACCGGCTGGAGGCCGAGTATCCCGAGGTGGTGCTGAATACGCCCATGTCGGTCCAGGAGTTCCTGATGCACCTCTATGGGCACCTGAATTGGCATCGCGGTCAGATCGATTATCTCCGCCGCATCCTGGCGAGCCCTTGACGGACGGCAATGTCTCAGATTTCCACTTCGCCTTCGAGGTAGAAGACACAGGAGCCTTCCAGCTCGACGCGATCGGCGCCCGCCAGCCGGCACAGCACCTCGCCGCCTCGCGGCGACGCCTGCCAGGCGCGCAGCTCCCGCTTGCCCAGCCGCTTGGCCCAATAGAGGGCCAGCATGCAGTGGGCGCCGCCGGTCACCGGATCCTCGTCGATTCCCTTGGCAGGCGCAAAATAGCGGCTGACGAAATCGTAGACACCGTCGCCGGGCGCGGTCACGATGACCCCGCCACGGTCCAGCCGAGCGATCGCGGCGAAGTCGGGGGCAAGCTCGCGCACGGTCCGCGCGTTCGCGAACACGGCGGTGTAATTGAACGCGTCGGCATGCACCTCGACGGGTTCGACGCCGAGCGCGCCGGCGAGCGCGGCCGGCGGGCGAACCGGCTCGACAGGCCTGCCCGGGAAGTCCATGACGTAGGCCGTATCCTTGCGTTGGACCGTCAGCGGGCCGCTCGCGGAATGGAACACCACCCGCGTGCGCCGCGGTTGCAGACGCTCCATGACCACCGCGGCGCTGGCCAGCGTCGCATGGCCGCAGAGCGGCACCTCGGTGGCGGGGGTGAACCAGCGTATGCGATAGTCGCCGCCGTCCGGAACCAGGAATGCCGTCTCGGCCAGGTTGTTCTCGGCGGCGATCGATTGCATCGTTACATCCGGCGGGAAGCCGGCCATCGGCATCACGGCGGCCGGGTTGCCCGAGAACCTGCGGGTGGTGAAGGAATCGAGCTGGAAGATTGGCGTGCGCATGTCGGGACCTCCGAAGTTGCTCAGCCCGCGCTTACCAGTGCATTTGGTAGAGCATCCAGTAGACCACCACCCCCGTCACCGAGACGTAGAGCCAGATCGGCAGGGTCCAACGGGCGATCTGACGGTGGCGCTGGAAGCGCTCGCGGAACGCGCGCACCACGGTAATGGCCGCTAGCACTGGTACCGCGGCGGCGAGCAAAGTGTGACTTATCAGGATTGTAAAGTAAAGAGCGCGCGCCGCGCCGGTGCCGGGAAAATGTACCGATCCAACATGCGCGTGATAGATCAGGTACGAGGTCAGAAACAGCGTCGAACAAACCAGTGCCGCCAGCATCACGTTGCGGTGCGCCACCCGTCGCCGGTTGCGGATCAGCACGAAGCCTGTCAGCAGGAGCAGTGCCGACAGCGCATTGAGCGTGGCGTTGACGGCCGGCAGGTCATGGATGCGGAGCATGGGCGGATTCTATGTCGTATCGCCGGTCGCGCTCCATCGCGCGCGGACAGCTATGCACCGTCGGCGGTGCATGGCGGCGATGCACGGACGGTGGCCTCGGTCTCCCCGCAGCGATAGCTCGGCGAGGCGACCGCTCGCGGCCTCGCCCGGGTACGGACCTCAGCGCGCGCCGGCCAGCGCTCGGGCGTCGGCCGCGAGGCGGCGCAGCGCCTCCGGGTCCAGCGCCTGATAGGTGCCGCGAATCTCGCCGTCGGTGTCGACCAGGGCGAAGCGCGTGCTGTGCATGATGGCTTCGGCGGCGGCGCCGGCCGCGGCGCCGCCGCTGGCGTTGCTGGCGCCGCCGCCCGTCCCCGGCTCGAGCGCCAGCTTGAAGGCTTGCCGCGACAGGTTCCGGATCTGCTCCTGGCCGCCGGTCAGGAAGAGCCAGCGCCGGCTGGCGGCAAAGGAGCGCGCGTAGCGCTCCAGCACCGCCGGCGTGTCGTGGACCGGATCGACGGTGAAGGAGACCAGCCGGATGCCGGCGGGCGGCAGCGTGCGATCGAGACCGGCCAGGCGCGCGGAAAGCAGCGGGCAG
>DATGHG010000443.1:0-11944 GCA_035308185.1 Thermoanaerobaculia bacterium | reverse complement strand
CAGCTGGGAGTGCCGGCCGCAGCCATCGAGGATCTGCGCGGCATTCCGGACGAGGTGCTGCGGCTGATCCCCGAGAAGCTTGCCCGGCGCTGCCGCGCCATTCCCTTCCGGGCGGCGGGCGGGCGGCTCGACGTCGCCATGCAGGATCCCCGCAACCTGGTCTGTCAGGACGAGATCGCCTTCGCCTGCGGCCGCCGGGTCAAGGTGCACGTGCTGCACGAGCTGCGCGTCTTCGAGGCGCTGCAGCGCTACTACCGCGAGGAGTGCCCGTCGCGCTACAGCCTGCTGGTCGATCGCCTCAACCGCGCCCGCTACCTGTGGGGCGCCAAGGAAGCGGGCGCGGCGGGCGTGCCGGCAGGTCCGGCCGGCGGGACTGCCGCCATGCCGCTGCCGCCGCCGGGCCGGGCCGGGCGGCCGCCGCGGGCGCCGGCGGCATGGGCGGCGTCGGCAGCGGCGGCAGCCGGCAGCCTCAGCGCCGGGGGCGCCGCGCCTCAGGCTCGGCCCGGCGGCGGCGAGGTGCTGAGCTCCCTGGGGCCGGAGGACCTGCTGTCGGGGCCGCCGCGGATGCAGCCGTCGCCGCTGCCCGAGCCGGCGCTGCCGCCGACACCGCGGCGCCGGTCGCTGTTCCGGTCGCGCGGCGCCGAGGCACCGACGCCGCCGCCGCCGGCCGCGACGGCAGCCCGGGCGCCTGCCGGCGACGCCGGCGAGCCGGCCGAGATGCCCGGGCTCCGGGCAGACCTCTCGGGCGCGGCCGGCGGCGGCTTCGGCGCCGGCATGGGCGGCGTCGAGCAAGAGCTGCCGCCGCTCGCGGAGCTGGATCTCAGGGACGAGGCGGCACGGCGCCGGCGGACGCCGCAGCAAGGTTTGGACTCGGCGGCGGCGGCCCTACCGGCGGTCCCGTCCGCGGCGGCGCCGCGGGCCACACCGGCCAGGCCGTCGGCAGGGCCACCGGCCGGGCTCGCCGCATCGCCACCGGCCGGGCCGGCGACCGCGCTCCCCTACCAGCCACCGGCGCCGCAGCCGCCCACTTCGCGCTCCGCCGGCGCGACCGCAGGCGCGCCGCCGGCGGCAGCTGCGAAGGCGGGCGCCCCATCGCCGGCGGCCACACTGGCGGGCGCCCTACCGCTGGCAGCCGCGGCCGCGGGAGCCGCGGCCGCTCCGGCGGCGGGCGGCGTCGCGCCGGCGCCGGATCTCGAAGCGACGCTGGCCCTCGGACCGCCGCTTCCGGCCCGATCCGCGCCGGTCGAGGTGCGGCACGAGCGGGTCGCTCTCAGCCCGGCGGAGCGCGCCGAGCTCGGCCTGGGCGACGACCAGCTCGCCGCGGCGCCCGGGCTGCCCGCCACCGCGGCCTCGCCCGCCGCCACAACGGCCTCGCCCGCCGCCACGACGGCCTCGCCGGCCGCCACGACGGCCTCGCCGGCCGAGACCTCGCCACGCGAAGCACCGGCCAGTCTCGACGAGGTGGAGCTGGCCCTCGGCGCCACCAGCGATCGCGAGGAGGTGGGGCGCATCGTGCTCGGGTTCCTGTCACGCAGCTTCCGCCGGGTGGCGCTCTTCCAGACCTCCCGCGTCCAGGTCACGGCCTGGATGGCGCAAGGCGAGGGCATCGACCAGGAGGCGTTCGGCCGCTACGCGATAAGCTTCGAAGAGCCTTCGGTGTTCCTCAACCTGCGCCAGGGCAGCGGCATTCACATCGGTCCGCTGCCGCCGATGGCGAGTCACCGCGAGCTGGCCCTGTGCTGGGGCGGCGGGCTGGCGCGCGACTGCGTGATGCTGCCGGTGCGACTCAGGGACCGCATGGTCACCGTCCTCTACATGGATGGCGGCAGCCGCGGTCTGGGGGGGATCGATCTCGAGCTGATGCAGCGCCTGACCACGGCGACCGCCGCCGCGTTCGAGCGCTGCATCCTCAGCAAAAAACGCGGCTACGCTCAGTCGTGACAAAGGTTTGGCTCGGTTGACACCCCGTCGGACCGGTTGTTAGACTCGGCACCGTCCCGGAGCCCAAATGATCAAGTCTGACATTGTCGACCGCGTGGCGGAGAGCACCGAGGTGCCCAGGGTCAAAGCCGCCCAGGCGGTCGACACCATCATCGAGGCGATGAAGAGCGCCCTCTGCGTCGGCAAGCGCATCGAGCTCCGAGGCTTCGGCGTCTTCCAGGTCCGCGACCGCAAGAAGGGCGTCGGCCGCAACCCGAAGACCGGCGTCGAGGTGGCGATCTCGCCCGGCAAGACGGTACGTTTCAAACCGGGCAAGGACCTCAAGAATCTCTGAACCGAAAGACGTAGAACCGACCTGGCCGGGCCCGCCGCCCTCCCCGTGGACACCGCCGGGCCAGGTGCCGCCGCCGTGGCGGCCGCCAGCCTGGGCGGCGCGGCCGGTGCGGCTGCGCATGGCCCTTCCGGGACCTCCCCGATACGGCCTGGCGCTGCTGCTGTTCGGGCTGACCTTCTTCACCACCACGACGCTCGGTCCGGTGCTCTGCGCCTGGAGCCGCGACGGGCTGCCCGCCGACGTCTATCCGCTGATCACCCCGCGGTTGGTGGCCCGGGTGTGGAGCGATCCGTCGCTGCTGAGGCTGGGCCTGGCCTTCTCGCTGCCGGTGCTGTTCATCCTCCTGGTGCACGAGATGGGGCACTACCTGGCCTGCCGGCGCTACCACCTGCCGTCGACGCTGCCGTATTTCCTGCCCTTGCCGGCAGTGCTGGGAACGCTCGGAGCGTTCATCCGCATCCGGGTGCCGATCCGCAGCAAGCGGGAGCTCTTCGACGTCGGCGTCGCCGGACCGTTCGCCGGTTTCCTGGCGCTGCTGCCTTTTCTGTTCTGGGGCATCGCCAGGTCGCAGCCGGAGGCGCTGCGGATCGCCGCCGGCGCCTCGCGCCTGGTTCCCGGACAGTGCCTGGCGATGGCGCTGGTCACCCGTCTCTTTCATGGCCCGCTCGCCGACGGCATGGTGCTGCGGCTGCACCCGTTTGCGCTGGCCGCCTGGTTCGGCCTGCTGGCCACGGCGATCAACCTGCTGCCGCTCGGACAGCTCGACGGCGGCCACGTCCTCTATGCCGCGGCCGGCCGCTGGCAGCGGCGCCTGGCGCTGCCGCTGTGGCTGGCGCTGGCGCTGGCCGGCGTGCTGTGGGGAGGCTGGGTGCTGTGGTGCGTGGTGATCTTCGCCATGGGCCTCTACCACCCGCCGGTGGTCGACGAGGCGACGCCGCTCGACCGCCGGCGGCGCGTGCTGGCCGTCGCCGCCCTGGTGGTGCTGGCCCTCTGCTTCATGCCGCGCGGCGCCATGGAGCCGATGGGAGAGGACGAGGCGCGGGGTCGGCCGGACCTGAGGGCCGCGACCAACGGGCTCGCAGTGGGTACGGAGCCGAGACTGGTCCTGCCTGCCTCGCCCTTTTGAGTCACTGCCCTCTAGAACGGAATATCGTCGTCCTCGGGGGCGCCGGGGCCGCCCTGGCCCTCGTCGTAGCTGGGACCGCCGGACGCCGAGCCGGAGGCATCCATCTCGGAGCCGCCGCGCTGGCTGAGCATCTGGAAGTGGTCGCAGACGACCTCGGTGCGGTACTTCTTCTCGCCGGTCTGGCGGTCGTCCCAGGAGCGGGTCTGCAGCCGGCCCTCGAGGTAGATCTGCTTGCCCTTGGTGAGATACTGGCCGGCGATCTCCGCCTGCTTGCCCCAGACCACGATGTTGTGCCACTCGGTCTGTTCCTGGCGCTGCCCGCTCTTGTCCGTCCACCGCCGGTTGGTGGCCAGCGAGAAGTTGGCGACGTGCTGTCCGGAAGGCGTCGAACGCACCTCCGGGTCACGGCCGAGATTGCCGATCAGCATGACTTTGTTCAACATGCGCGGTTCTCCTCAGGTTTCGGATGGAGTACGGTACCACATCGGCTTTGGTCGTCTGGCGCAATCGATCGACCCCATAATCAGCTAGACGGAAAAACCCTCGGCAAACGCGCATGCGCCTGGTGATCCAGCGAGTGAGCTCGGCGACGGTGCGGGTCGCCGGCGAGACCGTCGGCGCCATCGGCAAGGGCCTGCTGGTGCTGGTCGGGGTGGAGCATGGCGACGCGCCGCCGGCCGCCAGGGCGGCGGCGGAGAAACTGGCGGGCCTGCGGATCTTCGACGACGCGGCCGGCAAGATGAACCTCGACGCCGCGGCGGCCGGCGGCGCCTTCCTGGTGGTCTCGCAGTTCACCCTGGCCGGCTCGGTGGCGCGCGGGCGCCGGCCGTCGTTCGACCGGGCGGCGCCGCCCGAGCAGGCGGCACCGCTGGTGGACGCGCTGGTCGCGGCGCTGCGCGAGCGCGGCTGCGCGGTGGCGACCGGGCGCTTCCGCGCCCATATGGAGGTCGCGCTGGTCAACGACGGACCGGTGACCCTGGTCGCCGATTTCTAGTGCCGAGCCCCGCCACCTTTCCGGTCAGGCCTCGAGCTGCCGCCGCAGCTCCGCCAGGCCGTCGCGCACGGCACCCAGCCGCGCCCGGCGCTCGGCGGGATCGCGAGGCGGGCCGGCCAGGCCGGCCGCGCCGCCGCCGGCCGCCAGGCTCGGCAGGTCCCGCAGGTCGCCAGCCCAGCGCAGGGCGCGCAGCCTTTGCCGCCACACCGCCAGGCGCCGCCCCGCGTCGCGGCGCCGGGCGGCGTGGCGCGGCCGCCCGAGGCGCGCCACGATCTCGGGCAGGGCCGCCGTCGTCGCGCACGCCAGCACCAGGTCGCAGCCGGCCGCGAAGGCGGCCTCGGCGCGCGCCGGGAGGTCCCCGCGGTCGGCCAGCGCCTGCATCTCGAGGTCGTCGCTCACCACCAGGCCGTCGAAGCCCAGCTTGCCGCGCAGCAGGCCCTCGATCACCGGCGGCGAAAGGCTGGCGGGCCGCTCCTCGCGGTCGAGCGCCGGGTAGACGGCATGGGACACCATGACGGCGCCGGCCAGCGGCAGCAGCGCGGCATAGGGCTTCAGGTGCAGCGCCAGCGCCGCGGCGCTCAGCCGCACCACGGCGGTGCGGTGGTGAGTGTCGGCCTCGGCGGCGCCCAGGCCGGGGAAGTGCTTGAGGCAGCCGCCGACGCCGCCGCCGTGGAGGCCGCGCAGGAAGGCGCGGGCGCGCTGGGTCACCGCCGCGTCGCGGCTGCCGAGGTAGCGACCGTCGAGGGCGTTGCCGGTCTCGCCGCGGTCGAGGTCGACGACCGGCGCGAAGTCGAGATCGAGATCGAACAGGCGCAGCGCCTGCGCGATCCAATGCCCCGCCTGCCGCGCCAAAGGCGGCGGTCGTCGTGCCAGCAGCGAGGCCGCCGGCGCCGGCCCCACCAAGCCGCTCAGGCGATCGACCCGGCCGCCCTCGGCATCGACGGCGAGCACTGCCGCCGGCAGCAGCCGGCGCAACTCGGAGACGAGAGCGAAGAGCTGCGCCGGGGTCGTCAGGTTGCGCCGGAACAGCACCACGCCGCCCGGCCGCGACGCGGCCAGCAGGGCGGCGGTGGCGGCGTCGAGACGCGGCCCCGGGATCCCCACGAAGACGAAGTCGGCAGCGGCGCCGGTTGCCTGCTGGCGCCGCCTGGTTCGCGGTTCGGCCGCCCGCCTCGGTTCTTGCCGCTGGCCGGGCGGCGCCGCTGCCACCTTCATCCCAGGCGCGACTTCAGGCTGTGCAGCAGGTTGAGCGCCGCCAGCGGCGACAGCTGGTCGAGGTCCACCGCGCGCAGCAGCGAGGCGACCACCTGCTCGGGGGGCGCGAACAGCGTCAGCTGCGCGGGATCCGCGGCAGCAGCCGGAGCATGGCCGCGGGCGAGCCGGGGACGCCCTGCCAGGTCGTACTCCTGGGACTCGAGGTTGGCGAGGATCTCGGCCGCCCGCTCGATCACCGCCGGCGGCAGGCCCGCGAGCCGCGCCACGTGCAGGCCGTAGGACTTGTCGGCGCTGCCCGGCACCACCCGCCGCAGGAAGACGATGCGCTCGTCCCACTCCTTGACCGCCATGGTGCGATTGACCACCCGCGGCAGCAGCGCCGCGAGCTCGGTCAGCTCGTGGTAGTGCGTGGCGAACAGCGTCTTCGGGCGGCGGTGCTCGTGCAGGTGCTCGACGATCGCCCAGGCCAGCGACAGGCCGTCGAAGGTGGCGGTGCCCCGCCCCACCTCGTCGAGGATCACCAGGCTGTGCTCGGTCGCGTGGCGCAGGATGTTGGCGGTCTCGATCATCTCCACCATGAACGTCGATTCGCCGCGGGCCAGATCGTCGGAGGCGCCGACGCGAGTGAAGATGCGATCGACGACGCCGATCGCCGCCGACTCGGCCGGCACCAGGCTCCCCGCCTGCGCCATCAGCACGATCAGCGCCACCTGCCGCAGGTAGGTGGACTTGCCGCCCATGTTGGGGCCGGTAAGCAGCACGATCTGCGCCGACTCGGCGTCGAGCTCGACGTCGTTGGGGACGAAGGCGTCGCGGCTGGCCTGCTCGACCACCGGATGGCGCCCCTCGCGGATGGCGATGGGGCCACCGGCCGGCAGCATCTGCGGGCAGCCGTAGCGCTGGCGGGCGGCCACCTCGGCGAAGGACGCCAGGACGTCGAGCGCGCCCAGGGCGGCGGCCAGGGCGTGCAGGCCCGCCGCGGCGGCGGCGACGGTCGCGGTCAGGCCCTGGAAATGCTGCACTTCGAGCGCCACCTGGCGCTCCTCGGCGGCGAGGATCTGCTCCTCGAGCTCCTTGAGCTCGGTGGTGACGTAGCGCTCGGCGTTGGCGAGGGTCTGGCGGCGGATGTAGTCGGCGGGCACCCTGGCCTGGTTGGCGTTGCTGACCTCCAGGTAGTAGCCGAAGACGCGGTTGTAGCGCGCCTTGAGCGAGGCGATGCCGGTGCGCTCCCGCTCGCGCGCCTCGAGCGCCAGCACGTGGCGCTTGCTGTCGCGGGTCAGCGAGCGGTAGCGGTCGAGCTCGGGATCGACGCCGGCGGCGATGACGCCGCCCTCGTCGAGGTTGGCGGCGGGGGCCGGCTCGAGCACCCGCGCCAGCTCGGCGGCGAGCCCGGGCAGCGGGTCGGCAGCCGCCAGCTCGCCGAGCAGCGGCGCCGCCGCCGCCGCGATCTCGGCGAGGATCGCCGGCGCTTCGGCGAGCCCGTCGCGCAAAGCCGCCGCCTCGCGCGGCATGAGCGTGCCGAGGACGGCGCGCGCCAGCAACCGCTCCGGATCGCCGGCGCGTGCCAGGCGGCCGCGCAGCCGCTCGCGCCGCGGATGGTCGGCGGCCAGCTCCGCCACCGCCTGATGGCGGCGGCCGATCGCCTCCGGGTCGCGCAGGGGCCGCCGCAGCCACTCGCGCAGCAGGCGGCCGCCCGGCGGCGTGGCGGTGTGGTCGAGCACGCCGAGCAGGGTGACGCGGCGCCGGCCGGGGCCGGTGGCGGCGGCCGCCGCGGCGCCGGCCGGCCGGAAGACCTCGAGATTGGCGAGGGTCGCGGCGTCCAGGACCAGGCGGTCCTGCACCTCGCGCACCGCCAGGGCCTGGACGTGGGCGAGCTCGCTGCGCTGGGTCTCGCGGGCGTAGGCCAGGGCGGCGGCGGCGGCGAGCACCGCCGGCTCGTCCGGCTGCAGGCCGAAGCCGCGCAGCGTGCCGGTGCCGAAATGCCGCTGCAGGAGCTCGGCGGCGCGCCGCGGGTCGAGCAGCCGGTCGCCCTCGAGCGCCGTGACGCATGGACAGTCGCGCTCCGCCCACTCGCTCACCGCCGCCGGCGGCGCGGCGCCCCCGGCCAGCAGCAGCTCGCGCGGCCGCAGCAGCGCCAGGTCGTCGGCGGCCTCCTCGACGCTCGCCCAGCGGCGGACGAAGAAGTCGCCGGTCGAGACGTCGAGGAAGGCGCCGGCGCCGATCGCGGGCCGCTCGCCGGGAGCATCGCGTCCGGCCGGCCCCGGCCCTGCCGCGCCGGGCTCGCCGCGGGGGCCACGCGCCTCCCGTCGCCCGCGCCCTTCGCTCCAGGCGACGGCGGCGAGCAGGTTCTCTTCCCGGCTGTCGAGCAGCCCGGGATCGGAGAGGGTGCCCGGGGTCACCACGCGGACGACCTCGCGGCGCACCAGCCCCTTGGCCTTGGCCGGGTCCTCGACCTGGTCGCAGATCGCCGCCTTGAGCCCCGCCGCCAGCAGCTTGGCGAGGTAGGTGTCCAGCGCATGGTGCGGGACGCCGCACATCGGCGCCTCGTTGTCGCTGCCGCGCTGCCGGGCGGTGAGCTGGACCTCGAGGATGGGGGCCGCCTTGACGGCGTCGTCGAAGAACATCTCGAAGAAGTCGCCCATGCGGTACAGCACGATCGCGTCCGGGTGCTGCGCCTTGACCGCGAGGTACTGGCGCAGCATCGGCGTCAGATGCAGCGTCGGCGGACGCACAACCGGGTCGGACATCGGCGCGCAGTATATCGGCCGGCCCTCCTATACTTCTGTCATGACGGAAAAACCGCCCGGGGACGAGCGCGCCGGCGGCCTGGTGCTGGCGCTCGACGCCGGCTCGCCGGTGGTGAGCGTCGCGGTCGGGCGCGGCGGCGCGGTGCTGGCGACGCGCGCCGTGGCCCTCCAGCGGTCGTCGACGCAGCTGCTGGCGCTGGTGGCCGAGACGTTGGCGGCGGCCGGAGCGCGCCCGGCCGACCTCGACGGCGTGGTGGCGCTGGCCGGTCCGGGCAGCTTCACCGGCCTGCGCGTCGGCCTGGCGACGGCGCTCGGCCTGCATCAGGGCCTGGGCGTGCGGGCGCAGGCGCTGCCGACGCTGGCGGCGCTGGCGGCGGCGAGCGCGGCGCCGCCGGGCAGCCTGGTGATCGCCGCGGTCGACGCGCTGCGCGGCGACTGGGCGGCGCAGGCCTTCCAGGTCGGCGGCCCGCTGCCGGTGCCGCTGGGAGAGATGGCCTTGGTGCCGGCGGCGGAGCTGCCGCGGCGTTTGGCGCCCACGGCGGGCGCGGAGCCGCGCGTTGCGGACCTCTCGGCGGTCCGCGAGACACCGGATATACCGGCATTCCGGGAAACTCCGGCGATGCAGGCGAACCCGGAGATGCAGGAAGCCCCGGAGATCATCGCCTTCGGTGCGGCGGCGCTCTGCCGCGCCATCGCCGCTGCCGGCGGGCGGGCGCGCTGTCGGGAGGCGCCGCCGCTGGCGCCGGCGGCGCTGCGTCTGGCCGCGGCGCTGCCGCCGGCGAGCTGGCGGGCGGCCAGCCTGACGGCGCCGATCTACTCGCGGCCGCCGGCCACCACGTCGCCAAGGCCGAGAATCGCGCCGGCGGCGCCGACGGCTGGCGAGGCCTCAGCCGTGCCGGCGCCAGATGCGGCGGCCCAGACCGCCACCGCGGCGCCGCCGGGGGGGCCGGGCTCTTGAGCTGGATCTCGGCCTCGTCTCCCGTGACCGCCGAGATCACCATCCGCCCGGCCGTCGAGGCCGATCTGCCCCGCCTGGCCGCGCTGGAGGCGGCCAGCTTCCCCGATCCCTGGTCGGCCGCGCTGCTGGCCGGCGAGCTGGCGCATCCCGGCGACGTGATCCTGGTCGCCGGCGGCGGCGGCGGCGCGCCGCTCTCGGGCTATGCCTGCTTCCGGCTGGGGGCCGGCGAGGCGGAGCTGCTGCGCGTGGCGGTCGAGCCGGCGGCGCGTAACCGCGGCATCGCGCGGCGCCTGCTGGCGGCCGGCCTCGACCGCCTGCGGACCGCCGGCACGGTCAGCTGTTACCTCGAGGTGCGGCCGGCCAACGCCGGGGCGCTGGCGGCCTACGGCGCCCTGGGCTTCACCCTCTGCGGTCGCCGCCGGGCCTACTATCGCGACGGCTCCGATGCCCTGGTGCTGCGCCGAGACCTCTAGCCCGCCGCGCCGGCTTCGCTATCCGCCCCTGCCGCTATCCGGAACCGGGGAGTTGCGGGCCGGGTGCCGGTGGCGCGCGCCGCGCGTCCGGGCGTCCGGGCGACCGGCCGTGCCTTGCCCCGGCGCGAAAGCCGGTGCTATCCTGGTTTCGTTGCCACGCATGCACGCCGCCCTGCTCTTGCCGCCCCTGCCTGTCCGCCCCCGCCGCGGCGAGGTCAAGCCGGCGCGCAGCCTGGAGGCGGCAGCGCGGTGACTCGCCCTCTGCCGCTCCCCTCCGCCGCTCCCCAGCTGCACCCCAACCGCCGGTCCATTCGGGACGTCCCGAGTGGGCGTCCACTCAGCCAAAGGAGGTCCGAGACATGTCGAATCGGGACGAGCTGAAAGCCGAGCTGATCGAGACAGACGAGCAGTTCCGCCGCCTGTACGAGGAGCACCGCGAGTACGAGCGGCGGCTGTCCGAGCTCAATCAGAAGACCTTGCTGTCCCAGGATGACGAGATCGAGGAAAAGAAGATCAAGCTGCACAAGCTGACGCTGAAAGACCGCATGGAGGAGCTGCTCCGCTCCCACCGCGAGGCCCGCGTCTCCGTCTGACCGCGCCCCGCCGGCCCCGGTCCGCGCACGTCCCACCTGCCCGGAAGAGGCCGCCACCGCGCTGCGACCGTCCGATGCTCCGATCCCCCCTCCAGGGCGCCGCCGCCCGCAACTGCCAGGGCGCCGCCGTCCGCAATTGCCAGGACGCCGCCGTCCCCAATTGCCAGGACGCCGCCGCCCACGGCGGCCGCCGCCGATGAGCTTCGCCAGAGAGAGCGGGCCCTTCGTCGCGCCGTTCGCGCTGCTGGCCGCGATCGCCCTCTACGCCGGCCGGCCGCTGTGGGCCCTGACCGCCGGCATCGCCGGGCTCGGCGTCCTCGCCTTCTTCCGCGACCCGGCGCGCCGCTTCACCGGCGCGCCGGAGATCGTGCTGGCGCCGGCCGCCGGGCTGGTCACCCTCGTCGACGCCGTCGAGGACCCGGAGCTGGGACCGGGACCCTGGCAGCGCATCGTCACCTTCCTCTCCGTCTTCGACGTGCACGTCCAGAAGGTGCCGGCAGGCGGCGAGGTGATCGCATCGCGCTTCGCCGCCGGCAGGAAGGTGGCGGCCTTCCGCGCCGACGCCGGCCAGGTCAACGAGCAGCACCTGACGGTCATCCGGCGCCCCGGCGGCGATCTCGTCGGCGTCCGCCAGATCGCCGGTCTGCTGGCGCGGCGGGTGGTCTGCTACCTGGCGGTCGGCGATCGCATCGAGCGCGGCCAGCCGCTCGGCCTGATCAAGTTCGGCTCGCGCGTCGACCTGCTGCTGCCGGCGAGCTACCAGGTGCTGGTCAAGCGGGGCGACCGGCTGCGCAACGGCCTCACCCCGGTCGCCACACCGGCTGCGGCTCCGGACCCGGCAGCGGTTCCTCCACCGGCCGCCGCGCCGGGCGCGGCGGCGACGACTGCCGCGGGAAACCGGCCATGAGCCTCGGCGCCGAAACCAACCGGCCCCGTCTGTCGCGGCGGCTGCGGCGCGGCGCCTACCTGCTGCCGAGCCTGTTCACCATCGGCAACGTCCTGCTCGGCTTCTACGCCCTCAAGTGCGGCCTGGACGGCGACTTCCAGCGTGCCGCGCTGATGGTCTTCGTGGCTGCCGTCACCGACAGCCTGGACGGCCGCATCGCGCGCATGACCGGCACCGAGACCGAGTTCGGCAAGGAGTTCGACTCGCTCGCCGACGTCATCACCTTCGGCGTCACGCCGGCGCTGCTCGCCTACCTGTGGGGGATCCGGGATCTGGCGCCGCGCGCCTGGCTGGTGCCGCTGTTCTACGTCGTCGCCACGGCCAGCCGGTTGGCGCGCTTCAACGTGCAGGTCAAGACGATCGACAGCCGCTATTTCGTCGGACTGCCGGCGCCGGCGGCGGCGGGAGCGATCTGCTCGCTGCTCTTCTTCGCTCCCGATCCCGCCTGGCGCGACTGGTTGCAGGCGCTGATGGTGGTGTCGCTGCTGCTGATCGGCGCCCTGATGGTGTCCACTTTCCGCTATTACGCCTTCAAGAAGCTCGACCTGCGGCGGCGCTGGAGCTATCGCGCCGCCCTGCCGCTGGCGCTCATCGTGGTGGTGGTGTTCTACCTCCCG
>DATGHG010000442.1:0-2118 GCA_035308185.1 Thermoanaerobaculia bacterium | reverse complement strand
GGAGATCTCTGGGAGACTGCTGGAGGCCGAGCGCGCGGTACTCCCGCACCCAGCCGATCGAATGGGAATGTGGGATTGTCTCACTCGGCATCTCCTGGGGTTGACAGTTGTTGCGTCAACTGGGCCGGGTCGGCGCGGAGCAACTCCCAGAAGTCGTAAGTCGGCAGCTCCAGCCCCAAACCCAGGTACGGGCACGCGCCCTTCCGCGGCCCCGAGCGGAACGGCCGGCAGTTCCAGTACAGCCGCTTGAGGTCCAGCATCGGCTGCGTCATCCGCTTGTGCCGCGACTGCTGCATCCGCAGCACGCTATTCATGCACTCCACCGCGCTGCTGGCCCGCACCGTGGCCCCCAACACCGCCGCCACCCGCTCGTAGCTCACCCGCTCCTCGGCATCCAACTCGCGGCCCCGCGCCACCCCGCGGAGCAACTCCGTCAGCGGGTCCGCCGCGCCGACCCGGCCGTGCCGCAGCCACCATCGCCAGGCCATCGCCTCCCGCCACTCCGGCCGCGGCTCGGCCATATCCAGCCGACGGTGCATCCGGTCCAGGAAGGCCAGGCTCCGCGGGTCGGTCAGGAAGTTCCGCACCTTCGACCACTCGGGGCCGGCGAGATCTTTCAGCGCCGCGGCGATCGCGGCGGTGGCCCGGACCCGGTCGTTGAGCCGGCCGTCGCCATCGAACAACTCCAGCGCCGCGGCCGCCCGGCCCCAGGCCGACTCGAGCCGCTCGGCCTCCTCGAAGGCCGCGATCGCTCGACCCCAGGCGGTGCGGGCCGCCTGCGCCGCGCCCCGCGCATCGATCCCCTGCCGCTTCGCCCCGGCGACTTTGGCATCGGCCCCCTCCGCCTTCTCCCAGGCCGCCTCGGCATGCCGCCAGTGCCGGGCCAGCACCCGGTGGGCTTCCATGGCCGTGTGGAAGACGTCCAGACCGTGCTCCAGCGGCGGAGCCAAGGGGTCATCGCGCCTGGCCGCGGCCCGCTGCGCCACCGCCTTTGCGATCCCCTTGGCCGCATCCGAGATGGCGAACTCCAGGCGGGTGAAGGGCACCAGTTGCTCGTCCCAGGTCGCGGCCTTGCGGTCGGCCGTGGCGCGACAGAAGACGGCCGTCATGCTGGCCGGCTCGATCCCGACCAAGGTCGGTCGCCCCCAAAAAAGATCGCGTCGAGGGCGAGGGTCCCGACCCGGTCGGCACAGGCCGGATCCAGCGCCGCCAGGACGGCCTCGGCGCGGCGGGCCTCGGCCTGGACCCAGCGCTCCAACGTGGAGTGATCGGGGACCTGATCGGCGGGCAGGAGCACGCCCAGGAGGTCTTCGATCTGCCGCAAGCTCACGCCCATGGCGAAGGCGGTGGTCGCCAGCTCCTTCAGCTTGTCCTTGTCGAGCAGGATGCGGGGCCCGGCCGCCGACTCCGGCGCGGCGCCGGCCCCGGTCGGCGCCGGCTCCTCGGTCGGCAGCGGCTCCTCGGTCGGCGGCTCGGCGGCGAGGCGTTGTTCGACCTTGTGGGCGTGCTGGTAGACGGTCTGGCGGCTGCAGCCGGCCTGCTCGGCCTGTCGGGAGACGGCGCCATGCCGGCCGGAGAAGACGGCGGCGGCGTTGAGGATCCAGGTGCGAACGGGTAGGTTGAACATGGGAGTCCCTCCGTGATGGTGGCGAGCTTCGGCCGGCTGCCATTTCACCACGGGGGGCCTCCGCCTTCCACCGATCTGTCAACTCGGTCGCCGGTCCCATCGGCCGGTTTGAGACAATCCCGTCACCGCCACTTCTCGCGGCTGAGAGCCACCTCTCCGGCCAAGGAGGTGAGCCGCCGCTTGGGCAAGGGTTCGCCCGGGCCGGTGACTCGTCGGCCCGGACGACCGCACTGGGGACAGAGGATAGGCGAAGATTCCTCCGGCCGGATGGCGGAGTCGGTGTCGAGGTGTTGCTGGAGGAGCCAGGCCGTGAGGTCACGGCTGAGTTCGACGGCCCGCTGCTCTCGCTGGTCGAAGGTCACGAGCTGATCCTGGCATCGAGGATCGAACATCAAATCGAAGGCCGCAGCGGCGTGATCGAGCCACCGTTGGCGAAGGGCTTCCTGGGACTCATTGGCAGGGGAGGGATCGTTCATAGGTGTCTCTCCGGA
>DATGHG010000441.1:0-7313 GCA_035308185.1 Thermoanaerobaculia bacterium | reverse complement strand
AGCAGGTTGAAGGCGATCACGGTGACCGCCAGCGCCGCGCCCGGCCAGACCGGCATCCACCAGTCGTCGAGCGGCACGTGACGGGCGTCGGCGATCATGCTGCCCCAGCTCGGGACCGGCGGCTGGATGCCCAGGCCGAGGAAGGAGAGGGTCGATTCGAGCAGGATGAGGCTGCCGATCTGCAGCGTCGACTTCACCAGCACCGGCGTCATCGCGTTGGGCAGCAGGTGACGCCACAGCACCGCCAGCGGGTGCTGGCCGATGGCGCGGGCGGCGAGCACGAAGTCGCGCTGCTGCAGGCCGCGCAGCTCGGCCCGGGTCAGGCGGCTGATCACCATCCAGCCGGTGGCGCCGAGGATGCCGACGGTCGTCGCCGTGCCCGGGCGCAGCAGGACCGACAGCGCGATGACCAGGAAGAGGTACGGGAAGGCGATCAGCGCGTCGACGATGCGCATCAGCAGGGTGTCCAGGAACGGCCCGCCGAGCGCCGCGAGGGAGCCGACGGCGACCCCCAGGGTCAGCGCCAGCAGCACCGAGAGCAACCCCACGGCGAGCGAGACCCTGGCGCCGTAGAGCATGCGGCTGGCCAGGTCGCGGCCGTACTGGTCGCTGCCGAGCAGGAAGACGCGCCGGTCGGCGACGCCGGTCGCGGTCAGGTTGGTCACCCGCGCCGCCGGCAGCAGCTCGCGGCCGCCGAGGCGCTCGATCTCGAGGCCGCCGGCGGTGCGGCGCACGCGCTCGGCGAGGCGCCAGTCGCCGCCGGCGAGGTGGACCGCCGCCAGCACGGTGCCGGGCGGCCGCAGCGCCGCGGCTTCCGGATCGAGCTGCGCGTCAGGGTCGTAGGGCGCGACCAGCGGCGCCAGCACCGCCGCCAGCAGCAGGAGCGAGACCAGGCCGAACCCCCAGCGCGGCGACCCCAGGGAGCGCTGGCGCGGCTCAGTGGACATCGCGCACCCGCGGGTCGACGGCGGCATGCAACAGATCGGCGATCAGGTTGCAGGCGACGACCAGGACGGCGGTGACGGCGGTGGTGGCGAGGAGCACCGGCGAGTCGCGGGTCAGGATGGCGTCGTAGGTGATCCGGCCGAGGCCGGGCCAGGCGAACACCACCTCGGTGATCAGCGCGCCGGACAGCAGGTTGGGGACCGAGATCGCCAGCAGCTGGACGATCGGCACCAGCGCGGCGCGCATGCCGTGCACCCAGACGACGCGGCGCTCCGACAGCCCCTTGGCGCGGGCGGTGCGGATGTAGTCGCTGCCCATGACCTCGAGCAGGCTGGCGCGCACGAAGCGGGCGGCGGCGCCCGCCTCCGCCAGCCCGAGGGTCAGCGCCGGCAGCAGCAGGTGACGGCCGACGTCGGCGAGGCGCGCCGCGGTGCCCATCTCGCCGGCGCCCACCGAGCGCATGTGCGACGCCGGCAGCCAGCCCAGCCGGGACGAGAACAGCAGGATCGCCATCAGCCCGAGCCAGAAGAGCGGCTGCGAGTACAGCAGCAGGGTCAGCACCCGAATGGAGCGGTCGAGGGCCGAGCCGGCGCGGCGCGCCGCCGCGACCCCCAGCGCAACGCCGACGCCGTATTCGAGGAGCAGCGCCGCGGCCGCCAGCAGCAGGGTGGCCGGCAGCGCCTCCGCCACCACCGTGCGGACCTCCCGCTGCTGGAAATAGGAGAAGCCAAAGTTGCCGTGCAGCGCCACCGCTCCCAGCCAGCGGGCGTATTGCTCGGGGAGCGGGCGGTCCAGGCCGTAGGCACGGATCAGGATCTCCTTCTGCCGCTTCGGGATCGGCACCTCGGCCAGGCTGGTGACGGGGCTGCCGGGCACCAGCCGCAGCAGCACGAAGGTGCCGGTGAGGACCAGCCAGACGAGCAACGCGGCGGCGGCGAGGCGCCGGAGGAGATAGCCGGGCAAGGTCAGGACGGGGCGGCGGATGGCATGGCGGAGGGACCGTCCCGGCAGTCTGGATCAGCTCCTGGGCGGCGGCTCGATCCACCAGTCCTTGAGATCGTAGAAGCTGAACAGCATGCTGGGCTTGACGCCGTGGAGTCGCCGCCGGATGGCGCTCAGCCGCTGCGACTCCCAGAGGTAAGTGTACGGCTGGTCGCGATGCAGGATCTCCTGGATGCGATCGAGGTCTTGCCTGGCGAGCCCGATGTCCGGCAGGCTCATGGCGTGGTCGATGAGCCGGTCGACCTCCGGGTTGGCATAGCGGGTGACGTTGGTGCTGCCGATCTCGCGGCTGTGAAAGGGCGTGGTGAGGTCGAGGCTGGTGTCCATCGAGGTGCCCATCACCGAGGCGTCGAAATCGCCGGCGTCGACCCGCGCCAGCAGGGAGTTGAATTCCAGCTGCCGCGGCTGCGCCTGCACCCCGATCCGGCGCAGCTGCTCCTGGATCATCACCAGGGCGTCGACCCGCTGCTGGTTGCCGGTGTTGGTCGAGAGGTCGAAGGCGAAGGGTTTGCCGCCGCGGCGCAGGACGCCGTCGGCGCCAGGGGTGAAGCCCTTGGCCGCCAGGATGCGGCGCGCCGCTTCGGGATCATGGGGCAGCGGCAACAGCGACCGGTCGTAGGCCCAGACGGCGCCCAGGATCGGCGACTCCGAGACGCGGGCGAACTTGCCCCAGATGGTCTCGGCGATCGCCTGGCGGTCGAGCGCCATGCCCAGGGCGCGCCGCACCTCGGGGTCCGAGAACGGCGGGTGCGAGCAGTTCCAGGCGATCGCGACCCAGGTGCGGTACCAGTAGGCGAGGAGCGCCAGCCGCGGGTTGGCGGTGATGTGCGGCGCGTCGGCAGGGGAGATGGCCGGCGTGAAGTCGAGCTCGCCGGCGTCGAGCTGGGCCAGGATGCTGGCCTGGTCCGGGACGATCCGCATCACCACCCGGTCGAGGTAGGGCCGCTCCGGCTCGAAGTAGCCGGGATTGCGCACCAGCACGACCTCCTGCTGCGGCGTCCATGACCCGATGGTGAACGGCCCGTCCACCACCAGGTGGTGCTTGAACCAGTCGGCGCTCTGGCGCCAGCGGGAGAACGGCACCGCCGCCCAGGCATGGCGCGGCATGATGCCGCCCTCGTTGAGGTCGAGCAGCTGCTTGGCATAGACCCGCTTGAAGCGGACGCGGACGGTGTGGGCGTCGAGCGCCTCGACGTCGGCGATCGCCTCCTTCATGTAGGCGTACTGCCAGGCGACCTCCGGGCTGGTCTCCGCCTGCCAGGTCCAGCGCACGTCGTCGGCGGTCACCGGCACGCCGTCGCTCCAGCGCGCGTTCTCGTGCAGGTGGAAGGTCAGCGTCTTGTGGTCGGACGACCATTCCCAGGAGCGCGCCAGGGCCGGCGAGAAGCTCGGGGGGTGGTGCTCGAAGTCGGGCTCCTCGCGCACCAGCCGCAGGAAGAGCTGCAGCGCCAGCTCCTGCTGCGCCGAGGTCGGCGGCGCGATCAGCTCGTTGACGCCGGTGGGCTCGGCGGTCCAGCCGGTCACCACCGTGCCGCCGCGCCGCGGCGCCGCGGCACCATGGGCGGCCGCCGCGGGCCCCGGCTGGCGGCCGCAGCCGCCGGCGACGACCGCCAGCGCCGCCATCCCCGCGGTCAGGGCCGCCGCCACCGCCGGCGAGCGCCGCCGCCGTGGCGGCAGCGCCGGGGACCGGCTCGGACGGGCAGAAGGCAGGCGCATCATCGGGTCCCGCCGCATGCTACCCGCTGGGCCGGCGAGGGTCAAACCGTGAGTGTTATCCTCGAAAGGCCATGGCCAGGGCCGCCAAGATGCACCTGTCCCGCCAGCTGCTCGCCGCGTCGCTGGTGTTCGTGGCGCTGTTCTTCGCGGTGATCGCGCTGTTCGGCTGGCTGATCTTCCGCTCGCTGTCGCAGCGCGAGGTCGAGAACGTGCTGCTCGAGACCCGGGTCGAGGCGGAGAGCCTGGCCAAGCAGATCGCCCGCCAGGCCGAGCGGCAGGGCAAGGACCTGTTCACCGCCGTGGCGGTCGAGCAGGAGACCCAGACCTACATCGACTCGATCCTGCGCCAGCGCGATTTCGTGCGCACGGTCGAGATCCGCGACCGCAACGGCGTGCTGGTCTACGAGAGCCACAGCCGGGCCAGCCTGCCGGTGGGGCCGCGGCCGCCGCTGGTGCCGCGTTCGCCGGAGCTGCCGGGCCAGCATCCCGGCGAGCTGCCGTCGCCCTCGCCGCGCATCGAGCACAAGACCTGGGAGAAGTCCTCGGCGACCGCCATTCCCGACATCCAGGTGCCGATCGGCGACCTCGGCTCGCTGCAGATCGGCATCAGCGCCGGGGAGCTGGCGAAGCGCATCGAGGTGCTGCGCGGCGAGCTGATCCGCCAGGCGACGCTGATCGGCGTCGCCTCGGTGGTGCTGCTGGCCGGCGCCTACACCGCGGTCTGGATGCTGCTGCGGCGCGCCCGGCGGCTCGAGCTGCAGGCCGCCGAGGCCGAGCGCCTGGCCTACATCGGCACCCTCGCCTCCGGGCTGGCGCACGAGATCCGCAGCCCGCTCAACTCGCTCAACCTCAACATGCAGATGCTCGAGGAGGAGCTCGCCGAGCAGGCGCCCGGCACCATGCCCACCGGCCGGCGCCTGCTGTCGATCACGCGCTCCGAGATCGACCGGCTGGAGCGGCTGGCGACGGACTTCCTGGCCTACGCCAAGCCGCGCGCGCTCGAGCTGGCGGAGACGCCGGCGGTGTTGCCGCTCGAACGCCTGCGCGAGGTGCTGGCCGGGGAGATCGAAAAGCGGGGCGCGCGGGTGAACGTCGAGGATCGCAGCGGCGGCGCCCGGGTGCGGATCGATCCGGGCCAGATCGATCAGCTGCTGATGAACCTGGCGCAGAATGCCCTGGCCGCCGCCGAGGAGGCGGGAAGGCCACCGGTGCTGACGCTCACCGCCTGGCGCCGCGGCGGGGCGGTGGTGCTCGAGGTGTTGGACAACGGCATCGGCATCCCGGCCGGCCAGGAGGCGAAGATCTTCGACCTCTTCTATTCGACGCGCAAGGGCGGCACCGGCCTGGGGCTGGCCATCGTGCAGCGCATCGCGCGGGCGCATGGCGGCACGGTGCAGGTCAAGAGCGCTCCCGGCGTCGGCACCGCGGTGAGCCTCGAGCTGCCGGCGGTGACGGCGATCGAACCGGCGCCGCGGCCGGCGCTCAAGCCGTCGCCGATCGCCTGAGCCCCCACCCCGCCCCCGGCGGTCACCGGGGGCAGGGGCGGGATGACCGAGGAAGGGCCGGCGTCAGGCCCCGGCGTCAAGCGATATTGATACGGCGCGGCTTGGCCTGCTCGGCCTTCGGCACCACCACCGAGAGCACGCCGTTGTCGAACTTGGCCTCCACCTTGTCGGAGCTCACCTGGGTCGGCAGCGCGAAGGAACGCGAGAAGGTGCCGTAGGTGCGCTCGATGCGGTGGTAGTTCTCCTTCTTGACGTCCTTTTCGAGCTTGCGCTCGCCCGACAGCCGCAGGACGTTGTTCTCCAGGGTGATCTGGATGTCGTCCTTGGTCAGGCCCGGCAGCTCGGCGTGAAGATGGTATGCATCGTCGGTCTCCTGGATGTCCACCGGGGGCGTCCAGGAACGGGTGGTGAGGTCCTCGCCACCGTCGTTGAAGAAGGTGTCGAAAAGACGGAAGAACGGCTCGCGGGCGACGGCCAGCTGCTGCGAGGGAGTCCAGCGGGTGACTTGGTTGGTCATGGTTCAAATCCTCCTTGTGGGCGTTGAGTGGAGCGGAGTTGTTTTTGAGTCCTCTCCGCTCATGTTCGAGTAAATGATAGGACGCCGCTAAGATTTTGTCAAGAGGTTGGATCCGGAGATGAGCTCAGGGTGACAAGATCTTAGTTCATATCAATCAGATATTGACGACGAGGCTTACGGTAAACTGGACCTGCGCCTCAAGGAGGTGGCGGCCATGGCGAGCCCGGAGTATCTGGTCTGCCTCGAGTGCGAGACCCCCTGCTACGAATTCGAGTGGCAGGACGACAAGATCGCGGAGGTGCTCTGCCTGGTCTGCGGCAACCAGGATCCCGAGCAGTTCGTGACTCCGGAGGACCTCGAGGGGTGAAACGCGGCGACGGCCCGCCGGGCGCTTGCCGGATTTCTGCCCTGGGCTGTTTGGCTGGTCAGCCGGGGCTCGCCACCGGGAGCTCGCGGCGGACCTGCAGCAGCGCCCCGGCCAGGGCGCGCGGGCACTCCAGGTGGACGGCGTGGCCGCAGCCGCGCAGCACGTAGAGGCGGGAGCCGGGGAGCGCCGCCGCCATCGCCCGGGCGGTCTCGAGGGTGAACAGGCCGTCGCGCTCCCCCCAGATCAGCGCCGCCGGCATCGCCAGCCGGGCCAGGTCGCCGTCGCGATAGGTGTCGCGCTCGCGGAGGGAGTCGAGAAGGTGGCGCACGCCGGGCGAGGTGTAGGCGCGCAGGAAGCCGGCCCGCGAGCGGCGCATCACCCACGGCGGGGTGCCGAACATGGCGCCGTAGAGCCGGTCGACGCCGGCCAGGTCGTGCACCCGCACCAGCTCGTCGATACGGTCCCAGTCCTGGTCGCGATAGCCGGCGGCGTCGATCAGCACCAGCCGCGCGACCAGCTCCGGCCTGGTCTGGGCGAGCCGCATCGCCATCCAGGCCCCCATGCTGAGCCCGGCGACGGTCACCGGCCCGCCGTCGAGCTGCTCCTCGATCAGCCGCGCCGCGAACCGCACCGCCTGCTCGATGTCGAGAGCGCCGCCCGGCGCCCGCGTGCCACCCAGCGCCGACAGCTCCGGCACGATCAGCCGGCAGTCGCGCCGCAGCGTGTGCAGGGTGCGGCCCCAGGTCGCCCCGACCGAGCCCAGGCCGTGCAGCAGCAGCCAGGGCTCGGGGGGGCCGGCCGGTCGCCGGCGCCGCCGCCACGGGAGAGGCCCGAGGCGGTAGAAGACCAGCGAGACGTCGCCGCCCTGCAGGCGGTGCCGGCGCGCGCCGCTGGCCAGCAGGTAGAGGGTGGCGAGGATGGTGTACAGCCGCAGCAGCACGGGGGCGAGGATAGCAGCGCCGCGGTCGTAGCCGGCGGTGTCGGAACAGCGGCGTTGGGCGATGTTGGAATCGCGGCGTTTGGCGCCGCTGGAACAGCGACATTTGGCGGCGTCGGAACAGCGGCGTTGGGCGATGTCGGAACAGCGGCGTTGGGCGATGCCGGAACAGCGGCGTTTGGCGCCGCTGGAAAGGCGGCGTTGGGCGGTGTTGGAACAGCGGCGTTTGGCGGTGTCGGAATCGCGGCGTTTGGCGCCGCTGCCGGCTCGGGTACCATAGCCGGCAACGAGGAGGAGCGCATGGCAGAGACGAGGATCGAGAAG
>DATGHG010000440.1:0-51565 GCA_035308185.1 Thermoanaerobaculia bacterium | reverse complement strand
CACCACCACCGCTTCGCCGGCGCCCAGCTCGCCGAGCTCGACGAGCACCGACGCCTGCACCAAGTGCTCGGCACGGCTGGCAGTCCCCGCGACGGGGCTCATCACGTCCACGACAACCTCGGCTCCGAAGGCCGATGATATACTCAACGCCTTCAGCTCGTCAGGCGCCGGCGGCGCCGGCGGGCCAGGTTTTCCACGGAGTGCCTGTCGCGCCGACTTTAGATCGCATCATCGGTCAGTCTCCGGCCATCCGGGCCGTGAAGTCCTTGCTGGCGAAGATCGCCGCGAGCCCCGCCTCCACCGTGCTGCTTTGCGGCGAGAGCGGGACCGGCAAGGGCCTGATGGCGGAGGAGCTGCACGCTCACAGCGACCGCGCCGGGCGGCCCTTCCAGAACATCACCTGCGGCGCGCTGCCGGAGACCCTGCTGGAGAGCGAGCTCTTCGGCTCCGAACGTGGCGCGTACACCGACGCCAAGCAGCAGCGCAAAGGGCTCATCGAGGTTGCCGACGGCGGCACCGTCTTCCTCGACGAGATCGGCGAGATCACCCCGGCGTTGCAGGTCAAGCTGCTGCGCTTCCTCGAGGAGCGCGCTTTCAAGCGGATCGGGGGCTCGACCGACATCAGGGTCGACGTGCTGGTGATCGCCGCCACCAATCGCAACCTCGAGCAGGCGGTCAGCGAAGGCATGCTGCGCGAGGACCTGTACTACCGGCTGCGCGTGCTGCCGGTGCGCGTGCCTCCCCTGCGCGAGCGGCTGGAGGACATCCCGCAGCTGGTCGCCCATTTCGTGGAGACCTACAACGAAGCCTTCCGCAAGCGGGTGCGCGGCCTCACCCGCGGCGCGCTCGCGCGGCTGGGCGCCCATCGCTGGCCCGGCAACATCCGCGAGCTCAAGAACGTGATCGAACGCGCCATGCTGCTCAGCGAGAGCGACGTGCTCGGCGAGAACGACCTGCCGTCGATGCTGGCGCCGGCCGGCGCGCCGCATCAGGTCGAGCTGCCGCCCGCCGGCCTGGATCTGCCCAAGCTCGAGAGCGACCTGCTCCATCAGGCGCTGCAACGCAGCGGCGGCAACCGCAGCCGCGCCGCGCGGCTGCTGGGTTTGAGCCGTCACCAGATCCGCTACCGCCTGGAAAAGTCCGCGCGCGCCCGCCGGTGAGCCGGCGGCGACCGCCGCATCAGCGCTACAGAAGCTCAGCGCCACCAGAAGCTAAGGCCGCGATAGATCCACCACGCGCCGACCAGCCGGAAGATCCAGAGCAGCGAGCGCACGCCCAGCAGGAAGAAGTTGTGGGCCGGAAACGGCACGGGGATCGGGGCGGACCCGGCAGGGGCTTCGACCAGCAGCAAGCCCCAGGCGGCAGCGCTGACGGCGAGGCCGATCAGGAGTTGGAACAGGGCGGTGGCCGCCGGCAGCGCCTGCGTATGGCCGGCAGCGGCGGCGGCGAGGGCGGCGAGCAGCAGCAGCAGAGGGGCGAAGATACCGAGCCGCAGCGGCAGGCCCGCCAGGTGGAGCCAGCGGAAGAAGCGAGCTGCCGGCGCGCGGTGGGCGGCACAGCAGCGGGCGGCGATCGGCTTGCCACCGGCAGCAAGCGCCAGCGGCAGCGGCGGCGCGGCGCCAGGCGCCGGCGTCTCGATTCCGGCATCGGTCGCCAACGGCTCGGTCACGGCACCGGACGCTGGCGCCAGCACCCGGTTGCACCAGACGCATTTCCGGGCCACGGCCCGGGCCATGTAGGGCCGGGCGAGGAAGCGGTGACCCAGCATCAAGCCAATGCCGAGTCCCAGGCTGGCGGCGATCGGCTCCGGATGGCGGACGAAGAGGAACAGCACCAGCGGGATGAAGAGGAACAGCAGCACCCCCAGGCCCTGCAGCCGCCAAGCGCCGGGCGGGCGCCCACCGGCGGACCCGGCAGGCGCGGCGGTTCCGGCAGGCCCGTTGGACCCGGCAGATTCGGCGCGCGGCGGTGCCTTCGCGTCGGACGATGTCGTCTTCATCTCGGCCATGGGCTCCGGTTTGGGCAGCGCCGGCAGCGAGCTTCCCCGAGCGCTAGCTCGGCTGCAATGCTCCACGCGCGGGCTCTGGTATGGTAGCCGACGGCGGGCCGGGCGCCGGCACGCGGCGAGCCGCCAGGCGCCGGATCTGGCGCCGGGAGGAGCGACACATGCAAAGACGTTCCGTGCGGGTCACGGGAACGGCAGGGCCCGCCGAGATGGCGGCAGCGGCGGTCATCGTGGTCCTGGCCGCGATGGCGGTGCTGGCGCCGATGACGGCAACGGCCGCTGCCGCGCAGGTGGCGGTGCCCCCGGCGCATCAGCCGGTGATGGGCGCCCCGCCGGCCGGTGCCGGCCCCGCCGGCCCCGGCGGGCCGGCGGCGGCGCGCCTGGTCTTCCAGCTGCCGGCGGCCTGGCCGAGCGAAACTCCGAGCAGCAGCATGCGGCTGGCCCAGGCGAAGATCCCGGGCCGCTCCGGGGCGGACGTGGGCGAGCTGGCGATCTTCTACTTCGGACCGGGCGGCGGCGGCACGCCGGAAGCCAACATCGAGCGCTGGATCGGGCAGATCGATCAGCCGGCGGCGCCGCCCCACCGCGGCGAGTTCTCGAGCCACGGGCTGGCAGTGACCTGGGTGGAGGTCGCCGGCACCATGAAGCCGAGCACCGTGGGCATGGGGCCGGCCACCGCCCGCCCCGGATCGCGCCTGCTGGGCGCGGTGGTGGAAGGACCGGGCGGCCCCTGGTTCGTCAAGGCGATCGGCCCCGACGCGACGATCGCGGCGGCCCGCCCCGCCTTCCTCGAACTGCTGCACGGATTGCGGACCGCGGCACCATGACCGCCGGCGAGGCCGGACCCGCCGAGGCGGCACCGGCTGCGCCCGCCGGCGCTGCCGTCAGCTATCGTGCGGCCGCACCCGGCGACGAGGAGCTGTTGTACCGGGTCTACGCCAGCACCCGGACCGAGGAGCTGGCGCCCGTGCCCTGGACCGAGGAGCAGAAGGACGCCTTCCTGCGCATGCAGTTCCGGGCTCAGTCGCTCGACTACGCGGCGAACTATCCGGCCGCCGAATTCCTGGTGATCCTGGTGGACGCGGCGCCGGCCGGCCGCCTCTACCTCGACCGCGACGCGGAGCGGCTGCTGATCATCGACATCGCGCTGCTGCCCGAGCACCGCGGGTCCGGCATCGGCGGCGGCATCCTGCGCCGGCTGCTGGCCGAGGCGGCGGCGGCGGCAAAGCCGGTGCACATCCACGTCGAGCGCATGAACCCGGCGCTGCGGCTTTACCAGCGCCTCGGGTTCCGCCCTACCGGCGACGCCGGGATCTACCTGCTGATGGAGTGGACGCCCGAGGCCGGCGGCACTACGTGAACACCGCCTCGTAGAGCGCCCCCTGCGGGTCGGGAGTGATCGGCACCAGGAAGATCTCGAACGTCCCCATGGCCTCGTGCTCGAGCTGGTAGATCGATTGCGGCAGCCCGGGGCGGTGCGGGCCGCGGAAGAGCAGCGAGAAGCCCTGCCGCTTGCGCCCCGGCACCAGCACGCCGGGAGTGACCTCGATCAGCTCGAGCGGGATCGGCTCGCCGCCACCGCGCGGGCGCAGCCGGTAGCGGCTGCCGGCGTGGGGCGAGAAGGCTTCGGCCGTGAGGTCTGCCAGGTCGATCATGGCGCGGGCTCCTTGCCGCCGCCTGATGGTGTCAGGCGCGGCTTCATCGCGAACGTGTCTCGACGCGGCAGCGGTCGCCCAGGGCGGTGGCGAGGCCGCCGCCGGTGAGCCAGGCCTTGGCCGCCGCGTCGTGGCGCAGGTAGGCATCCAGAAAAGCGGTGACGATCGTTTCCAGGCGGTCCTGCAGCTCCAGATCGCGCTGTCCTCCGGCAGCCACGGCAGTCGTTGCAGCCGCGGTGGTCGCTGCGGCCCCGGCGCGGTTCGCACGGGCCGCCGGCGCCGTGGCGGTCGCACCGGCGGCGTTGCCGCCGGGGGCCTGAGGGGCGGCGCCGAGAGCCACCAGCACCTGGTCGGCGCCGGAGATCTGGTCGAACGCCAGCCGCCGGGCCGCCGCCAGGGCGTCGGCCTCGCCGGCGGCCGGGGCGCTGATCACGTGCAGGCACGGCACCTTGACATTCTCGAAGCGGAGCTTGTCGCGCTGCGGCCCCACCGCCGACAGCGCGCCGAACATCAGCGCGGCCTTGACCCGCGGATCGGGCAGCGAGCTCTCCTCGCCGTTGCGGCCCGCATGCGCCAGGCCGGCGGCGGCAAGCGCCGTCCAGGCACCCAGGTCGCGGCCGCCGACCGCGATCGCCTTGAGGTCGATGCGGCCGCGCAGCACCGGCGAGCTGGCGGCGAGCGCGCCCACCTGGTCGAGGGTGAACACCAGGTCGAGCAGGCGGGTTAGGCCGATCTGGGGATCGCGCACCACTTCCAACATCGCCTCCCGCCGGTTGGCTCCCGCGCCGAGCCGGGCGCGGTCGCTGCCCGGGTGCTGGACGTGCACCGAGACATAGCCGCGGCTCGCCAGGTGGCGGCCCAGGAACTCCAGGCTGGCGCGACCAGTACCGAAGCCAGACGAGAAGACCACCACCGGGAACGGGCCGGGGTCTCGCTTCGGGAAATAGATCCGCACCGGCACCTGCCGGTTGCGGTCGCGGTCGAGCCACTCGAGGTCCATGGCCTCGACGGCCAGGGGCCCCGGCACCGCGGCGAAGCGGGCGGCGACACCGCCGGCAGGGGCGGCAGCAACCGCCGGAGCGGCCGCCGCCGGCCCGGCGGCGACGCCGGATCCGGCCGAGCCGCCAGCGCCTGCCGCGAGATGGCCGGAGGCGGCGGCCAGGAAGGCCGCCATACAGGCCGCCCTAACGGCGGCGGGCCTCGATCGCGGTGTCCTCATCGGCTCATCGGCTCATCGACTCATCGGCTCATCGACTCATCCACTCATCGGCTCACCGGCTCATCGGCTCGTCGGGGCGGCAGCCCTCCGTCGCGCCGCCTCAGGGTCCGACGACCAGGATGACGAAGCTGCCCGGGAGGATCGGCGGCCGCGGGCGCGGTTCCGCCGCGGTCGGCGCGGGCCGCGGCCCGAACTCCGCGGTGGCGAGATAGACGGCGTGCGTCCGCTCGTCCACGGCCATGGTGCGGGCGCCCTGGCGGGTGGCAGCCTTGGCGGCCACCGTCCAGCGATCCGGCGTCTCCTCGCGCATGACGGTGAGCGTACCGTCGCCGCAGGAGGCGAAGCCGAGGCCGGCGCCCGGATCGAAGCCGTTGGCATCGACTCCCTTGCCGATCGGCAGCCTGGCCACCACCCGCCCGCTGGCGCTATCGACGATCAACGAGGTCTCGTTGCCGCAGCCGACGACCAGCCGCTGATGCGCGACGTCGATCGCCAGGCCCGAGGGCTCCTCGCAGCCGGCGAGCGGCCAGCGCTGGACCACCGCCAGCTTGGTGGCGTCGATGGCCACCAGCTCGTTCTTGTCCTCGATGTTGACGAAGACCGAGCCCTTGCGGTCGCTGGCGGCGAACTCCGGCTTGCCGCCGAGCGGGATGGTGGCGGCCACCTGCCCGGAAGCCGCATCGTAGACCGTCGCGCTGCCGCTGCGGCCGTTGAAGGCGAAGACCCGGTGCGACGCGGGATCGTAGAGGATGGCGTCGGGGTTCTGACCGGTGGACTTGAGCTCGGCGAGGACCTTGAGGCTCTTGAGGTCGAACACCGTCACCTTGTCGGCGCGCCCGTTGCTGATGAAGCCGCGCCCGAGATCGGGAGCCAGCGCCACGCCATGCACTCCCGAGAGGTTGGGGATCTCCCCCACCACCTTGCCGGTGTCCGGGTCGAGCACGATCACCCGGGTCGCCCGGGTCACGTAGAGACGGCGCGCGGCGCTGTCGAAGGCCAGATAGTCCCAGCCGCCATCGCCGCCGAGCGGGATGGTCTTGCGCAACCGGTACGCGGCAGCGGCACCGCCGCCGGCGGGCGCAGCCGCGGCGGACGCGGCGGCGGCGGTATTTCCCGGGGTCGCCGGGGTCGCCGGGCTTGCCGAGGTCGCCGGGGTCGCCGAGGATGCCGAGGTCGCCGAGGTCGCCTGGGTCGCCGCCTTCGCCGGTTCTGCCTGGGAGGCGATGGCGGCCGGGGCCACGGTGGCGAGGACCGCGAGGGCGGCCACCAGAACGGCCAGTGCGGCCGGTGAGGACGGCAGGATGTGACGTCGGTCAGGCATTGGCTCTCTTCCTCTCAGTCAGACTCCGAATTGCCGGAGATGGTGATCGAGGTGCTTGTGACACAAGACACCCCAGTCCGCGCGGGTGATCTTGCCGAACACCGGGCTGCGCGCCCAGGGCAGGTCGGGGCCCCGGTTCGCCAGGCGCTCGACGAGTCGCTTGACCTCGGCATGGTCGGCGGCCCAATCGGACGGCTCTCGCGCCAGCAGCGCCGGCGGGCTCTTGGCCTTGCCCTTCGGCCAGGGCAGCACGTGGATGACCAGCCAGTTGAGCGGCCGGTGGGCCAGCGGCCCGGGCACCGGCGCGACCTCGAGCTCGCCGATGGCCTGGCGCATCTGATCGCCGATGTGAGTCAGCATCCGGGGTGCGCTCATCCTGCCCCAGCGCGGCCGCCCGTCAGGGGTCAAGCGGTCGATCCGCTCCTGCAAAGCCTGTCGCGCCCGCGCCTCGAACAACGATGGCATGACCACCTCCACCAACGGAGGCCGCTTACTGTACCGCAGTCGGCGCCGCCTTGGCCGCCACATCCGGCGGCTATAATGCCGCTGCCATGGCGGCGGGTTGGCGATGCTGCCGTTTCCGCCGGGCCGGGCCTGGAGGCCGCCGTTGACCGAGCCGCCCGCGGGTTGGAACCAGCTGCTGGCCCCAGGGCCCTGGTATCGACGGCCAGGCGCCTACCCCATCCCTGCCTACTCCGAGTTCATGCCGGCGCCGCGCCTCGGCCGCCGCGCCTATGGCGGCGGCCTGGATCCGGTACCGTTCGCGGCCGACGACCCCTGGGGCTGGCTGGTCACCGAGTACGAAGAGGAGCTCGAGCTGCGTCCCGGACTGGCGCACGTCGCCGGCGAGCTGCTCAAGGCTTTGCAGCGGCTGGGGCGCGCGCAGGGCGGCCATGGCATCGGACGGATCAAGCTGCGGGACAATCCCTTCTGGCCGGAGCCACTGGCCAGCGCCGGCGCGCCAGCGCACGAGCGGTATCTGTCGCTGGCGCCGCTGGCCCTGGCCCGCACTCAGGATGACAAGGGGCGGATCCGCTGGACCCTCTTCGGCGCCAGCGAGCAGGGGCCGGCGCGCCCCTTCTGGCGCGGCTTCTTCCACGCACCCGGCGTGGAGACGAGCGCCGCCGGCGCCCTCGCCTTCTGCGCCCGCCTTGTCTCCGGAGCCGCCGGAGCCGCCGCAGCCGCGGGAGCGGCCGGGGCAGCCGCCGCCAGCCCGCTGAACGGACCCGGCGGCGGCACCGCCGGCGAGCCGCATGGCGCCGGCGACTCGGGCAGCGCCGAGACCGCGGCGCCCGACGCGGCGACCCTGACCCGCGACCTGCTGGCGCAAGGTTTCCGCATCCTTCCCGGCGGCATCCCCGGGAGCGCCGGCAGCGACGGCCAGGGCGCCGGCAGCGCCACGGGCCATGCCGGCGACGCCCGGCACGCCGGCGACGCACACGGTGCCGGCGGGCGGCGCGGCGCCGACGCCATCCTCGACGCGGGCGGCATCGGCTTCTGGCACGAGGGGCCGCTGCCCAGCTGGACCTCGCCGCTGCTCTGGCGGGAGGGCCAGCCGGTGACGGCCGTCCGCTACCTGCTGACCTTCCGGCCTTTCGCCGGCCTGCCGGAGGCGGTGCGGCGCGCCTACCTGGCGGGCGAGCTGCACCTGCTGCCGTTTCCGGGCAGCCTGCTGTTCTGGGGCGCGCGGCCCTACCATCGGCTGGGGCTGGAGCTGCCGCTCGCCTTGCAGATCCCCCTGCTCCATCCGATCGAGCGCTGCGAGGGCCTGCACCGCCTGCGCGTCCCGCAATCGGGCTGGCTGCACGAGCCGCATGCCGATCACCCGGAGCCGGCGACCGAGCATGGACCGATGCGCAACACCTTCCGCCGCACCCATCGCTGGCAGCGGATCGAGCGCCAGCAGGACGCCCTGGCGGTCGCCGGCAACGAGGACCACGTCGCGCACGTGCTGTTCAGCGCCGCCGCCGACGACCTCGGCCTCTATGGCAAGCCGATGGCCCGCAACTCCCAGCTCTGGACGAACGACTACCGGCTGCTCCTGGACGGTCCGCAGGCGGGGCGCACCGAGCTGGCCGCCGCCGCCGGCAGGCTGGCGGCGGGCGGCACCTTCGGCTACCGCTTCCTCTACCCCGCCATGCGGGTGGGCGATCACGAGGTCTACTGGCACCGCCCGCTCGCCGCCTTCGCCGGCAGCGGCGGCCGACCGGCGCTGGTGGCAGGTGCGCCGCTCGGCTATCTCACCGCCTACCGTGCCGATCGCCCGGACCTCGAACACCCGGTCGAGCTCTGGCCGCGCCAGCTCGATCGCCCGGCCCACCGCGCCGCGATCGCAGAGCCCCGCGGCGGCAGGGAGAGGGCGGCGAGCGGCGCCGCGGCGGCCGCCGCCGGCAGCGCGCCACCGCCGGGAGCGACCGGCGCCGAGGCCGCCGCCTACCAGCGCGAGGTCGGCAACGCGCGGCGGCTGCTCGACGCCTGGCAGCTGCTGGGAGGCTCACCGCTGCCGGAGAGCTTCGCCCAGGCGCTGGTCCGGCGCCGGCAGGACCAGACGCTGGCGGCCTGGTTGGACGCGATCGCGGCGGCCGGCAGTGGCGAGCCCGCAGCCGCGGCCGCCGCCGGCACCGGCGGCGCCCCCGGCCCTCCCGGCCCCCCCGGCACCCCCGGAGACATCGCGGGCGCCGACTCGCGCCTCGCCCGCGAGCTGCGCGCCCGCATCGCGCCGGCAACGGCATCCGGCCCCGACGCCGGCTCCGGCACCGGCACCGGCGCCCGCTCCCGTGCGGGAGGCGCCGGCGAAACGTCGCCGCTTACCTTCCGCCATACCGCCAACCGGCGCTTCGAGGAGAAGTACTGGCGGCGCATCGCGTTTCTGGCGACGGGTGGCTTCGTCAACAAGGACAACGCCGACGTGGTGCACGATCCGGCCACCCTGGCGCAGCTCGCCCACGGCGGCCATGGCCACCGCGACCTCGACGCGCTCGGCGACTACCTCTTGGATTACTACCGGCGCCTGATCTCCGCCCGCGGCATGGAAGGGCGGGCCGTCGCCGGCGATCTGCCGTTCCACTGGCGGACCGACTTCGACTTCACCTGGTCGGGAGGCTGGCTCGGCAACCAGCAGGGTCAGCTGGAGGAGCGCAACCTGCTGATCGTCATCCCCGGCCGCGACCGCAGCCGCGCCGTGATCATGGCCGACCACTACGACACCGCCTACATGGAGGACCGCTACGGCTACCAGCACGGCGGCCACGGGCCGCGCCTCGCCGCCGCCGGCGCCGACGACAACCACTCGGCGACCGTGGCGCTGATGCTGGGCGCCCCGATCTTCCTCGAGCTGAGCCGCGCCGGGCAACTCGCCTGCGACGTCTGGCTGGTGCACCTGACCGGCGAGGAGTTCCCGTCCGACTGTCTCGGCGCCCGCCACCTGACGCAGGCGCTGGTCGAGGGCACGCTGCGGCTGCGCACCAGGCAGGCGCGCGGCTCCGCCGCCGCCGGCGACGGCTGGCAGGACCTCTCGCAGACCCGCGTGCAGGGCGTCTACGTGCTCGACATGATCGCCCACAACAACGACCGCGTCCGCGACGTCTTCCAGATCTGTCCTGGCGCCGGCGGCGAGTCGATGTGGCTCGCCCTGCAGGCCCACCTCGCCAATCGCGCCTGGAACCTGGCGGCGCCGCGCTGGAACCGGCGGGCGCGCGGGCACTGCCGGCGGGGCCGGCGCAGCGGCGACGGCAAGACCCTGCCGGCCCTGGCGCTGCACCCGCAGCTGCGGGGCGAGGTGCGGCCGCAGCTCGATCCCCACAGCACCCTGTACAACACCGACGGCCAGATCTTTTCCGACGCCGGGGTGCCGGTGGTGCTGTTCATGGAGAATTACGACATCAACCGCCACGGCTACCACGACAGCCACGATACGATGGAGAACATCGACCTCGACTACGGCGCCGCGGTCGCCGCCATCACTATCGAGACGGTGGCGCGCGCCGCCACCGAGCCGGCTCCCGCCGCCGGCTGAGCGAAAGCGAGAAGCGACCTTGGTCATCCGCCAACTCGAACCGCGCGACCGCACGCGCATCCTGGAGATCGTCACCGCCACCGGCAACTTCACGCCGGTCGAGATCGCCACCGCCATGGAGGTCGTCGACGAGGCGCTGGCCGACCCCGCCGCCCCGCGCGGCGACTACCGCGTCTACGTCGCCCTGGACGCCGGCGGCGCCGTCGCCGGCTACGAATGCCACGGCCCGACGCCGCTCACCGAGGGCACCTACGACCTGTACTGGATCGCCGTCGATCCCGCCTACCAGGGCGGCGGCTTCGGCCGCGCCCTGCTCGCCTTCGCCGAGAGCGACGTGCGCGCCACCGCCGGCAGGCTGCTGCTGATCGAGACCTCCTCGCAGGAGAGCTACGGCGACACCATCCGCTTCTACGAGAAGAGCGGCTATCCGCTGGCCGCCCGCATCAAGGGTTTCTACCGGCCGGGCGACGACAAGCTGATCTTCGCCAAGGAGCTCGGCGCCGGCGACCAGCTCGCCGCGCCCGCGCCAGGCGACGCGACGCCGGCCGCCGCAAAGCCCGCCACGCCACGCTGAAGCGAGCCCGGCGGGCGCCCGCCCTGGCCATCGACCCCGAGCGGCAGCCGCTCCCCTTGACATCACCCTTTGCGAGGCACCACAATGACCACATGGGAAGCCTTGCTCCTCCACTTGCCGTCGGCTGCAGGGAGCTGAAGACCCGATTGGGGGCCTATATGAAGCACGTCAAAGCCGGAGCGACGATCATCGTCACCGAGCGCGGGCAGCCGATTGCCGAGCTGCGCCCGGTGGCTCTCGGCGGCGGCCTGGAGGAGCGGCTCTACCGGCTCGTGGCTCAGGGGCTGGTGAGCCGCGAGGTGCGGGAGGCGGGACCTCTCGAGGATTTCCGGCCGATCGTCTCGCGGCAGCCCGTCTCCCAGGCCCTCCTCGAGGAACGGGAAGATCGCTTCTGAGGCGGCGGCGCCCGCTCCGATCCTCCGGTACTTCGACGCCAGCGCCCTGGTCAAGCGCTACGTAACCGAGCCGGGCAGCGACCGCATCGAGGCCCTCCTCGGCGGTGGCGTCGCGGCAGCGTCGCGGCTTTCCGAGGCGGAAGTCGCGTCGGCGCTCTGCCGCCGCTGCCGCGAGGGCGCCTTCCCGCCGGCGGAGCGCGACCGGGCGATCGCCGCCCTGCGCCGCGATCTCGCCAACCTCTTCGTGGTCGAGCTGAACCCCGAGGTCGTGGCGCGCAGCATCGCCCTGCTGGCCCGCCACGCGCTGCGTGCAGCCGACGGCATCCAGCTGGCTTCCTGCATGGAGCTCAGGGATCGCCTGCAAACGGCGTGTCTCTTCGTCTGCAGCGACGACCGCCTGCTGGCCGCCGCCCGGCAGGAAGGTTTCCCCACGGCGCCCTGAGCCGGCGAGTCCCTCCCGGCGGCCCCGCCGGGGCGAAGGCATCAGGGCACGTCGTAGAGATCGATCCGCTCGCCCTTCAGGTACTTGGCGAACCAGCGCTCGATGTGCTGCAGGCGCTCGACGCGGTGCCAGGGGTGGCCCGAGCGCGACAGCTCGTGGCTCTCGCCCGGGAAGCGCACCATCACCACCGGCCGGCGCAGGTATTTCAGCGCGCGGAACATCGCCTCGCCGCCCGAGGTGGGCGGCGTACGGTAGTCGGCCTCGCCTTCGATCAGCATCAACGGGGTCTTGACGTTCTTGACGTAGGTGATCGGCGAGCGCGCCGTGAAATCCGCCGGGTCCTCGAATGGCGCGCCGCGGAACCAGCGCGGCGTGAACAGGGTGAAATCGGCGGTGTACCACCAACCCGCCCAATCGGCGATCGAGCGCTGCGACACCGCGGCGGCGAAGCGATCGGTCTGGGTGATCGTCCAGTTGGTGAGCAGCCCGCCGCCGCTGCCGCCGGTGACTCCCAGGCGCTTGGGATCGGCGATGCCGCGGCGCACCAGCTCGTCGACTCCCGCCATCAGGTCCTTGAAGTCGTCGCCCGGGTAGCGGTACTGGATGACGTTGCCGAAGTCCTGGCCGTAATCGGTGCTGCCGCGCGGGTTGGGATAGATCACCACGTAGCCCTTGGCGGCCAGCCACTGCGCCTCGTGAAAGAAGGTGTAGCCGTAGGCGCCGTGCGGGCCGCCGTGGATGTCGAGGATCGTGGGATAGGGCTTGCCGGCCTGGAAATCCGGCGGTTCCTGCACCCAGGCCTCGATCGCCTTGCCGTCGAAGCTCGGGTAGGAGATCACCAGGGGCGGGGTCAGCACCAGCCGCGTGAAGAGCGGATCGTTGAAGCGCGTCAGCTGGCGCGGCGGCCCGCCGGCGGCATCCTGGACGAAGAGGTCGCCCACCGCGGTGGGCGTCGAGATCACCAGCGCCAGGCGCGAGCCGTCCGGCGTCGCCGCGCAGGCGACCACCTCGTGGTCCCCCGCGGTCACCGGCTGCGACGCACCGGTGGCGGCGTCGAAGCGGCGCAGATCGACCCGCCCGCGCTCCGCCGCCGGCACCAGCAGCGCACGGCCGCCGGCGCTCCACAGCGGCGCGGCGCGGCCGCCGGCGCGCGGCGGATGCTGGTCCCCGCTCAGGCCCGCGCCGATGTCGAAGTCATAGTTGGCGGTGAGGTTGTGCGGCTCGCCGCCGGGCGTCGCGGCCACCACCCAGAGGTCCGGCTGATCGTAGGAACGCACCGGCTTGCCCGCGGCGGCGCCGATGAAGGCGATCTGCCCGCCGTCCGGGCTCACCGCCAGGCTGGCGATGCCACCCGAGAAAGCCGCCACCTTCACCAGCTCGCCGCCGGCGGCCGGCAGCGTGTAGATGGTCTCGCCGGCATCCTCGTAATAAGGCTCCTTGGTGCGGTTCGAGATCAGATAGAGGCGCGAGCCGTCCGGCGCCCAGGCCGGGTCCTGCTCGTCGAACTCCCCGCTGGTGAGCTGGCGCGGCGGCGGCGGCTCGCCACCGCCCGCCCCCGCCGGCGTCGCGACCGTCCAGACGTGCTCGTGCCGGGAGGGGTCCAGGTAACCGCTGCCATTGTTGCGATAGACCGCCCGGGTGATGACCCGCACGTCGCTCTCGTGCTCGGGAATCGGGTCGGCGGCCCCTGACGGGCGCGACGGATCGCCCGGCCTGGCGGCGCCGGCAACCGCACCCTGGGTTGCCGGCTTGGCGCCTCGCGGCGCGCCCCGCTCCCCGTCGCCGCTGGTGCTCAGGAACGCCAGCGCCGCACCGTCCGGCGACCAGGCAGGCGCCGCGGCGCCGCCCGGCAGGTCGGTGACCTGGCGCGCCTCGCCGCCGTCGAGCGGCAGCACGAACAGCTGGTTCTCCTTGCCGGCATGGCGCAGGAACGCCAGCCGGCGGCCATCCGGCGACCAGCGCGGCGCCAGGTCGTGCGGGCCGGCGGTGAGCGGCCGCGGCCCGCTGCCGGCCACCGCGCCGGCGGCTCCCGGCACCGCGGCACCGCCGCCGGCGGCGTCGGCGTCGACGATCCACAGCGCCGTCTCGTAACCCTCGCGCTTGGCATCCACGGTCACCCGCACGAAGGCGATGCGCTTGCCGTCGGGCGAGAGGCGCGGGTCGGCGACCCAGACGAAGCGGAAGAGATCGGTCTCGGCGATCGGCCGCTTGGCCGGCGCTTCAGCCCCGGCGGCGGCGCGCGCCGACCCGGCAGCCACGGCCGCACCGGCGATGGCGGCCGGCGCGCCGGCGGCGACCAGGAAGGCCAGCGCGGCCGCCAGCGCCAGGACCAGTACCCGGGTTCGGTGGGGGTGCGGGGTGGAGAGCAGCGCGTGGCCGTGCCGGCAGGAGTCGCGGATGGTCATGGTTCCCCCCTGGGAGCGGTGCGAGCGGCGCGATCTTACCGCTTGACGCCGATCTCGCGCAGCCGGCGATCGAGCAGCTCGCCGGCGAGGATCGGCGGGAAGCGGCAGGGTCGCTCGGCCGAGACGAAGCGGTCGAGGACGGCGAGGTCGCAGGCGGCGCGGGGATGGACGAAGAAGGGCATCGAGTAGCGGTCGCGGTTGGCGCTCGCCGGCGGGTTGACCACCCGGTGGGTGGTGGCCGGGACCACCGCGTTGGTGAGGCGGCAGAGCATGTCGCCGCTGTCGACCACCAGCTGACCGGGCCGCGCCGCCACCGGCAGCCAGCTGCCGTCGCGGCGCAGCAGCTCGAGACCGGAATCGGTGGCCTCGCACAGCAGCGTGATCAGATTGATGTCCTCATGCGGCGCCGCCCGCAAGGCCGGCGGCCCGGCCGCCGCCGGCGGCACCGGCGGCGCCGGCGGCACCGGCGGATAGTGCAGGATCCGCAGCACGCTGTTGCCGCCGTGGATCATCGCCGCGAAGGTCTCCCGCGGCAGCTCGAAGAACTCGGCGAGCGCCGTCAGCAGCACAGCCGCCACCCGTTCGAGCTCGCGGAACAGGGCGATCGTCGGCTGGCGCAGCTCGGGCAGCTCGCGCGGCCAGACGTTCGGCGGGACCTCCTGCGGCAGCGACTCCGCGGGCGGCGTCTCCGGGCCGACGTGCCAGAACTCCTTGAGGTCCGGCGTCGCGCTGTCCCTGGCGTGCTCGACGCCGAACGGCGTCAGGCCCCGCGCGCCGCCCGCGACCCCGGCATAGCGGCGCTTCATCGCCTCGTCGAGCGCGAAGCAGCGCTGCCACAGCGCATAGACCTCCCGGATGAGGCGCGCCTCGATGGCGTGCCCCTCGACCACCACGAAGCCGACGTCCACGAGCGCGCCGCCCAGGGTGGCGATGGCGCGCGAGCGCAGCGAGGTGTCGCAGGAGGTGTAATCCGACAGATCCAGGGTGGGCACCGCCGCGGCCAGGCTCATGCCCCAGCTTCCTGCCGACCCGGCACACCGGGCCTGAATCCGCCGCCGGCGATCACCAGATCGTCTCGCACAGGCCGGAAGCGACGATCTCGGTATCCCGGGTTACCACCGGAGCTCTCTCCTCCCGTGCCGTCGCGACGATGAAGCGGTCCGCCGGATCGGCGGGCGCCCCATCCCCCAGCAGCGTCGATCGCACGGCCACTTGCGGCGTGATGGGCAGGAGGCGAACGCCCGGCCGCGCCAGCGCTTGCTGCACCCAGAGCAAGGTGTCCCGGTCGAAGGTGATGCGTCGCCGACGCACCAGCATCGCCACCTCCCAGCATGAGATCGCGCTGACGCCGACGACCCCTGCCTCGTCGATCGCGGTGCGCGCGCGGGCCGAGAGCTTCGCCGACCCCACCGCCCACCAGATCCAGCTATGGGTATCGAGCAGGATCACCGCTCGACATCCCAGATTTCGCCAAGCGGCGAGACGAGGTCCCCTTCCTCGAGGATGCTGCCGGCCAGCGAGGCCGGCTCCTGCCCGGCAACCGGCGTGACCCGCGCCATCGGCCGGCCCCGTTTGGTCACCACGAAGCTGCCGCCCGTCCGCGCCACCTCCTCGATAAGCCTCAGGCAGTGGGTCTTGAATTCGCCGGCGGGGATTTTCGGCTCCTGATAGTCCATGGTCATCATTCTATGGTCGACTGATCCCGTTCGTCAAGGCTCCATGTCGTCGCCAAGCGGTCCGAGGGGGTTGCAGTCGGGTAAGCTCCGCCTGCCCGCTCCGACGCGAGTTCCCTTCCTTGCCGACCCCAGCGCCACCCCAGCCGCCGCCGGAGACGACCGGCGCGCCCGTGACCGCCGGCGGCGCGGCAGCGGCCCTCGCCCCCCCCGCCCGCCCGCTTGGCACCATGGCCAGCCTGGGCGCGGCCATGCGCTCCTGGCGCACCGCCTCGGTCGTGCTGCTGCAGTTCTCGTCGGGCATGCCGCTCGGCCTGGTGTGGATCGCCATCCCCGACTGGATGCGCAAGATCGGCGTCGACATCCGCGTCGTCGGGCTGATCACCCTGGCGCAGGCCCCCTGGACCTTCAAGTTCCTCTGGTCGCCGCTGATGGACCGCTACACCCCGCCCTTCCTCGGCCGGCGCCGCGGCTGGGCGGCGCTGGCGCAGGTGGCGCTGTGCATCCTCACCCTGGGTCTGGCCGGCGTCGGCCGTCACCCCGACACCCCCTGGGTGGTCGCCGCCCTGGCGCTCGCCATCGCCTTCGCCTCGGCCACCCAGGACATCGCCCTCGACGCCTACGCCGTCGACGTCTTGCGGCCCGACGAGCAGGCGGTGGCGGGGGGCGCGCGCACCGCCGTCTACCGCATGGCGATGCTGGTGGCCGGCGGCCTCGCCATCACCGCCGCCGGCAGGTTCTCGTGGCCGCTGGTCCTCTGCGGCCTCGCCCTGCTCTACCTGCCGATGCTGCTGCTGACCTGGAAGGCGCCCGAGCCCGCCGGCCTGCCGGCGGCGCCGCGCACCATGCGCGAGGCGGTCTGGCTACCGTTCGTCGGCTTCCTGGCGCGCCGCCGCGCGCTCGAGATCCTCGCCTTCGTGATCCTCTACCGGCTGACCGACAACCTGGCGCAGTCGCTGCAGCGCCCGTTCCTGGTCGAGATGGGTTACAGCGACTTCGACCGCGGCTTCGCGCTCTCGACCATCGGCCTGGCGGGCACGCTGGTCGGCGTCTTCCTCGGCGGCGCGGCGACGGCGCCGCTCGGGCTCGGGCGCTCGCTCTGGATCTTCGGCGTGCTACAGGCCTTCTCGAACCTCGGCTACGTGGTGCTGTCCACCCTGGGACACGCCGACCGGCCGGTGATGTACGCCGCCATCGGTTTCGAGACGCTGGCGGCGGGCCTGGGCATGGGAGCCCTGTCGGTGCTGCTGCTGCGCATGACCCAGAAGCGCTTCTCGGCCACCCAGTACGCGCTGTTCTCGAGCCTGTTCGGGCTGCCCCGGCTGGTGGCCGGACCGATCTGCGGCTTCGCCGTGGACGCCGTCGGCTGGACCGCCTTCTTCTGGTTCGCGATCGTCGCCGGCCTGCCGGCGCTGCTGCTGCTCACCCGCTTCGCCCCCTGGGGCGCGCGCGAGCCGGCCTTCGCGGTCGAGACGGTCGCCGCCCGCGAGCTGCCGCTGCCGCCGCGGGCGCTGGCCGGCCGCGGCGTCGCCGGCGGGCTGGCGGGCGCCGTCTTCGCCGCGCTGCTCGCGGCGCTGCTGGCGGCCCTCAAGGCGATGCGCGCCGCCCCCGGTCACCCGGCGCCGCGGCCCTTCGACCTCGGGGCGCCGCTACGGGCGCTGGCCGCCCCCGGCGACGCCGGCGGCTGGCTCACCCTCCTTGGCATCGCCGTCTTCGCGCTGGTTTGCGGCCTGCTCGCCGCCGCCGTCGCCGCCGCCCGCCACGGCGCCGGCCGCGACCTCGCCGCCGACCCTGGCGACGGCGCCTGACGGGCCTCGGCCCGGCAACGCCGGCGCGGTCGCCGGCCGCGGTGTCGGAGTCGGGCGCCGGGCGCCGGGCGTCGGGCGCCGGCGCTACTCGTCGCGCAGGACGACCATCGGATCCACCAGGGCGGCGCGGCGGGCGGGCAGCCAGGTGGCCGCCAGCGCCACCAGCCCGAGGGTGGCCGCGGTGACCGCCATGGCCAGCGGGTCCGCCGCCCCGACGCCGTAGAGCAGGCCGCGCAGGAAGCGGGTGAGCCCCAGGGCGCCCACCATGCCGATCCCGAGCCCTGCCGCCACCAGGAGCATGCCGCGGGAGACCACGCGGCCCAGCACCTGGCCCGGCCGCGCGCCGAGCGCCATGCGCAGGCCGATCTCGCGGATCTCGCCGGCGACCCGGCAGCGCACGACGCCGTAGACGCCCACCGCCGCCAGGGTGAGCCCGAGGATCGAGCAGAGCACCAGGAAGGACATGGTGAAGCGCTGCCTTGCCACCGAGCCGCCGACCACGTCTTGCAGCGCGCGGACCTCCGAGACCGGCAGCCGCGGATCGACGGCATGGATCGCGGCGCGCACCGGGCCCGCCCAGTCCGCCGGCCTGCCCGCCGTCCTGACCACCAGGGTCATGCCGGGGATCAGCGAGCCCGCCGACAGATCGAACTGGGTACGCGGCAGGTACCAGGTGCCCTTGGCCTGGGCGGTGAGGCCGTTGTGCAACACGTCGCCGACGACGCCGACCACGGTGCTGAAGCGCGGCGCGCCCGGACCCTTGACCCGGATGCGGCGCCCGAGCGGGTCCCTGCCCGGCCAGAACCGCCGCGCCAGCGCGGCGCTGATCACGATCACCGGCTGGGCGTCGCGGCGGTCGGCGGCGGTGAACGGCCTGCCGGCCCGCAGCGGGATGCCCATGGTCTCGAAGTAGCCAGGGGTGACGATCTGCCACTCCCCCTGGACCGGCTCGCCGTGAGGCGGCGCGAAGCCGTCGACCTGCAACCCCCAGTCGCCGATCTCGGTGGCCAGCGGCAGCGAGCGCACGGCGCCGGCGGACTCCACCCCCGGCACCCTCCGGACGCCCTCCAGGATCTCGTCGTAGAGACCGATGAGGGCCTCGGCGCGCCGGTACTTCACCCCCAGGGGCGAGACCCCCATGGTCAGCAGACCCTCGGCGCGGAAGCCGGGGTTCACCTGCGACAGCGACCGGAAGGTGCGGACCATCAGGCTCGCCCCCATCAGCAGCACCACCGCCAGGGCGACCTCGACCACCACCATCAGGTTCTGCAGGCGCCCGCCGCCGGCGCCCGGGCCGGCGGCTCCCCGGCCGGATTCCCGAAGGCTCGCCTGCAGGTCGGGCCGGGAGAACTGCACGGCCGGAGCCAGGCCGAAGAGCAGCGCGGTGGCCAGCGAGACGGCGGCGACGAAGCCCGCCATGCCGCCGTCCATCCCGACCTCGGCGAGACGCGGGATCTCGAGCGGCGCGGCGGCCAGGATGGCCCGCACCCCGACCCAGGCGAGGCCCAGGCCGGCGGCACCGCCGAGCGCCGAGAGGATCCAGCTCTCGGCCAGCAGCTGCCGCAGCAGCCGGCCGGGGGCCGCTCCCAGCGCCATCCGCACCGCCAGCTCCTTGCGCCGCTGCATGCCGCGCACCAGCAGCAGGTTGGCGACGTTGGCGCAGGCGATCAGCAGCACGAAGCCGACGGCGCCGCAGAGCACCAGCAGCGCGATCCGCAGCGGGCCCAGGAGATCCGCGACCACCGGGATGACCAGCGGCTCGAAATGCCAGCTGCGCGGGTAGACGCCGGTGGCGGTCAGGCCGTCGGCGATGCCGCGCAGGCGGGCGCGCGCCTGGGCGACGCTGATCCCGGGACCCAGCCGGCCGATCGCGTCGTAGTTGTGGTCGCCGCCCATGCGCCGGAACGGGAACGGCCCGCTCAGCTCCTCGTCGAGCGGCAGCCAGAGCGCCGAGGGCGTCGCCGAGGCGTAGTCGAGCGGCAGCTTGAAGCCGGCGGGCATCACGCCCACCACCGTCTTCGGCACGCCGTTGACCTCGATGCTGGCACCCAGGATGCCGCGCGCGCCGCCGAAGCGCCGGCGCCACAGCTCTTCGCTCAGGATGACCACGTTGGCGGGATGGCGGCCGACCTCGGCGGCGGTGAACGACCGGCCCAGGATCGGCGCCACCCCGAGGACGTCGAAGACGTTCGCCGAGACCAGGGCGCTGCCGATCCGCTCCGGCTCGGCGCCGCCGGTCAGGTTGGTGTTTCCCGGGTCGAAGAGCGCCAGGCCGGAGAAGCAACCGGTCCCGGCGTAGGTTCGGTACTCCTCCACCGACAGCCACGACTTCGGGAAGTTCGACCACCGGCTCCACACCATCACCAGCCGCTCGGGCCGCGCATAGGCCAGAGGACGCAGCAGCAGCGCCCGCAGCACGCTGAACACGGCGCCGTTGGCGCCGATGCCCAGGGCCAGCGTCAGCACCGCCACGGCGGTGAAGCCGGAGTTCTTGGCCAGTGTCCTGGCGGCGTGGCGAAGGTCGCGAAAGAGCCCGGTCATGGCGCCTGCTGCCCTCATTCCAGGTGTGGCGGGAGCGCGCGTTGCCGGCAACCGCCGGTGGGAGCCGGCTGCCGCCGGTAGCTTGCAATATACGTGCATCGCCGGCCCGAGTTCTCGAAGTTCTCGCTCGCCGCCGCGGGCGCGGCCGGCGACGGCGGCGGTTCGCCCCGGCGTGCTATCTTGGCAGAGGCTTTCCTCGCAAGGAGCGGCGTCCATGGAGATCGCCACCCACCGCCACCCGGTCCCCCCGCAGCCGCCGCAACCCGCTGCCTCCTCGGCAGGCGCGGCGACCTCGCGCCAGGAGATGGACCAGGCGGTGGCCGAGTTGCAGGCGCGCAAGGCGGCCTGGCCGGCGGTCGGGGCGGCGGCGCGCCGCGTCCTCCTCGACCGGCTGCGCCGCGACTTCCTGACCGTCGCCGAGCGCTGGGCCGCGGCGTCGGCGACGGCGTTCGGGTTGCCCGACACCGGCGAGACCTCGCTGACCGGACCCTATTTCGTGCTGCGCAACCTGCGGTTGCTGGACGAGTCGCTGGCGGCGATCGCGGCCGGCGGCGTGCCGCGCATCCCGGGGCCGGTGCGGCAGCGCGCGGACGGCCAGGTGATCGCCCGGGTGTTCCCCCACGACGTCTACGACCGCCTGTTCTACGGCGGCGTCACCGCCGAGGTGTGGATGGATCCGGAGGTCGCCCCCGGCGACCTCGCGAGCACTCAGGCGGTGGCCTACCACCGGCTCGACGGCGGCGGCGTGGCGCTGGTGCTGGGCGCCGGCAACGTCTCCTCGATCGGCCCGATGGACGCCCTCTACAAGCTGTTCGTGGAGAACCGCGTGGTGCTCTACAAGGCGCATCCGGTCAACGCCTACCTCGGCCCGCTGCTGGCCGAGGCGTTCCGCGCCCTCGCCGAGGGCGGCTTCTTCCGCCTGGTCTATGGCGGTGCCGAGGAAGGCGCCTACCTCTGCGCCCATCCCGGGGTGGACGAGATCCACATCACCGGCTCGGACAAGACCTACGAGGCGATCGTCTTCGGTCCGGGCGAGGAGGGCCGGCGCCGGCGGGAGCGCAACGCCCCGCTGCTCGCCAAGCCGATCTCGGCCGAGCTCGGCAACGTCAGCCCGGTGATCGTGGTGCCCTCGCCCGGCGGCCTGCGCCCGGGCGATCTCGCCTACCAGGCCGAGAACCTGGTGACCATGCTCACCAACAACGCCGGCTTCAACTGCAACGCCGCCCGGGTCATCGTCCAGCACGCCGCGTCACCCGACCGCGAGCCCCTGCTGGCGGCGGTGCGCGCGCTGCTCGCCCGCGTGCCGCCGCGGCGCGCCTACTACCCGGGAGCCGCCGACCGCCAGCGCGCTTTCGTCGCCGCCCATCCCGCGGCCGAGCGCTTCGGCGCCCAGGCCGGGAACCAGGGCGATCCCGGCGACACCATTCTGCCCTGGACCCTGATCCCCGGGCTCGATCCCGCCGCCCGCGGCGACATCTGTTACACCACCGAAGCGTTCTGCGGCGTCTTTGGCGAGACCGCGCTGGCCGCCGCCGGCCCCGTCGAGTACCTCGAACGGGCGGTCGCCTTCGCCAACGATTCACTGTGGGGGACGCTCAACGTCACGCTGGTGGTGCCGCCGGCGGCGATCGCCGATCCGGCGGTGGCGGCGGCGGTCGAGCGCGCCATCGCCGGCCTGCGCTACGGCACGGTCGCCGTCAATCACTGGGCGGCGATCGGCTACGGCCTGGTGATCACCTCCTGGGGAGCGTATCCCGGCCACACGCCGCGGGACATCCAGTCAGGTACCGGCGTCGTCCACAACACCCTGATGTTCTCGCGGGTGCAGAAGAGCGTGGTGCGCGCGCCGTTCCACGCCCGTCCCAAGCCGGCCTGGTTCGCCACCCACCGCACCGCCGCCCGCCTTACCCCGCGCCTGGTGCGCTTCGAGGCCGCCCCCTCTCTCGCCAAGCTGCCGGGGATCTTCAGCCTGGCGCTGCGCGGCTGAGCCCCGGCCCAGGGCGGCGCAGCTGGCGCATCGCCGTCTGCCGCTCGCCGCTGCCTAGCCGTGATCGACGGTCAGTCCCTGGTCTGGAAACTTCCGATCGAAGCTGTACAGGCGTTCCGCGCCGCTGTCGACGGCCTGGGCCCAAAGCAGCGCATCGGTGAACGAGCAGCGATTCGAGTCGCGACAAAGGCTCAACCCGGCAAGCGCCCGAGGCTTGGTGAGGCTCGACAGCCGCAGGTTGGAGCGCTGTACCAGGGCCGCCAACGCATCGACGACGTCGGCCCGCGGCACTCGATAGACGGAAGTCAAGACGTAGGCGGTCTCGAGCAACACCATCTCGCTCAGGATCAGCGGCTGGTCGCTGTCGATGACCGCGGCGGCCCGCGCCGCCAGCTCCGGTGGATCGTCGGTCAGGTAGCGTACGACGAAGCTGGTGTCCAGGAACGCGGGAGGCCTGACTCGCTTCATTCGCTGGATCGCTCGGGGTCGACTCGCTCGCCAAGACTCCGCCGCCAGGCTGCTTCCCGCTGCCGTCCCCAGGTCCCCGCCGGCACGGAGCCACCGATCCTGCCCGCCAGCACGCCCCGCAGCGAACGGCGGTGCTCGGGGGGATAGAAGCGGATCTCGACGTGGTCGTCTCGCAACTCCTGCACCGCCGTCGAGCCCGGTAGGATCCCAAGCGCTTCACGAATCGGCTTCTCGATGACGACCTGCCCCTTTTCTCCTACGATATTGGTCATGGCAAACTTGCTCCCAATGTCATACCGAATGATGATTGTAGTACTGGATGGGACGAGCGTCGACTACACTCGCTGCGTACACTCGCTACGTACACTCGCTGCGACAGCGCCGCTTGCCGGTTAACCTTTCCTCTCCCCGATCCGTGGTGTGGATGAAACCTGCCCGGACGCGCCGGGCGGCGCACGAGGAGAGCAACCATGGACGTCCATTCGATGTTGGTCCTCATCGGCCTCTATTCGCTGATGGCCTGGGTGACCCGCACCTTCCTGGTCAACCGGCGATTGGCGAAGACCGCGCACATCCAGGCCGAGCTACAGACCCGCCTGCTGGACAAGCTCGGCACCGCGCCGGAGCTGCTGGCCTACCTCGCGAGCCCGGCCGGCCAGCGCCTGGCGGAGGCGGTGCCCGCCGAGAGGACCAACCCCCACGGCCGCATCCTCGGCTCGGTGCAGTCGGGGATCATCCTGATCGTGGTCGGCGCCGCCATGCTGGCGCTGCGCGGCGAGCTCAGCGGCGACGACGTCCACGCCCTCACCTTCGTGGGTGCGATCGGCCTGGCGCTCGGGATCGGCTTCCTGGCCTCGGCGTACACGGCCTACCGGCTGTCGAAGGCCTGGGGCCTGCTCGGGGACGCGAACGACGCCAACGCCGCCGGCGCCGCCGCCGAACGCGCCTAGGCCTGCCGGACGGCGAGCGCGGGCCGGCGATGGCAGCGGCGATCCAGGTGGCAGACGCGGCGACAGGCGTGGACGACAGCGGCGGCGCCGCCGTCCTGATGCTCGGAGAGGTTGCCTTCCGCGACTTCTACGATCGCACCGCGCGCCGCCTCTGGGCCTACCTGGCGGCGGCATCCGGGGACCCCGCGCTCGCCGACGATCTCACCCAGGAAGCCTTCATCCGCCTGCTGCGCGCCGGCATCCGGCCCGAGAGCGACGAGCACCTGCGGCGCTACCTGTTCCGCATCGCCACCAACCTCTTGCAGGACCACCGGCGCGGCAGCCGCCGCCTGGCGCCGCTCGCGGAGCTGCGCGAGGGCGCCTCGCCCGGCCCCGACGCCGCGGCGCGGGTCGACCTGCGCCGGCTGCTCGCCCGGCTCAAGCCGCGCGAGCGGCAGATCTTGTGGCTGGCGCACGTCGAGGGCCACAGCCACCAGGAGATCGCCGCCATCACCGGCATGCGGCCGGCTAGCCTGCGCGTGCTGCTGTTCCGAGCCCGCCGGCGCCTCGCCGGCCTGGTGCGGGCCGCCGGCCTCGCGCCCGAGGAGACGCCATGAGACCACCGCCCTGCCCCCATCTCGACGACCTCGCGCGGGCCGCCGGCGGCCCGTTGCCGGAGGCGCTGGCGCGGCACGCCGCCGGCTGCCCGGAATGCGCCGACGCCCGCCTGGTGCACGGCTTCCTGCGCGCCGGCGCGGCCCGCCTGGCGCCCCTGGGCCTGCCCGACGCGGCAGCGGTGCGCCGGCGGGCCGAGTTGCGCGAACGCGCCGCACGGACCGAGCGCGCCCTGCGCCCGATCGCGCTGTTCGATCGCCTGGGCCTGGCGGCGGGCGGAGCGGTGCTGGGTGCGCTGGTGCTCGGCAAGGGTGCCCCGGCCGTGGCCTGGCTGCGCGCCCTGGGCGCAGCCGGAGGCAACGCGGCACACTCGGCGCTCTCAGCGGTACCAGCAGCCACCGCGGCCCACGGCGCGCTGCACGCGGCCAGCGCGATCTCCGCGCTCGGCGCCGGCGTCCCGGCCGCGGCGGCCATGGCGGTGGCCACCATCCTGCTGGCGGCGCCGCCGCTGGTCTGGAGCCTCTACCTGGGCTGGGTCGATGAGTGACGACACCCACGCCATGCGCGGCGAGAGTATCCGGCCAGGAGGCGCAATGCGCGAAGCGAGTCGCATTTTCGAGCGGTTCAGTCGCGATGAGTAGCCCACCGGGAGGCGCCATGCGCGGCCGCGGCTCCATCCTGAAGCGGCTTGGAGTCGGCGTGCTCATCGCCGTCCTGGCCGGTGCCATCTACCAGCAGCTCGGCACCATGTTCGACGCGCGGGCCTTCCCGGCGCCCGGCAGGATGGTGGCCGTCGATGGCCGGCGCGTCCACGTGCTCTGCGCCGGCGCCGGCGACCGGACCCTGCTGCTGGACGCCGGGGCCGGCGGCTGGTCGACCATGTGGTATCGCATCCAGCCGGCGCTCGCCAGGCGTTGGCGCGTGTGCTCGTTCGATCGCCCCGGCCTGGGCTGGAGCGAGGCCGGCGGCCAGCCCTTCGACGCCGCCGCCGCGGCGTCCGAGCTGTCCCGCATCGTCGCCGCGGCAGGGATCCGGCGGCCGTTCGTCTACGTCGGCCACTCGCTCGGCGCGAACTTCGCGCAGGTCTACGCCGCGCTGCGGCCGCGGGACGTCGAGGCGCTGGTGCTGATCGAGCCCGGCGACCCGCGCGACCTGCTCGAGGACTTCCACGGCTCCCGCCGCGAGGCGATGGCGCTGCCAGCCTGCGGTCCGCGCTGCGTCGCCAGCGGGATCGCGGGGTACCTCGGCGTGATGCGGATCCTGGCGCATTTCTTCGGCGCCAAGAGCTATGCCGGCGACGCGCCGACGCTGGCGCGCTATCGCGCCGGGATCTCGCGCAGCTCGATGATCGGCACCACCGCGGCCTACCTCGGGGCGCTGCCGAAGACCGCCTGGCAGTGCCTGGACGTCCGCGGCTTCGGCAGCCTGCCTCTCCTCACCCTGGCGACCTCGGAGCTGCGCCGGCCGGAGGGCAGGGAGACCGCTCGGGACGTGATCGCCTGGCGCCAGGTCTACCTGCGCCACCTTGCCGCGGTCACCGCGAGATCCAGCCGCGGCAGCGGACCGATCGTGATCCCGGGTTCCACTCACACCTCGATCGTGCTGCAGGAGAAGCCGGCAATGGCCACCGCGCAGGCGATCGCCACCTTCGTCGCCGGCCTCCCGCCCGCGCCCGCTGAGCGCTGAGCGCTCAGGGCTTGGTGACGACGGCGGCGGTCGGCGGGACCTCGTCCTTGCAGCCGTAGACGACCACCGGCATCTCGCGCGGCACCAGGCGCGGCAGCAGGCGCGCGGCGTACATCGGGATGCGGATGCAGCCGTGGCTGACCGGCTTCGGCGGCACGTCGAGGCTGCCGTGGATGGCGATGCCGCCGACCAGGTACAGCGGATTGAACATCTCCCCGAGCTGGCTCTTGTGCCAGCCGTAGCCGCGGGAAAAGACGGTGAAGTGGCCGCAGGGGGTCTCGGCGACGCCCTGCCAGCCGGGGGCGCGGAAGGGCCTGCCGGAGCCGGTGGAGATCGGCAGCACGTGCGATGCGGCGCCGGCGTCGTCGACCATGAACAGCACCTGCCGCGCCAGGTCCACCTCGATGTGGGCCGGGCCGGTCTCGCGCGGCGCCGGCGGCGCGGCGCGCGCCATCTCGTCCCACTCGGCGCGGGTCAGCCGGCCGGTCGGCTTGCGCCATTCGACCTTCTGAAAGGCGATGAGCGCGTGGCGCCAGCTCTCGTCCCAGGGACCGGCGGCGCTGCCCGCCCAGTAGCCCAGCTCGGCGAGGCGGCGCTGCGCCGCCTTGACCTCGCCGGGCGACAGCGGCGGGCCGGCGGCGCGGGTGCCTGTCGCCGAGTGGAGCGGCACCCCGGCGGCGGTTGCCATGGCGGGAGTTGCCCCGCTCACGGCCGCACCAACCGCCGGCCGGGGGCACACCGCCAGCAGCGCGACCGCCAGCGCCGGGGAGAGCGTCAACCCCGGGGAGACCGCAAGCGCCGCGCCGACCGCCAGCACCGGGTAGGCTGCCAGCGCCGAGAGCCTCGCCCACCACCGCAACGCCGGCCCGCGCCGGCGTGCCGACCCGGTGCTCATGCGGTGTTCTGATCCGGCGCTCATGCGCCGTGCCGACCCGGTGCTCAGGCAGTGTTCCGACTCGGTGCTCAGGCAGTGTTCCGACCCAGCGCTCATGCGGTGTTCCGATCCGGTGCTCATGCGGTGTTCTGATCCGGCGCTCACGCGCCGAGCCGACCCGGCGCTCATGCGGCGTGTCGACGCGGCGCTCATGCGCCGTCCCCACGCGCGCCGGCAACCGTCAGCGCGTCCGCGCTCGCCGCCGTCTCCTCCGCGGCGGCCGGCGCCGCCAGCGGCGCGAGCAGCAGCAGCGCCAGCAGGGCGGCGCGCTCGGGCATGCGCGCCAGCACGACGTGCTCGTCGAGGGCATGGGCGCCGCCGCCGACGGCACCCAGGCCGTCGAGGGTGGCGGTGTAGAGGCTGGTGGTGTTGCCGTCGGAAGCGCCGCCGGCGCTGCCGTGGCCAAGCGCCAGCCCGAGCTGGCCCGCCGCCTGCTCGGCGAGGTGCAACAGGCCGAGGTTGGCGGCGGTCAAGGTGAGCGGCGGCCGGTCGATGCCGCCGGTCACCTCCAGGCGGGTGCCTGGGACGGTCGGCCGCAGGCCGCGGACCGCCGCCGCCAGCACCGGCGCGTCCTCCTCCCGCTGCACCCGCACGTCCACCTCGGCGCGCGCCTCCGGTGCCACCACGTTGCCGCGCAAGCCGCCCGCCACCACCCCGACGTTGACGGCGACGCCCCGCGCCGGGTCCGCCATGGCGTGCAGGCGCTGGATGACGTGCGACAGCTCCAGCACGGCGCTCGCGCCGCGCTCGGGCTCGAGCCCGGCGTGCGCCGCGCGGCCGCGCACCGTGACCACGAACTGGCCGACGCCCTTGCGTCCAGTCTTCAGCCGGCCGTCGGCGCCGAGCGACGGCTCGAGCACGAACACCCGCCGCACGCGGCGCGCCAGCCGGCGCACGTGGCGCGTCGACTCGCCGCTGCCGGTCTCCTCGTCGGAGTTGACGAACATCACCGGCACGGCAGGTGGTTCGAGATCCAGCTCCCGCAGCGCGCGCAGCGCGAACACCGCCTGCACCAGGCCGGCCTTCATGTCGTAGACGCCGGGACCATAGAGACTGCCGTCGCGCGCCTCGACCGGCATGGTGGCGAGCATGCCCTGCGGCCACACCGTGTCGCAGTGCCCGAGCAGCAGCTGCAGCGGACCGCCCCGTGCCCGCCCGGTCCGGCGACCGCCGCGCGCGCGTCCCGGCGGCCGCGCTGGCGCGGCGAACAGCTGGCCGCCGCTGCGCTTGCCGCGCAGCCGCCGCACCCGCATGCCGAGCGCCCGCAGCTCGCTCTCCAGGCGGTCGAGCACCGGGCCCTGCGACGCTGGCGCCACCGATGGCGACTCGAGCCGCGCCAGGTCGGCCAGCAGCCCGGTCATCGCCTCCTGGCGCCGGCGCAGGTGGTCGAGGATGGCGCCTGCCGGGGAGATGGGTGGCATGTGGGGGAGATCTAGAGCTCCTTGCCGGCGGGCGCGGGGGCCGCGACGGCCGGGCGGCGCTCGCCGGGCGCGGCGGCGCCGGCGGTGGTGGCGCCGGCGGCTGGACGTGCCTGGTAGCGTTGCGGCGGCAGGTCTTCGAGGCCGCGCCAGATGTTCTCGTCCTCGTCGAAGATCGGCAGCGTCGGCATGCGGCCGCGGGCGGCGTTGGCGTGCCAGCCCCAGAGCAGGGACCACTTGCGGTAGGTGCCGAACGATTGCAGCATGCAGAACACCAGGCCGTGCATGCCGTCGAGGATGCCGAACTGGAAGAGGTAGGTGCGGACGAAGCGCCAGACGCTGCGGCCGAAGACCTCGGAGAAGCCCGCCCGGGTGCCCTCCTTCCAGTGTTGCGAGGCGCCCCAGAAGCTGTACTTCTCGATCCGCCGGATGTACTCGTCCAGCGTATCGGCCATGTAGTGCTCCATCGGGTTGCGCAGGATCGGCGCCGGGCCGCGGGTGAGCATGTCGGCGTGCACCCGCCGGTTCGGGTAGCGGGCGCAGCCGCGGCGCACCAGGCGCACCACGCGGTCGTGCTGCCAGCCGGAGAAGCGGATCACCCTGTCGATGAAGTGGACGCGGCGCTTGATGGTGTAGGCGTCGTGCCGGGCGCCGGCGGCGAGCAGCGCCACGATCTCGCGCTGCAGCGCCGGCGTGCAGCGCTCGTCGGCGTCGAAGATCAGGATCCAGTCGTTCTGGACCTGATCCATCGCCCAGTTCTTCTGCGACGCCGAGCCGTAGTAGGTGCGTTGCACGAACCGCACCTTGGGGTAGCCGCGCGCGATCTCCGCCGTGCGGTCGGTCGAGAACGAGTCCACCACCAGGATCTCGTCGCACCACAGCAGCGACTCGATGCAGCTGCCGATGTTCTGCTCCTCGTTGAAGGTGGTGACGATCGCGGTGATTGCCGGGTGTGCGGGGTGCGCCGGGTGCGCAGAGTGTGCCGGCTGCGCTGGGTGCGCCGGGTGCGCAGAGTGTGCCGGCTGTGCCGGGACCCCTGGCGCCGCCTGGGACGCACTACCCGCCGGGATCCCAGAATGGACCGGCGTAGCCACGGGGCGCGGCGAGGGTGGATTGGCTGGCGGCATGGCGGCGGCTCGGGAGCGGCTCCCGCTTCTGCTCCGGGGGAGCAGCGCATTTTACCATCCCCCGCCGCCAACGCCGCCAACGCCGCGGGCCGCCCCGTCCGGCGGCCCCCTAGAGGGAGGCCGCCGGAACCAGGCGTGACGGTTCGCCGCGGATCAGCAGAAATTGGTGGTGCAGGTCATCTGGCAGGTGGTGCAGGTGTTGCGATTGCTGTACTGGCAGGGCGGGCGGCAGGTGAAGCTGGCGCAGCCGTAGCAGGTGGAGTACTCCGTGGTCGCCCCGTTGGCCGCCTGCATGTCGGAGCGGTCGAGCTCGACCAGGGTCTCACGGTTCAGGGCCAACCTCTTGCGCGATTTCCTCATTTACTCCTCCTTTCGATGACCGACGTCCCTTGGCCGCCCACCGGCGGGCGGTCCTAACTACTCTGGTGCCGCCAAGGCCTCGGGAAGCGTCGCCGCGCCGCGGGCCGCCAGGATGAGGATCACAAGAGCAGCGCCCACCGCGCACCAGGCGAAGAGATCCCCCAAGAGCGCGTACGGCGTCCGCGCGCCGGCCACGGGCACCTCCGCCACCATGGAGCGGCTGGCGCTCTCGAGGTCGTCCTCGTGCGCCAGGACATGGCCCTGGTAGTCGACGGCGAGAGACAGGCCATTGTGCGTCTGGCGAACCATCGAGAAGCCCTCCTCGATGGCGCGGAAGGCAGCCATCTGGGCGTGCCAGGGATCGATCGCCGGCCAGTCGCTCGCCGGCACCAGCACGACCTGGGCGCCGGCGCGGCCCGCCTGCCGCAGCAGTTCCGGGAAGTCCATGTCGAAGCAGATGGCGGTGGAGAGTCGCCCCAGGGGAGTGTCGAGAGTCCGCAGCCGGCCGTCGCTCGGCACCGCGTGGGCAGCCTCGCCGCCGGGCACCGGACGAGCCTTCCGATACTGCCAGGCGACCGTCCCGTCGGGAGCGATCAGCACCAGCTTGTTGTCCAGCCAGCGGGCCGCCATGGGGTCGATCGTCCCCATCGCCATCCCCAGATAGATGCGGCGCGCCCGGGCGAGCCGGCAGCCGCGTGCGACCAGCCGCGCCTCGTCGCCCTTCATCACCGGCAGGGCCGCTTCGTTCCAGAAGACGAGCTTGGCGCCTGCCGCGGCCTCGGCGTCGGCGCGGGCGAGCAGGCCGTCCTCGAGCTTCTCCCAAAAGGCGGTGATCGCCATGGTCTCCGCCGCCGTCGCGGCACGGCCGGAGAAGCGGCGCTCGAGGTCCTGGTTGGGGAAGATCGACGCCTCCGGGCGGGACAGCGCGGCGATCCGCACCGTCGGCCGCTCGACCTGCCAGAGTGCCAACCGCAGCCCGCCGAGCAGGAAGACACCGGCCAGCGTGGCGAGGCAGCACAGCGCCCCCCGGCGCACCCGGCGGTCGGCGAGGCCGCGTTCCCAGACCCAGTTCACGGTGGCGGCGAACCAGCCGACGAGGAAGGTGATCCCCGCCAGGCCGGTCACCGCGACGATCTGGATGAGGGGGAGGTTGCCGTACTGCGTGTAGCCGACGGTGCCCCAGCTCGAGAACGGGCTCCAGCGCAGGAACAGGAACTCGCTCGCCACCCAGGTCAGCGGGAACACCAGGGTGGAGGCGAGGCCCGGCAGCCGCCTGGCCGCCCAGCGGTCGGCCAGGTAGGGCAGGATGCCGGCCACCGCATACAGCCCGTCGATGACCCAGAACATCGTGTCTCCGACCGGCACCATGCCGCGAAACTGAAACGCCCAGGTCGCCACCATCACCAGGCAGACCAGCGGCAGGCCCAGCCAGGGGCGCCGCGTGCGAACGAAGCGCAGCAGCACCAGCGGCGCCAGCCAGGCGGCGATGGCCACCGTGTTGCGGCCGTTCGCGAACAGCAGCAGGGCCGCCGAACCAAGCAAATAGAGCGCCGCGGAGCCTCGGCGCATCGTCTGCCCTCCCCGGAGATGACCGGCCGTTGTCTGCCCTACCGCCGATCGCCGCCCAACGTTTCAGCGGTATCTTCCGAGAATCCGGGACTCCGGGGTTCCGGCGTTCCGGGGCTCCGGCGGCCGCGGCGGCCCGGCCCGCGCGGCCGGCGCGCGGCTTCCGTTGTAGGATCCGCTGCCTGGTGCGCCCCTACGTCGTTTTCCTGCTGCTGGTGCTGGTGAAGGTCTGCGCGCGGCTGTTCTACCGCGTCGATCTGCGGTGGATCGGCGACCCGCCGCCGGACCGCTGGCGCCACGTCCGCCTGCTGGCGGTGCTCAACCACACCAGCCTCTACGAGCCGCTGTTCCTGGGCGGCGTGCCGCTCTCCTTCGTGTGGCGCATCGCCCGCCACGGCGTGGTGGTGATCGCCCAGAAGACCGCGGTGCGGCCGCTGGTGGGCCACTTCTACAAGCTCATCGCCGCCCGCGTCATCTCGATCACCCGCGAGCGCGACGAGAGCTGGGAGAAGGTGCTCGCCCACGTCGATCCCGACGCCATGATGGCGCTGCTGCCCGAGGGCCGGATGAAGCGGGCCACGGGCCTCGACGCGAGCGGCAACCCGATGACCGTCCGCGGCGGCGTCGCCGACATCCTGGCGTCGATCGGCGCCGGCCGCATGCTGCTCGCCTACAGCGGCGGCCTGCACCACGTGCAGGCCCCGGGCGAGCGCTTCCCGCGCCTGTGGAAGACCATCCGCATCCGCCTCGAGCTGGTGGACATCGGCGCCTACCGCGCCGCGCTGCTCGCCCAGGCGGGCGAGGCCGGCTGGAAACGCGCGGTCATCGCCGACCTCGAGCGGCGGCGCGACCTCCACTGCCCGTGCGCGCCGGCGGCCGGCGATTGACCGCGGGCGCTACCGCGAGGAGCGGCCCGGATGGGACCGGGAGCTGGGCGCCCGGCGCGACCTCGGGCCAGGCGCCGCGCGGGGCGCGGCTGGGTGATCGGTGTTGCGGAGGGGACGCGAGCCGGCGCCGGAGCTCGTGACGCTCGCGGCGGAGCTCGACGCGGCATCGCCGGCGCGTTGCTCTTCGCTCCGCTTGCGCCACCACTTGATCTCTTGCGCCGTCGTCCAGGCGTCGTTGGAGAACTGGTCCTTCTCGGAGGCATCGGCAACCACCGCGCGACCGATCTCTTTCGCGTCGTCGGTGCTCAGCTCCTCGATCAGGTCGGTCCCGGGATCGTTGATCTGGCCGATCAGGACGAGGAGGGAAGCATCACGCGGCGAGATGTCACCAGCCCATGATGCCCGGCGGGCAGCTCGAGCTGGCGCGCCGGCCCCGATTTGGCATCCTTCCACAGGGCAACGCTACGCGACGCCGGCCTGCCCGGAGGCCGGCAGAGCTCGGCCATCCCGACGCTCGTCAAGGTGAGCACGGAACATCCGGGGTCATCCGCCAGCACCGTCGCGTAGCGAGCCGGCCACCGGCCCTCGAGCTGCGGCCCGTCCATCAACAGGGCGATGACCAGGTTGGGTCCGACCGTCCGCACCAGCCTGGCAACCGGCTCCTGCCGCGCCAGGTCCTCGCACACCAGCACCGAGAGCGACAGCCAGGGGAGGATCGAGAGGAACGTCAGCTGCCGCGCCTCGGAGATCGTGTGCTCCCACCACTCGGACTGCGGATCGAGCTGCCCACCCAGGCCGTATTGCACGATCTGCGACCGGTCGAGCCGCCACCGATGGTGCTTGTTCTGCTCGATGGTCGAGTAGTACCGGGTGCCGCTGAAGGGAATCCCGACGGTCACGAAATTGCGGCCGGGAGACGGACCTGCTGATTCCTCCGCAACGCCGCACACCAGGAACAGGTCATGGCTCTTGGCCCAGCGGTACACCTCCGTGCTCTCGAACTCGCGTTCCAACGCGAGCTCCGGCAGGATCACCATCTCGATCCTACCCACCAGCTTGATCGCTTCCCGGTAGAGCTCCTCGAGCCGCCGGCACAACGCCTTGCCCGCCTGCCGCCTGGTTGCCTTCGAACAGTCCCGATGCTTGCAGTAGGTGAAGAACTTGAACTCCTCGGGCATGTTGGCGAGCTCGCCGCAGGCAGGCTCCGCGGCACGGAACTGAGTCGGCGTGATGGCCTCCGGCCAGGGCACGATCAGCAGGTTCAGGCTGGGGGAATCCCACAGGTATTTGTGGGTGAGCGGCAAGACGCTGTACCAATGCGGCACCACGTCCGAGGTGACCCACAGCGCAAGGTGATGGGTGAGCGACGCCAGCGTGAGCCCGTTCTGCGGGGTGTGCGACTTGGGCAGGACCTTCGCCCGGGAGTGATGGATCTCCCGGCAGAGGCTCGAACCTGCGAGGAAAGTGGCGAGCAGCAGCCCAGGCGGCCGAGGGCACGGGCAGCGCCCCGTCCGCGTCCGCACCGCTCGGCGGCCACCTGGACACGACTTTCAGATAGATACCGGACTCGAGGATCAGCACCGCGGCCAGCGCGAACGCATCCGGAGGCCACGCCGGAGGCGAGGCGCTGCGTGCCAGCTTGGGACTCAAGAATGCGAGCAGCTCTTGGGCCGTGAGATCACCACGCTCCGGCATATTCCAGAATCTCCGCAAAACGTCATTCCAGCGGAACCGCGTCGCTTGCGCTGGGCCACGCCCGCTCCCGGACCGTGTGGCAGGGCTCAGCCGCGCCGGGAACCCCCGCGATTCGCCGCCCTTCGGCCGCCGCCGGCGCGGGTCGCGATGGCGCGGGCGCTCCCGCCCGCGGCGCCGCCGCCGCGCTGTCGCAGCGCCGCGATCTGGCGCCAGATCACCGAGTTGACCTCGCCGCCCACCACGATGGCGAGGGCGGTGAGGTAGAACCAGAGCAGCATCACGAACACCGCGCCCAGCGAGCCGTAGGTCGCGGCATAGCCGTGCACCTCGGTGAGGTAGAGGCGGAGGCCGAACGACACCGCCAGCCACAGGCAGACGCCGACCACCGCGCCCGGCGTCCCCCAGGCACGGCGAACGCCGCGCCCGAGGTTGGGAGCGAAGTTGTAGACCACCTCGAACGACAGCAGCACGAAGGCCAGCACCATCGGCCAGCGCACCACGTGCCAGACGGTGACGAACGCCGGCCCGACGCCGAGCGCGTTGGCGAGCGCCTCGCCGATCTGGTGGCCGTAGAGCAGGACGGTCAGCGCGCCGACGGTGAGCACGGCGAAGCCCAGGGTGAGCCCGATCGCCACCAGCCGCCGCCACCACCACGGCCGCGTCTCCTCCACCCCGTAAGCCGAATTGAGCGTGCGCCCCAGCGCCAGCATGCCGGTCGAAGCCACCCAGACCGCCACCAGCAGCGACAGCGACAGGGTCGCGCCGCCGCGGTGGGTGATCACCTGGTCCAGGGTGCCGGCGAGCAGCGCCGGGACGTCCGGGCTGGGGGCGAACCGCCCGACGTAGACGAAGAGGATGTGGCGCAGCCGGGACTCGGGGCCCGCCAGGTAGCCGAGCAGCGAGGTCAGGAAGAGCAGCAGCGGGAACACCGAGAACAGGAAGTAATAGGCCAGCTCGGCGCAGCGCCCGGGCACCTGGTCGATCAAGATCTCCCGCCACACCCGCACCAGCAGCTGCCACCAGCTCAGGCCGCCGCGGCGCCACATCGAGGTCATGGAGCGGATGATACAGTTTTGGCCATGAGCCGAGGCCAGGGGACCCCGCCGCCGCGGCCGGACCTGGACCAGGCCGCCGCCGCGTCCCGCGCCGCGCAGTTGCAGCGCGAGATCCGACACCACGATTACCTGTATTACGTCCGCGACGCGCCGGCGGTCTCCGACGAGCAGTACGACCGCCTGTTCCACGAGCTGACGGCGCTCGAAGAGCGCTTCCCCGGGCTGCGCACCGCCGACTCGCCCACCCAGCGCGTCGCCGGCCAGCCGCTGGCGAGCTTCCCCCAGGTCGAGCACGCGGCGCCGATGCTGTCGCTCGACTCCGACCAGGACCCGGCGTCGCTGCGCCGCTTCGACGAGCGCCTGCGCAAGACGCTGGCCGAGCACCGCCCGGACGGCGAGGTCGCCTACGTGCTCGAGCCGAAGCTCGACGGCGCCTCGATCGAGCTGGTCTACGAGGCCGGGACGCTGGTCCGCGCCTCCACCCGCGGCGACGGCCGCCGCGGCGAGGGCGTCACCCAGAACGTGCGCACCATCCCGGCGGTGCCGCTGCGCCTGCGCGAGGACGACGGCCGGCCGGCGCCCGCCTTCGTCGCCGTCCGCGGCGAGGTGATCATGCGCGCCGCCGCCTTCGACCGGCTCAACGAATCGCTGCTCGCCGCCGGCAAGGAGCCGTTCGCCAACCCGCGCAACGCCGCGGCCGGCGCCCTGCGCCAGCTCGACCCGCAGATCACCGCCGCCCGGCCGCTCGACCTCTACGTCTACGACATCCTCTCCTGGGGCGAGCAGGCGCCGCCGGTGGCCAGCCAGTGGGAGGTGCTCGCCGCCCTCGCCGGCTGGGGGCTGCGCGTCAACGGCCTGGTGCGCCGCGCCGCGAGCCTCGACGAGGTCCTCGCCTACCATGCCGAGCTCGAGGCGCGGCGCGACGACCTGGGCTACGAGATCGACGGCGTGGTGATCAAGCTCGACGACCTCGCCGCCCGCGAGGCGCTGGGCTGGACCGCCCGCCACCCGCGCTGGGCGTTCGCCTTCAAGTTCCCGCCGCGCAAGGAGGTGACGCGCATCCTGTCGATCCTGCCCTCGGTGGGCCGCACCGGGGTGGTGACGCCGGTGGCGCTGATGCTGCCGGTGGAGATCGGCGGCGTCACCGTGGCGCGCGCCACCCTGCACAACCGCGAGGAGGTGGCGCGCAAGGACGTGCGCGAGGGCGACCGCGTGCGGGTGCAGCGGGCCGGCGACGTCATCCCGCAGGTGGTCGAGCGCATCGACGAGCCCGACCGCGAGCGCGCCGCCGAGTGGCGCATGCCCGCCGCCTGCCCCTCCTGCGGCACGCCCCTGGTCGAGCGCGGGCCGTTCACCGTCTGCCCCAACGCCTTCCAGTGCCCGGCGCAGCTCGCCGGCCGCATCGTCCATTTCGCCTCGCGCGACGCCCTCGACGTCGAGGGGCTGGGCGACGAGACCGCCAAGCTGTTCGTCGCCGAGGGCCTGGTGCGGCAGCTGCCGGACCTCTTCGACCTGCGGCCGGAGGCGCTGCTCGGCCTGCCGGGCTTCGCCGAGAAGTCGTCGCAGAAGCTGGTGGCGGCGCTCGCCAAGGCCGCCCACGTCGAGCTGGCGCGCTTCCTCTACGGCCTCGGCATCCCGGAGGTCGGGACGGCGGTGGCGCGCGACCTGGCGCGCCACTTCGGCGGCTTCGCCGCGCTGCGCGCCGCTGGCGACGAGGAACTGCAACAGGTGCGGGGCGTCGGGCCGCGCATGTCGGAGCAAATCACCGCCTTCTTCGGCGACGCGCAGAACGCCGCCATCCTCGACGCCCTGCTGGCGCGGGTGCGGCTGGTGGAAGCGCCGCCGCGCCCCGCCGCCGCCGCGCCGGCCGGCGCCGGGGCTGCCCATGCCGCCGGCCGGGCCGGCGGCGACGGCTCGGCAGCCGGCGAGGCAGCGGCAGGCGATGACGGGACCGCCGCGCCGGCCGGCGACCTGCCGCTGGCCGGCAAGAAGTTCGTCTTCACCGGCTCGCTCGAACGCCTGTCGCGGCGCGACGCCCAGGCGCTGGTCGAAGCGCTCGGCGCCCGCGCCGCCGGCTCGGTGAGCAAGGCGACCGACTACGTGGTGGTGGGCGAGGAGGCCGGGTCGAAGGCCGAGAGCGCCCGGCGCCTGGGGGTCGCGATCCTCGACGAGGCGGCGTTCCTCGCGCTATTGCGCGAGCACGGCGCGACGTTGCCCGCCGAGCCCGCCGAGCCCGCCGGCCACTAGCCGAATCGTCGCCAACGGTGTAGCGTTGCGCCGACGCTCCACGACAGCAACCAGAGGCCCCACCATGAGCCCAGTCATGAGCCCGGTCATGCAGCGCACGAGTCGCAGGCGCCACGGCCGCCTGTTCGTCCAGGCCCTGGCCGCCGCCCTCGCGACGATCCTGCTCGGCAGTCTCGCAACGTCGCCTCCCGCCCACGCCGCGGCCGCGGCCGGCGGCGCCGCCGACATCGCCATCGGCGTCGTGCTGCCGATCAGCGGCCGCGAGGCCAAGCCCGGGCAGTACCAGCGCGAAGCCATCGACCTGGCCGTGCACGAGCTCAACCAGGCCGGCGGCATCCCGGTCAAGAGCCTGGGCAGGAAGCTGCCGCTGCGGGTGGTCTTCTACGACGACGGCTCGGACCAGGCGAAGTCCTCCGGCCTGGTCGAGCGGGCGATGACCGCCGACGGCGTCACCGCGGTGCTCGGCGGCTACTCCACCGCCCTCGGCGAGGCCGAGTCGGTGATGCCGGACCGCTACCAGACCCCCTGGATCACCACCGGCGCGGCGGCCACCACCATTTTCAACCACGGCTACCAGTGGATCTTCGGCACCTTGAGCCCGACCGACCTGCTGGGCTCGACCACCGCCGCCTTCCTCGGCAGCCTGGTGGACCACGGCAAGCTCCACAAGGGCCTCAAGCTGGCGCTGGCGCTCGAGAACACCGACCACGGCGTCGACTACGAGCGCGGCATCCAGACCTGGATCCACGCCCACCCCGGCTATTTCACCGTCGTCTTCAGCGAGAAGTTCGACCTCGGCGCGCCCGACTTCTCGGGCCTGCTGCAGAAGGTCAAGACCGCCCACGCCGACATCTTCCTCGCCGACGCGCACCTGCAGGACTACATCACCATGCACCGGCAGTACATCCAGACCGGCATGTACCACCAGATGATCAGCTACGGCGCCCGCGGTCCCGAGAGCGACGCCCGCAAGGCGCTGGGCGACGCCACCAACGACATCTTCGCCGGCATCTGGTGGTCCGACAAGCTGCCCTACCCGCAGGTCAAGCGCTTCATCGCCAGCTATCGGGCGTTCACCGGCCATCCCCCGGACTCGTGGTATCCCGCCACTGCCTACGACGCGGTGCGCATCCTGGCGATGGCGATCGAGCGCGCCGGCAGCCTCGACAAGACCGCGATCCGCGATCAGCTGCGCACCGCCGTGCTCAGGGACTCCCTGCTGCCCGGCCAGGTGCTGCGCTTCGGCAAGAACGGCCAGACCGACACCGCCTTCGTGATCGTCCAGAACCAGCCCGGCGACAAGGTCGAGATCGTCTTCCCGCCCGACGCGGCCACCGGCCAGGCGATCGCGCCGAGCCCGCAAAAACCGCATCCGTGAGCCGCGCCGCCGCCGGCCGCCGCCGCGAGGACCGACGGGCGGCGGCCCGGCGATGGAACTCTCGATGAGCGCCGCCGATTTCTCGAACCTGCTGATCGCCGCGCTGCTGCTGGCCGGCGTCTACGCCGCGATGTCGGTGGGGATGACGATCATCTACGGCGTGATGAAGATCGTCAACCTCGCCCACGCCGGCTTCCTGATGCTCGGGGCCTATTTCGTCTACGAGCTCTACGAGCGCGGCGGCATCGATCCGCTGCTCGGCACGCTGCTGGCCTTCCCGGCGTTCTTCCTCGCCGGCATCGGCCTGCACCGCACCCTGATCCGGCGCCTGCCGGTCTCGGATCAACCGACGCTGGCCTCGCTGCTGCTGCTGTTCGGCCTCTGGCTGGTGTTGCAGAACCTCGGCTATCTGATCTGGGGCAACGCCGACCGGGCGATCCTCACCCCGCGCACCCTGTCGGTGTTGCAACTCGGGCCGCTGACCATCCCGACGGTGCGGCTGGTGGTCTTCGCCGGTGCCGTGGCGTCGCTGGGAGCGCTCGAGCTGGTGCTGCACCGCACCTGGTTCGGCCGGGCGGTGCGGGCGCTGATGCAGAACCGCGACGCCGGCCGCCTGGCCGGGATCGACGTCGAGCGCACCGCGCGGGTGGCGTTCGGGCTGGGGATCGCCTTCACCGGCGCCGCCGGCGGCATGCTGGCGATGCTCTACTCCTTCAGCCCGGATTTCGGGGCGCCGTTCCTGCTGCGCGCCTTCGTCATCATCGTGCTCGGCGGGCTCGAATCGTTCGCCGGCGTCGCCGCCGGCGCGCTGATCCTGGCGCTGCTCGAGACCTTCAGCATCCAGGTGCTGCCGGCGAGCTACCAGCCGGTGATCGCCTTCTCCCTGCTGGTGGTCGCCCTGGTGGTGCTGCCGGGCGGGATCGCCGGCCTCTGGGCCAGGAGACGGCGCTGGGCGTGACCGTCGCCGAGCGCGGCGGCGGGCCGGCCGCGGGCCGACGCCGGTCCCGATCCACCGCCGCGGGCATCGCGGCCGCCGGCGCCCCGTGGCTGCTCGGCGCGGCGCTGGTGGCGGTGCCCCTGCTGGGACCCGGCCCCAACACCATCCGGCTGCTCTTCGGCACCCTGGTGTGGGTGACCACGAGCGTCGCCTGGAACCTGCTGGGGGGCTTCGGCGGCCAGGTGTCGTTCGGCTTCGCCGTGTTCTACGGGCTGGGCGCCTACGCGGCGGCGGTGGCGCTCAACTCCGGGCTGGACCCGGTCTCCTCGTGCCTGCTGGCCGCGGCGGTGGCGGTGCTGGCATCGCTGCTCATCGGACTGCCGACCTTCCGCCTCAAGGGCCCCTATTTCGCGATCGCCACCATCGGCGTCAGCGAGGCGGTGCGGGTGGTGATGACCAACGTGGCGGCGACCGGCGGCGCCAGCGGCTACCGCGTCATGGAACGCGGGCCCTTCCACCAGCTGCAGCACTACTACAGCGCCCTGGCGCTGGCCGCCGGCGCGGTCGGGGTCTCGATCCTGCTGCGGCGCTCGCGGCTGGGGCTGGCGCTGGTCGCGGTGCGCGAGGACGAGGAGGCCGCGGCCGACCTCGGGGTGAACCCGCTGCGCACCAAGCTGCTGGCGCATGCCGTCGCCGCCGCGCTCACCGGCGCGGCCGGCGGCCTCCATGCCCGCTACGCCGCCTACGTCAATCCGCAAGGGGAGTTCGCCTTCGCGATCAGCGTCGCCATCCTGTTGATGCCGATCATCGGCGGCGTCGGCCGGATCTGGGGGCCGGTGGTCGGCGCCTGCATCTACGGCCTGGTGCACGACGAGATCGTCGCGGCCTTCCCGGAGCTGCACCTGCTCATCTACGGCTCGCTGCTGATCCTGATCGTGCTCTTCGAGCCGGCCGGGGTGGTCGGGCTGCTCGACAGGTGGTGGCGCGCTCTCGGGCGCCGCGGGAGGATGCGTGCCGCCGCCGCTCCTTGAGGTCGTGGGCCTGAGCCGCACCTTCGCCGGGCTGGCGGCGCTGCAGGAGGTGAGCTTCCAGCTCGAGCGGGGCGGCATCTACGGCCTGATCGGCCCCAACGGCGCCGGCAAGACGACGCTGCTCGCCATCCTCGCCGGCGCCCTGCGGCCCACCGCCGGCAGCATCCGCTTCGAGGGGCGGGACGTGACCGGCGGTCCGGCCTTCGCCGCGGTGCGGGCCGGCATCGTGCGCACCCACCAGGTGCCGCGCCCCTTCCGCACCCTGTCGGTGCGCGACAACGTCGAGGTCGGCATCCGCTTCGGCCGCCGCCGGGGGGCCGCCGGCAAGGCGGCCAGCGACACCGGCAAGGCGGCGGGCGACGCCGGCGAGGCGGCGGGAGACACCAACCGGATCCTGGCGCGCGTCGGCCTGGCCGAGCTCGCGGCGGCCGCGGCGGGCACGCTCTCCGTCGGCAATCAGAAGCGGCTCGAGGTGGGGCGCGCCCTGGCCGCGCGGCCGAGCCTGCTGCTCTGCGACGAGGTGTGCAGCGGCCTGACCGCGGCCGAGACGGAGGCGGTGCTGCGCCTGCTGCGCGAGATCCGGGACGCCGGCACGACGATCCTCTACGTCGAGCACGATCTCAAGGCGATCATGGCGATCTGCGACCGCGTCATCGTGATGAACCTCGGCCGCAAGCTCGCCGAGGGGCCGCCGGCGGCGGTGCAGAGCGACCCCGCCGTGATCGCGGCCTACATCGGCGTCAAGGATGGGGCTGGCGGCGTGGGCGCCACCAGCGGCGGCGGCGACGGTTCGGGTGGCGGGGCGGGGGCCTGATGGCAACCATGGCGGAACCCCCCGACAGAGAGCCGCGGCCGGGGAACGGCGGCCCGCCGGGCGAGCGGCCCATGGCGAGCCCGCCCGCGGCGGAGCGCCTGCTCGAAGCGGTCGGGCTCGAGGTCGCCTATGGCGCGATCCAGGTGGTCTGGGGCGTCGACCTCGCGGTGGACCGCGGCCAGGTGGTCGCCGTCATCGGCCCCAATGGTGCCGGCAAGACGACCACCTTGCGGGCGCTGGCGGGTCTGTTGCCGGCGCTTCGCGGCGCCATCCGGTTCGCGGGCCACGACGTGACCGGCGAGCCGGCGCACGTCCGAGTGCGCCGCCACCTCAGCATGGTCCCCGAGGGCCGCCAGCTGTGGCCGCGGATGACGGTCGAGGAGAACCTCCTGATGGGAGCGTTCCCGCCGCCGCTGCGGCCGCGGGCGCGGCAGGGCCTGGAGAGGGTCTACGAGCTCTTCCCGCGGCTCCGCGAGCGCCGTCGCCAGCCCTGTGGCACCCTCTCCGGCGGCGAGCAGCAGATGTGCGCCATCGGCCGCGGCCTGATGGCGGAGCCGCGGCTGCTGATGCTCGACGAGCCCTCCCTGGGCCTCGCTCCGATCCTGGTGGAGCAGGTCTTCCAGCAGATCCGCAGCATCGCCGCCGGCGGCGTCACCATCCTCCTCGCCGCGCAGAACGCCAATCAGGCGCTGGCCGTCGCCGACCATGCCTACGTCATGGAAGCCGGCCGCATCGCCCTCGCCGGCTCCGGCGCCGAGCTGAGCGCCAGCGACCACGTCCGCCGCGCCTACCTCGGGATCGGCGAGGCCTGAACGCCGCCAAGGGCATCGCAGCGAATCCCGTGGGCAAGCTTCCAGAAAGTGGTTTCCACGGGAGCGTCCTAAACGGCGTCTTTTCGCGAGCCGCGGCGGGATTCGGCGTCACTGCGGACGCCAGGTCATGTCCACGCGCACCGGCATCTCATTCTTGACCGGGACCGCCAGGAGCGACGGTGGATCGATCTTGAAATCGGCTAGCGCCGCCGGAATCGTTCCTACTATCCGGATCTGGTTTCCTTGCGTCGTCAGTTGGAAGGGCACCTGCTTATAGTGGAAGGTCTGGCCGCCAAACTGGACCTCCAGATCGGCATGGATCGTTGCCGATGCAGATGCCGCTTCGGGCAATCGGGTGCGCACGCTGATCATGGGGAATTGCGCGCCGCGCGTCACTTGCAGCATGTGCAGATCGCGATTGCTGTCCCCCGAATCAAACGACTTCACGGGTGCCGCGATCAAATAATCGCACTGCCCGGCGTGACAAACGCCCTTGCCTCGCGCCGCATGGCTGACGCCTTCCGTCTGATGCAGGGGGTGAGACACCTGGTACGTGAGAGTGGACTGCTCAAGAACCCACTGGCTGTCCGCTCGCGCCAGCTTGGGAGACGCCGCCGCCAGCAGCAAAAGGGCCAACAGCACTCGCTGATTCGTATTCATAGGACCCGCCTAGAATTTGATCGACACGGACGCGATGGCGAGCCCATACGCCGTGTAGGTCACCCCGGCCACCAACGAATGCGCTTTTGCGATCCCATGGACCCTTTCCCCCCGGTTTTCTTGACTAAACGCCATCGCCCCCAAGATGGGGGTCAGGATCATCCCTGTGCCATGAATCCAGGCCAGGGCTCTATGCACGCGGATGGGCCCGCGAGTCTTGACTTCCGGCAGCTTCGGCGCGCGGATCGCATAGTAGGCGGTCATGGAGTACATGACTGCCGTGATCCCGCCCAAAGCGCCATGCACGTCGCGGCCGGTCGCGGTGCTGTGCTTGCCGGAGGCGAGGAAGGAAGTGGCGATCGTGGCAACCAAGGGAGCGAGCGTGATCAAACCAAATCTCTGATGCATCTTGAGCATGTGCGATCGCAGGTCGAGCTTCGCCTGATCCAGAGCGCTTCCCTGTGCCTGAGTCGGAGAGAAACCCAGATCCTCCAGCGAAGGCGGCGACGCCACATCTCCGGCAGAGGTGGTCAATCCCAGGTCCATCGTTTGCCTGGCCCCGGCCGTGAGCGTCACCGTGGCTACTCTGCTGCTGAACCCCTCCGCCGCGACGGCAACCTCGTAATCGCTCGGAGCGAGATCCGATACGGCGTACGCCCCGGCCGCATTGGTGCGGGTCGCCGTCGTTTGACCGGTGGCCACGTTCTTGACCGAGATCTTGGCGTTGGGTATGACCGTTCCCGCTGGGTCGGTCACGGTGCCGAACAGCGTGGCGCCGGCAACCTGTGACAGCAAGGGGCTTGAGATCACGAGAGAAAGGACCAGAATCGAGACCCCAAGGAACGACTTTGACGCCTTCGGACTCATTGGAGGTTCTCCTCTTGCCAGTTCGCGCAGTGCCGAACCCTACAACGATAGGTCAGGGTGGCGCCGTGGCGGCGCGGTCGTGGGAGCGCAGCATGGCGTCGGTCACAAAGGCGCTCAGGCCAGCGCCCAGGACCACGCTCCAGAGGTAGTGCTGGTCGGAGCGCAGGCGCTGCCAGCCGGTGACCGCCGGGATGGCGTAGATGACGGTCTTGGCGGCGATCTTGGCGATCCGCCGCGGGCGGCTGTCGGAGGCCTGGAAGCGCGCGAAGCGGTGGTCGAGCACGCGCGCCAGCGCCATGGCGTTGGTCATGTGGATCGAGACGCCGCTGCCACCCGCAAACGACAGCAACAGCAGGAACGGAGAAGCCTGGCTTACAGCACGGAGCGCGGCCGAGAACGGTCCTCGTTCCCTCGCGGGCGATGCTAGTCGCACGGCTTGTCGAGCGGTTGCAACGCCTGGGCCACACGGGGGGCGCGGAGGGCGCGATGGTGAGGCGTTCGATCGTCGCCGCGATCGGACGCGCCCGTCCTGGTTCAGAGACGGCGCGACGACAGCGCGGCTGGCGCTGGCAGCTTGACGCTCTGATGGCCACACCGAGGAACCACGCCGGCTGCGAGAAGGTGGGTGGTGAGGCGCCGATGCCCCGGCTTCACGGCCGCACCACGGGCACGAGACGTGCGGATGTTTCAAGGCCGCCAAGATGACTCCGGACGCCGCAGCCCGTATGCTTCCCGCCATGCCTCGACGCACCTTGCTCTCGCTTCTCGGATTGGCGGCCTCGGCGCTCGCCGCTCAGGCCACCGGGCTGCCGTGTCAGCCCTGCGGCGGCCTGCGTCTCGCCGCTCCTCCGGTTCTCCTCGCGCCGGCCACTGCCGGTGCCACTGCGGCTCTCCCGACCGCTCCCGCCGCGGGCGCCGCCACGCCGGCCGCGCCAACCGGCGGCCCGGGCGGTCTGCTCGGCCTGCTGCGCTCCCAGCACCTCGAGCCCGGCAGCCCGCTGTTCATCGCTTGGGAGGTGCCGCTGCCGGCAATCGCCGGACCGGCGCCGGCCGCCCCGCAACCGTCCACGGCACCAGGCCCCGGCCACCCTGCTCGGCCAGCCGGCGGAGCAGCGGCCGGCAGCGCGGGGGCCGGCGCGGCTTCCGGACCGTCGGCCGCCGGCGCCGCGGCCAATCCCTCGACGCCGAGCTCTCCCGAGCTGGCGGCCATGGGGGCCGCGGCGCGGGCGGTGGCGGCGGCCGGGGCCACTCCCTGGCTGTCGCTGGTGTTCCACACGCCGGCGCCGCTGGCTCGCAACCTGGCGCAGCTGCAGGGGGAGCTGAGCGCCGCCGCCGAGGTCGCCGCCGCCGCGGCGCGCGGCACCTGGTTTCAGGTCGTGTGGCAGCCGGCGGCGCTGGCGCCGGGAGGCGGCACTGGCGGCGCGACCGCCGCAGGCGGCCAGGCGTTCAATGCCGCCGAGTACGCCTTCCTGCTCAAGCGGGCGGCGGTGGCGGTGGGCGGCGCCCAGGCCAACATCCATGTGGCCACGATGCCGCTGCCCGCCGACCCGGCGGCGATCGCCGCCTTCTACGGCGCCGAGGTGGCGGCCTACGTGGACCTCGTAGCCTTGGCGGCCGGGGGGCCGGCCATGCAGGCCAGGCCCGCAACACCGACGAGCCCTGGCGGTGCCGCCAACCCGGCCGCGCCCGCCGGCGCCTCGCCGGCCGACGCGCTGCTGGCCGCCGCCGTGCAGAAGGTGCACGAGCTGGACCCCGGCCGGCCGCTGGCGCTCGATGCCCTCCCCTACCCGGCGGCGCCAGCCGGCGCCGTGCTCGCCGAGGCCGCCCGCCAGGCCACCGCCGGCTTCGACCTGACCTTCTTCCGCGCCCCCGGCGCCCCCGGCGGTGCCGGCGTCGATGCCGCTCCCGGCGCGCCAAGCGCCGCCGCCCCGGCGATCACCGCGGCGACGCTCAACCCGCTGGCCCTGCTGGCGCGCGAATTTGCCGGCGATCTTTCCTACGATCCCGGCTCGACGCCCACCGGCGCCGCTGCCGCATGGGTCTTCGTGCGCGGCAAGGACCTCTCCTTGCGGGTCATCGCGGCAATGCCGGGCGCTTCCGCAGGCGCCTCTCCCGAGGCCGCTCCCGGGCCTCCCGGCGGCGAGACCGCCGGCGCGCCCGGGTCGGCGCCGACCCCCGCGCCGCCCACCGCGCTCCTTCACTTCCCCGACCCCGGCCTCCGCCGCCCCACCCGCTTCCCGTTCGCCGCCGGGTCGGTCGCGCCGCCCACCGGCACGCTGACGTCGGCGCCGCACGCCGGCCTCGACGTGCTGGTCCCGGACCCCGGTCCGGTCTTCGTTCTCGGCATCGAGCGGCTCACCGCCGCCGAGCGCCAGGGCGTCGCCGAGAAGATCAACGTCGCCTCGCAACGCGAGCTGCCGGTCGAGGAGATCCTCAAGCGGCTACAGCTGTTCGAGGAGGCGCAGCACCGCCGCCTCGAAGACTACACGGCGATCAACGCCACCCACCTGCGCTTCCAACCCAACGCCGGCGTCGCGAGCATCGAGGCGAGCCTCACCGGCCCCTTCTTCTGGAGCCGCGAAGGCGGCGCCGATTGGGCCTGGGAGTCGCTCTACATCAACGGCGTGCGCTGGCGCGGCAAGACCCTGCCGGAGATCCCGCTCATCCAGCCGGAGAAGGCGGCGGCGCTGCCGCTCGAGATCCTGTTCACCCGCGAGTACCGCTACCACCTCCGCGGCAGCGAGAAGATCGGCGGCCGCGAGGCCTGGGTGGTCGACTTCGCCCCGGCCGGAACCGGCGCCGGCCGCCGCCGCCTCTACCAGGGAACGGTCTGGATCGACCGCGAGATCTATGCCCGGCTGCGCACCCGCGGCGTGCAGGTCGAGTTGCAGGGCGAGGTGACCTCCAACGAGGAGACGCTCGAGTACTCGCCGATCGACGAGCAGGGGCGGCCCGCCCCGTGGTCGCCGGAGAGCTTCGTGCTGCCGCTGCACCTGGTGGCGCAACAGATCCTGTCGGTGCTCGACGAGCCGCTGCTGGTCGAGCGCGAGACCTTCCTCACCAAGGTCCAGGTCAACCCGCCCGACTTCGCCGCCCGTGAGAAGACCGTCGAGGACTCCGACGTCACCATGGTCCGCGACACCGACCAGGGGCTGCGCTACCTGGTCAAGAAGGGGCCGGGGCCGCGCGTCGTCAAGGAGGGTTTCGCGCCGAGCAAGCTGTTCGCGGTGGCCGGCCTGTTCGTCGACGACTCCCTCAGCTACCCCCTGCCGCTGGCCGGGCTCAACTACTTCACTTTCGACTTCAAGAACAGCGGCAAGCAGATCAACGTCTTCTTCGGCGGCGCGCTGCTGGTCGCCAGCGCCGCCCAGCCGCGGCTGTTCGACAGCCGCTTCGACGCCGGCTCCGATGTCTTCGCCATCGCCGTGCCGTTCACCGACGACGTCTACCAGAAGGGCAAGGAGCTGGTGAATCAGGAGATGCGGATCCGCCCCGCCACCTTCGACCTCAAGCTGGGCCATCCGCTCGGCGACTTCACCAGGATCGGCCTCGAATACGACCTGCTCGACTCGGTCTACAGCCGCAACAGCAACACCGATCGGCAGTTCGTGCTGCCCAGCGACAACCTGCTGCAGTCGGTCGGCGGCAACCTCAGCTTCGCGCGCGCCGGTTACACGCTGGCCGGCCACTACAGCTACAACATGCGCTCGAGCTGGCACGCCTGGGGGCTGCCGGGCAATCCCGACTTCAGCCCCGACGATCGCGACTTCACCCGCTACAACGTAACCGCGAGCAAGAACTGGTACCTGCCCTTCTTCCAGAAGATCGGCGTCGAGGTCGACTACCTCGCCGGGGAACACCTGGACCGCTTCAGCAAGTACGAGTTCGGCTTCTTCGGCGGCACTCGCATCCAGGGCTACCGCAGCAACGCGGTGCGGGCCAGCAGCGGCTACCTCAGCCACCTCAGCTACGGCTTCGATTTCGGCGACGTCTTCCGCCTCGACGCCCTGGTCGACGGCGCGCTCGCCACCGACCGGGAGACCGGCCTGCACGACACCCTGCTCGCCGGCACCGGCATCGCCGGCACCGTGATGGGACCCTGGCAGACCCTGGTGATGATCGACGCCGGCGTGCCGGTGGCCGGACCCGACCACGGCTTCGTGCTCTACCTGGTGTTCCTGAAGCTCTTCGGCTGACGCGGCCCGGAGCGCCGGCCGCCGGCCGCAGGGAGCACCGGCCGCGGTAAGCTCCTGGCGTGCGCTCCTCCTCGGCGTCGCTGTTGCAGTCGCTGTTGCAGAGGCTGCGCCGGGGCCGGCGGCGCTTTGGCTGCGCGCTGCGCCGCCCGTTGCTCGAGCTGGTGTACGACGACGTCTACCGGCTCGACCTGCCGGGCGTCGACTCGCAGCGCGGCGAGCGCATCCTGGCCGCCCTCGACGGCGCCGGCCTGCTGCACCCTCGCGCCGTCCATCGCGCCGAGCCCGCCGCCTTTCGCGACCTGCGCCGCGTCCACACCGACGCCTATCTCGACTCGCTGTCGCGCCCGGACGCGCTGCTGCAGGTCTTCGGCCTGGAGCTGCCCGAGCATACCGCCGAGCGCGCCATGGAGGGGCAGCGCGCCATGGCCGGCGGCACGCGGCTCGCCAGCGATCTCGCCCTCGCCTCCGGCGGCATCGCCGCCAATCTCGGCGGCGGCCTGCACCATGCCTTTGCCGGCAAGGGGGAGCGCTTCTGCATCTACAACGACGTCGCGGTGGCGATCGCCGGCCTGCGCGCCGAGGGCTTCGCGGCAACCATCCTGGTGATCGATCTCGATCTCCATGACGACGACGGCACCCGTTCGATCTTTGCCGCCGACCCCAGCGTCCACACCTTCTCCATTCACAATCGCACCACCTCGGCGATCGCGGCAGTGGCCGCGACGGCGATCGAGCTGGGAGCAGACGTCGCCGACGACGCCTACCTCGCGGCGATCGACGCCCATCTGCCGCCGGCATTCGCCGCCGCCCGGCCGGCGCTGGTCTATTACCTGGCGGGCTGCGACCCGGCCGCCGACGACGCCATCGGCAACTGGCGGATCTCCGCCGGCGGCATGCTGCAACGCGACCGCCGGGTGATCGACCTGGTGCGCCGGGGCGACACCCGGGCACCGGCGGTGATCCTGCTCGCCGGCGGTTACGGCCAGCACTCCTGGCGCTACACCGCCCGTTTCCTGTCCAGCCTCCGGCCGGGCGGGCAGGCGATCGAGCCGCCGACCACCGCCGAGGCGACGCGATCGCGCTACCGGCGTCTGGCTGCCGAACCGGCCGCCGCGGGCGCGCGGGAGTCGCCGGCGGACCGGCGAGGCGAGCCCGACTGGACGCTCAGCGCCGAGGACCTGCTGGCCAACCTCGGCGGCCCGCAGCGCCCGCAGCGGCTGCTCGGCGCCTGCTCCCGCCAGCAGCTCGAGCTGATGCTCGAACGCGCTGGCCTCCTCGAACGGCTGCGCCAGCTCGGCTTTCCCCGCCCCCTGGTGGTCTTCGACCTCGACCATCCCGGCGGCGAGACCGTGCGCGTCCACGCCGCCGCGGACCGCCGCGAGCTGCTGGCCGAATTGCGGCTGCGCGTCGACCGCCGCACCGCGCCCGGCCTGGCGCTGCTGCGGATCGAATGGCTGCTGCTGCAGAATCCGCGCGAGGCGTTCACGCCGGCGCGGCGGCGGCTGCCCGGACAGGATCATCCGGGGCTCGGCATGCTGCGCGACCTGATCGCGCTGCTCGCCGTGGCCGCCGAGCGCCAGCAGCTGGATGGCTTGCTGTGGGTGCCGGCGCACTATCACACCGCCGCCCAGGGCAGGCACGCGAGCCGTTGCCTGCGTCCCGGCGACGAGGGCCTCCTCCGCGCCCTCGTGCGCGCGGTCGCCGGGCTGCCGCTGCCGGTCGCCGCCCGCGCCGTCGAACAGGGGTGGCTGCTCGACGGCGCCACCGGCGCGCCCTTCGTCTGGAAGCCGATGCCGATGGTGGTGCCGGCCAGCGACCACCTGCGCCGGCAGCTCGAGGGCGACGAGTACCGGCGCCAGGCCGACGCCGCGGAGGCGGCGCATGCCTACCGGCTCGCCGATGGTTTTCAGCAGCTGGCACACCAGGCCGGCTGAGAACGAAGCTCCCCCGGACCCGCTGTCGATCCTGGCCCTGCCCGTTCGACTATGAGGTGGCGGGTCGCGTGGGCGACCGCCGATCGATCCACCGCAGCCCTGCAAGGAGACGAACCACCGTGCAATACCTTCTGCTCATCTACGAGAACGAGAGCGACTTCGCCGCCATGTCGGAGGGCGACAAGCAGACCCTGTTCAAGGACTACCACAGCTTCTCCGCCAGCATCCGCGAGAGCGGACACTACCTGGGCGGCAACCCGCTGCAACCGGTGGCAACCGCCACCACCGTGCGGGTCCGCGACGGCAAGCCGATGATCACCGACGGCCCCTTCGCCGAGACGCGCGAGCAGCTCGGGGGCTACTACCTGATCGAGGCCGGCGACCTGGACCAGGCTACCGGCATCGCCGCCCGCATCCCGGGGGCGCTCACCGGCTCGATCGAGGTCCGGCCGATCCAGGCGCTGGGCTGAGCCCTGTTGCAGCAACCGGCGGCCCCCGGCGATCGGACGCCGCCGGCAGGCTGGCGGCCGCTGCCGGCCGCCCTGTGGAATACTCGCCGCCACAGGGCGGCCATGGCAGACGAAGCCGACGACGACACCGCTACGCTCACCGCGACCGACGCGGTCGACCGCGCCATCGAGCAGCGCTATCGCGAGCTGTCGCTGCAGGCGCTGGCGACGCTGATCCGTCTGCTCGGCACCGACATCGACCTGGCGGAAGAGGCGTTGCAGGAGGCCTGGGTGGTCGCCCTGGCCGCATGGCGGCGCGCCGGCCTGCCGGCCAACCCGCGCGCCTGGCTGGTTTCGACCGCCCGCCACAAGGCGCTGGACGTCCTGCGCCGGCGCGCCAACTTCGCCGTGAAGGTCCGCGAGGTCGCGCACGGCACGCCCACGGTCGTGGCGCCCGACGCCGCCGCTCTCGCCGCGCTCGATGCCCCCGAGGGCGGCGTCGACGCCGGCGACGATCGCCTGCGGCTCATCTTCACCTGCTGCCATCCGGCGCTCGCGGCAGAGGCGCAGGTGGCGCTGACCCTGCACACCGTCTGCGGCCTGTCGACGCCGGAGATCGCCCGCGCCTTCCTGCTGCCGGCGCCCACCCTCGCCCAGCGGCTGGTGCGCGCCAAGCGCAAGATCCGCCAGGCCGGCATCCCCTACCGCGTGCCGGCTCCCGAGCATCTCGCCGAGCGGCTGGCGGCGGTGCTCTGCGCCATCTACCTGGTGTTCAACGAGGGCTATGCGGCCACCGCCGGGCCGGACCTGCTGCGCCCCGATCTCTCGGGCGAAGCGATCCGCCTGGGCCGGCTGGTCGTCGAGCTGCTGCCCGGCGAGGCCGAAGCCGAGGGGCTGCTGGCCCTGATGCTGCTTCACGATGCCCGGCGCGCCGCGCGCGTCGACGGCGCCGGCGAGATCGTCCTGCTCGAGCGCCAGGACCGCCGCCTCTGGTCCGTTGGCAAGATCGCCGAAGGTCTCGCCCTGGTCGAGAGGGCGCTCGGCCGGCGGGCGCCCCGTGGCGACACCGCCGGGCGCCAGGTGCGGTCGTCCATGCCGGCCGGCGGCCCCGGCCCCTATGCGCTACAGGCGGCGATCGCCGCCTGCCACGCCTCGGCCCCCGTCGCGGCGCAGACCGATTGGCGCCAGATCGCGGCGCTCTACGGCCTGCTCGCCCTGGTGCAGCCGTCGCCGATCGTCGAGTTGAACCGGGCGGTCGCCATCGCCCAGGCCGAAGGACCCGAGGCCGGCCTGAAGCTGCTCGACCGTCTCGAGGCCGGCGGCGCCCTCGAGGATTACCATCTGCTGCCCGCCGCCCGCGGCGATCTCCTGTCGCGCCTGGGCCGCAGGCGCGAGAGCGCCGGCGCCTACCAGCGCGCCCTGGCGCTCGCGAGCAACCCGGCCGAGCGCCGCTTCCTGGA
>DATGHG010000439.1:0-7709 GCA_035308185.1 Thermoanaerobaculia bacterium | reverse complement strand
GGCGGCGCCGGGCAGGGCAGGCAGCTCGCCCGTCTCACCGGGGTCGAAGCCGGGATCTCCGACCAGCAGGGCGGACCCGCGGCCAACCCCGCCGGCCTGCGTCGGTGGCGGCCGCAGCGCCCCGGCGGCGAAAAGCAGGCTGGGAGCAGTCGAGACGACGAAGTCCTGCGCCAGCCAGCGGCGGCGTGCCGGGTCGCGCAGGGCGGCGAACGCGACGCGATACAGGAAGCGATCCGGGGCGAACACGAGGCGGGTGCCCGCTGGCACCTCGCCCGCCCAGGGAGCCACCAGGTCGCCATAGAGGGCAGCCGCCATCGCTGCCAACTCGCTTCCCTGCCCGCCGGGTGCGGCGAGCGCGTTCCAGAAGGCCTCGACGCGGGCGGGAAGGCCGGCCAGCGGCCGGGCGAGAAAGCGCGTTCGGCCGGCGTAGAGGACCCAGGTGAGCAGGTGGTCGTCGAGGATCGCGAGCTCGATCACGGCCACGTCTGGCGGCAGCGCCTTCACCGCGGCCTGGACAGCGGCCTCCCGGGAGAGGGCCTGGACGCCGGCGGCGGCCCTCCGAGCAGCAGGCACCGGAGCCGGCCAGGTCGCCAGCCGCGCCCGCTCGGCATAGACCAGAGCGAGATCCGGGCGGTGCCGGTCCAGCTGCAACCGGATCATGGCGTCGAACGTCTCCTGGGCGCGCTCGAGATGGCTGTAACGGAAGACGTCGGGAGGCATGGCGCGGTCGCGGCGCTCGAACTCGTCCACCGCCGCCGCCAGGTCCGCCGCGGCGAACGCTTCCTGGCCCAGGCGCAGGCGGGCGCGGGCCCGCAGCAGGAGAACGGAGGGAAGCTTCCAGGCGAAGGCGGTCTCCTGGTAGAACCGCAGCGCCACGCTGAAGGCCGCCGCCGCCGCCGCCGGATCGTGCTCCAGCAGCAGCTCGCCATAGGCCTCCTGGAGATCCGCGCTCAGGCGCCGGCGCACGCCCAGGTCGGCAATGCCCGGCGCCTGGGAGAGCGCGCTCTGCAGATCCGCCCGCGCCTCGTCGGATCGGCCGAGGGCGGTCAGGATCTTGCTGCGCCAGAGAAGCGCCTCCACCGTGCGGCTCGGGGAGCGCAGCGCCCTCGCCACCGCGAGGCCCGCCGTTTGGAGCGCCAGCGCGGCATGCGGCCTGCCTTCCTCGCGGCTGGCGAGGGCGGCGTCGACCAGCAGGTTGTGCAGCGGACCCGAAGGGCGGCGGCCGAGCGCGCGGAACGCCTCGATGCGGAGTCGCCAGGCTTCCTCGTCGAGGCCGAGGGCCTGCAGGCTCTCGGCCTCGAGCGCGCGAGCCGCTCCGGCGCTCACGCCGTCGTGCAGCCTGGTGTAGGTCGCCGCGGCTGCGGCGAAGCTTTGCCGCGACTCGGCGAAAGCGCCGGAGCGCAGCTGCATCAGACCCTCCGACCAGGCGATGCGGGCCGCCAGCGTCGGCATGCCCGCGAGGTCATCTCGACGCAGGTCGGCGAGCGCTCGCCGCGCTGCCGAGTAGTCCTCCTCGGTGACCAGCGTCGAAAGGACTCCGTAGCTCGCCCACAGGGCGGCCGGCGCCGGCAGGCCGCCGCTCGCTCGGAGCGCTCGCCGATACCTCTCGAGTGCGAGGGCGTACAGGCTGGCACCCTGCAGGCGCGCGGCCTCGCCGAGGTCCTGGTAGGCCAGCGCCAGCTGTGCGCGGCGCGGCTCTCCGTCCGCCTCGAGATCGGCCGCCAGCTTGACGATGGTCGCGTCCCCCGTCCGCGCCGACAGAGCGTCTCCAAGATGCCGCAGCCGCGCGAGTTGCAGATGTGCCTTCGCAAGATCGCCGGCGAGCCAGGTCGCCGCCCATGCCGGCAGGAGCTCCTCGAGCGCGCGGCGCGAGGCCTCCACCGGTGCCAGGTCGAGGAGCCGCGCCAATGCCGCCGGAGGGCTCGCGGAGGTGGCGGTCGCCCAGTCCTTGACCGGCTGCCATTCCGGCCAGTCGCAGGACATGCTGCTGCGGCGGCTCGCGGCCTCGTGCGCCCAACCGGATGACGGGTCTGCGCCCAGGTAGTCGCGCCATGCGGCCGCCGCCGGTGCGCAAAGCCCCAGGCGCTCGAAGACGAGCCCACGGTTGAAGCGGGCCGCCTCCAGGCCGGATTCGAGAGCGAGTGAGCGCTCGAGGGTGTCCAGTGCCAGCAGGAAATCGGTGGGCCGCCCCATGACGTCGCCGCGAACGAGATAAGCGGCGGCAAGGTCGTTCTGCAAATCAGCGTTCCCCGGCAGTGCTAGCACCGCCGCCTCGAGCCGGTCCACGGCCCTGTCCGCCGCTCCCGGCGCCGCGCTGTGGATGAGGAACCAGAGCCCGGCCACGGCGGCAAAGTCCGGCGCCTGCGGATGCGCGGCCAGTGCACGGCGCACGCGCTCGAGATCGCGAGCGGCGCGGCCGCCCTCCTCGAACACCGGCGAGCAGGTGAAGGAAGGCCCGGCCCCCCCGCCTCGCGACGCCTGCAGGCATGGCGCATAGCCTTGCAGACCGGTCAAGCGGGGCGCGACGGGGCGCAGCTCCGGGATGGCAGCAAGCAGGGCCATCGCCTCGGCCGGCGAACGGGGCGGCGGCTCCGGGCTACCGCATCCGGGAGCGACGAGCAGCGACATGCCCAGCGAAACCAGGGCGGCCTCGGGGCGCAGCCTCATGGCTTCAGCCGCAGCATCGAGCTGCGGCAGGCAGCCGTCCAGCACGGGACGTGATGCGTTCTGAGAGCACGCCGCGAACCGCTTGAGCTTTCGATCTCCCAAGCATATCTCCGCAGCCTCGACCAGACGAGGCCCAACGGGGCACATGGGAACGCGCAAGGCGGCGGCGGTGGTGAGCGTAGATGGCCTCATGGGCGGATCGTCGATCTCCACCCATCAGACGGACGCCAGCCGCCATTTCCGGCGGAGCGATGCCGCCGCTCACCCGACAGACCTTATCGAGAGTTGGCCATAGGTATGTATTTCAAAAATACAAGTAGATCTTGTATTCGAATTGGTACTATGCCAAAATTACGACCGACTAGCTTTCCACGAAGAATCGAGGCATCGACCGCACCTAGGAAGGAGCGTCGCCAATGTGCCGTCCAAACTGGTGGACCCTGCTGCTGCTCTCCTGCGTCATCGCCGTTCCCGGCTGCTCGCACAACGGCGAGCCGGTTGGACGGCAGGTGGTGGACGAGGCCCGCCTGGCCGGACGCGACGCCGCGTCGTTCCCCGCCGCGGACGAGGACTACTTCCACGACATGGACGGCGGCCTGACGCTGACGCCCTCCCAGGTCGTCGGCCGCAACAACTGGATCGTCTGGACCGGCGGCAACGACCATCTGTGGGATGTCCTCACGGAAAAGAGCGTGGGGACCTTCGATCTGCTCAAGACGATCTCCTCCTACCCCTACCCGAAGGATTCGAAGCTGCCGCAGTACGGCCGCCACAACCGCTGGCAGTGGCACGGCCTGGTCAACGAGCCCTGTTTCGAGGAAGCCAAGGGGCCGAACCCGGACCGCATGGGCCTCTGGCTCGACAAGCGCCGCGCCGACTGTCCGCCCGATCCGTTCGAGAACGAAGCCAAGTACCCGGGCATCAAGCTCGGAGCGCGGGGCAAGAACCTGCCGGCCGGGTCCTATTACGGCTGGGGCACCGGCATCGTGGGCCTGCGGCTGTTCCCGAACCCGGCCTTCGACGCCGCGGCGGCCAAGGCCTGGGACCCGGCGCGCTACTACTCCGACCCCAGCTACTACCTGCGCAAGGGCCTGGTCCGCCCCTACCGCGTCGGCATGTCATGCGGTTTCTGTCACGTCGGGCCCAGCCCGGTGCATCCGCCCGCCGACCCGAACAACCCGCAGTGGGCCGACCTGGCTAACAACGTCGGTGCCCAGTACTTCTGGATCGACCGCATCTTCAGCTGGGATGCGGACGAGAGCAGCTTCCCCTATCAGCTCTTCCACACCTCGCGCCCGGGCGCCCTCGACACCTCGCTGGTCTCCACCGACAGCATCAACAACCCGCGCACCATGAACGCCATCTACGGCCTCGGCGCCCGGCTGGCGCAAGCCAAGCGCTGGGGCCAGGAGTCGATGACCGGCGGCCAGCTGGACAACAAGCAGTTCAACGACTATTTCCCGACCGGGCCGCTCAGCGAGTTCTTCCGTGCGCCTAACACCGTCCTGACGCCGCGCGTGCTCAAGGACGGCTCCGACTCGGTCGGCGCCCTGGGAGCGCTCAACCGGGTCTACGTCAACATCGGGCTGTTCAGCGAGGAGTGGCTGCGGCACTTCAATGCGCTGGTGGGCGGCAAGCCCATCACGCCGATCGAGGTCAAGGTGGGGCGCGCCAACTCGAGCTTCTGGCAGGCCACCGAGGCGCAGACCCCCCACGTCGCCGACTTCTTCCTGGCGACCACCGCACCGCACCTGCTGAAGGACGCTCCCGGCGGCGCGGCCTACCTGAGTCAGGACCCGGCGCAGCTCACCCGCGGCAAGGAGGTCTTCGCGGACCGCTGCGCGCGCTGCCACTCGTCCAAGCTCCCCGCCGCGGTGGCGGGCCTCGACCCCGGCGGCTGCACCGGTCCCGGCTATCTCGACTGCTGGAACAAGTACTGGGAGTCGACCAAGACCGCCGCTTTCAAGCAGCAGATGCGGGAGATCGTCCTCAAGGACGATTTCCTCACCGACAACTTCCTGTCGACCGAGGTGCGCATCCCGGTGACGCTGCTGGAGACCAACGCCTGCAGCCCGCTCGCCACCAACGCGATCGCCGGCAATATATGGGACAACTACTCGTCGCAGTCGAACAAGGACCTGCCCTCGGTGGGCACCATCACGGTCCACAACCCGTTCACCGGCGCGCCGTGGCAGTACACCATGCCTGCCGGCGGCCGCGGCTACACCCGGCCGGCGTCGCTGATCAGCCTGTGGTCGACCGCCCCCTACCTGCTCAACAACTCGGTGGGATTGTTCAACGGCGATCCCTCGGTCGCGGGGCGGATGGCCGCCTTCCAGGACGGGATCGAGCAGATGCTCTGGCCGGAGAAGCGGGACCGGGATCCGGTGCTCGGCGACAAGGTGCCGGGCCTCATCGACCGCACCACCGCGTCGAGCTACCTGCGGGTGCCGGTCGGCTATCTGCCGCCCTTCGCGCCGGACCTGGCACCGCTGGTCAAGGCCCTCGCCCCGTCGGTGGTCGGCAAGGGCGGCATCGAGATCGGCCCGATCCCCAAGGGGACGCCGGTCAACCTGATCGCCAATCTCGACGTCCTGCCCGACCAGCAGACCGCGCTGCAGAAGCTGGCGCACGACAAGCAGCTCCTGGATCTCCTGTTGAAGGTCCAGCACGACCTCCTGGCGCTGCCTGCCAACGCCACCGACGACCAGGCGCGCGCGGTGTTCCAGAACCTGGCCGAGCCAATGCTCAAGCTGAGCAAGTGCCCGGACTTCGTGGTCAATCGCGGTCACTACTTCGGCACCGACCGCTTCAAGGAAGAGCCGGGGCTCAGCGATGCCGACAAGCGGGCGCTGATCGAGTTCCTGAAAATGTTCTGATCGGCGCCGTCCGATCATGACTGCTGGCAGCAGAAGAGGAGTGGCCCAATGAACAAAGCCGGCTTGCTATGTAGCGTCCTCCTGCTGGCGGGGCTGGGGTCCGCGATGGGGCAGGAGCTCCCGAACCCGCTACCCGAGAACAATCCAGACGCCAAGGCCCTGGGCGACAAGCTCTACGTGTCGGCCAAGGTCTGCGGCGAGTGTCACCCCAACCAGTATCGGGAGTGGAGCAACTCCTCTCACGCCTATGCCTCGCTGTCGCCGATGTTCAACAAGTTCGAGCAGAAGATCAACGACCTGGCGCAAGGCACCATCAACTCCTTCTGCGTCCGCTGCCACGCCACCGTCGGCACGGCCCTGGGCGAGCGGCGCGACATCGCGTGGTGGAACCGCAGCGCGGCCGCCCAGGAGGGCATCACCTGCGTCACCTGCCACCGCGTCGGCGAGACCTACGGCAAGGTCAACGGCGCGCGGCGGTTCGCGCCCGGCGACATCCACGCGCCGGTGTTCGGCCCCTTCGACACCCAGGGCGTCCTCAAGGCGACCGAAAACGCGCGGCAATACCAGATCCTGGTGAGCCCCGACGAACCCGACAAGCCCGGATACCTCAGGATCCACCAGCAGGCCATCCAGTCGGACCTGATCGTGAAATCGGAGTTCTGCGCCTCCTGCCACCAGGTCGCGGTCTATGCCGGCATCAAGCTCGAGACCGTCTGGGAGGAGTACCGGGCCTCTCCCGCCTTCGCCAAGGGCATCACCTGCCAGGACTGCCACATGAGCACCAACCCGGGCCAGCCCAGCGGCTTCGGCAAGGGCTGGGCCGCGTTCGTCAACGGACACACCGTCAACGAAGAGCGCAAGCTCACCGACCACACCTTCGTCGGCCCGGGCTACCCCATCAGCCATCCCGGCCTCTTCCCAATCGGCGAGTCCCGTTTCACCCCCGAGCAGTGGCTGCGGTTCGATTGGCGGGCCGGCTGGGGGAACGACGATTTCGAGGCCAAGGTCGCCGCCAATCCGAGCGCCTACAGCTTCCCGCCCGATTGGCAGAAACCCGCCGACCGCAAGGAGGCCGCGACAAGGGTCAAGGCCAATCTCGCGCGGTGGGAAGAGCGGAAGCAGCAGCGGCTGAAGCTGCTGGAGAACGGCTCCCGCCTCGACGGCCCCTTCTTCGACAGCCCTCCCCAGGTCGGCAAGACCCTGACGTTCAACTACAACCTCACCAACCTCAACAATGGGCACAACCTGCCCTCCGGCTCGCTCGGCGCCCAGCCCGAGCTCTGGCTGAACGTCGCGCTCATCGACCCCGACGGCAAGCGGATCTGGGAATCCGGCTATCTCGACAGCCACGGCGACCTCGCGGACCTCCAATCGAAGGACGTCGGCGCCGGCAAGATCGCGCGCGACCAGCAACTGTTCAGCCTGCAGACCAAGTTCACCACCACCAACCTGAAGGGGACCGACCGCGAGATGTACCTGCCGGTCAACCTGGACAACGACCAGCTGCCCTTCATCCGCCCCGGCAGCCAACCGATCTCGCTGCTCAATCACCCCCCCAACGTGCGGTTGGAAAAGCACAGCCTGCCGCCGCTGAGCCACCGCCTCGCCAAGTATCGGGTGCCGGGAAATCTGCTGCGCAAGGCCGGCACCTACCACCTCGCCGTGCGCATGCGCGGCCGCTCCGAGCCCATCTACTTCATGGCCTTCGTCGGCGCCACCACCGAGATGCAGCGTACCGAGAACGAATGGATCACGGACTCCCATGCCCGCACCAACGACTTCGTCGTCCGCTGAGCGAGGCCGACCATGAACGGAAGAACCTGGACCGCGAAGTCCTTACCCCTCGGCCTGCTGCTGCTCGCGCTGGGCGTGCCGTGCGCCACTGCCGGCAACATCGGCGAAATCGGTGACGCTCCGCAGGCGGGCGCCACCGCCGGCTATTCCCAGGCCACCACCGCCGCCGAGAAACCGCCCCCCGCCGCCTCGCCCGAGGCCAAGATCGTCGGCGATCCGCAACATCCCGACGCCCCCGCACCGGGCTCGTTCGCCCCCGACCCCGTCTACCCGGACCCCTACGACGCCGAGGAACAGCTGAAGATTTACAGCGCCAAGCACATGAACCGCACGGCCAATCCGCCGGTCATGCTGGGCCTCCGCCTCTAC
>DATGHG010000438.1:0-6228 GCA_035308185.1 Thermoanaerobaculia bacterium | reverse complement strand
GGAGCGGTTCGTGCCGGACCCGTGCGGCGGCGAGCCGGGCGGTCGCCTGTACCGCACCGGCGACCTCGCCCGCTACCTGGCGGATGGGCGGATGGAGTTCCTGGGGCGCCTCGACGTGCAGCTGAAGGTGCGCGGCGTCCGCGTCGAGCCGGCGGAGGTCGAGGCGGCGCTGGCCCGCCACCCGGCGCTGGCGGCGGCGGCGGTGGTGGTCCTGGCGCCGGCTGCCGGCCATGGCGCCGGCGCCGGCCGCCGCCCGGAGCCGGGCGAGCGGCGCCTGGTGGCCTACGTGGTGGCGGCCGGCGAGGGTCCGGCACCCGCCGCCGAGGAGCTGCGCGCCTTCTTGCGCCGGCGGCTGCCCGAGCCGATGTTGCCTGCCGCTTTCGTAACGCTGCCGGCGCTGCCGCTGACCGCCAACGGCAAGCTCGACCGGCGAGCGCTGCCGGCGCCGAGCTGGGGCCGCGACGAACGGCAGGAGATCGCCCTGCCGCGCACGCCGGCCGAAGAGCTGCTGGCCGGCATCTGGTGCGAGGTGTTGGGAGTGGAGCGGGTGGGCATCCAGGATCGCTTCTTCGATCTCGGCGGGCATTCGCTGCTCGCCACCCGCCTGATGTCGCGGGTCCGCCGCGACTTCGGCGTCGAGCTGCCGCTCGCCGCGCTGTTCGAGGAGCCGACGGTGGCGGGCCTGGCGGCGCGCCTCGCCGCCGCCATCGACCGGGCGGCCGGCGGGGCTGGCGGGAGCGGCGAGCCAGAGCCCATGCCGCCCTCGCTGGCCCCGGCGCCGCGGCCGCTCGCCGCCCTGCCCCCGCTCTCCTTCGCCCAGGAGCGGCTCTGGTTCCTCGATCGCCTGGACCCCGGCTCGCCGCTCTACAACATGCCGGTCGCCGCCCGTCTCACCGGCGATCTGGCCGTCGCACCCCTGGCAGCCAGCCTGGGCGAGGTCGTCCGCCGCCATCAGGCGCTGCGCACCCGTTTCACGCTCTCGCCGGCGGGCCTGCCGGTGCAGCTCGTCGATGCCTGGCGGCCGGTGCCGCTGCCGCTGGTCGACCTGTCGGCCCTTCCAGGCGGCCGCCGCGGTGCCGTGGCGTCGCGCCTGCTCGAACGGCTGGCCATCCGGCCGTTCGATCTGGCGACCGGGCCGCTGCTGCGCGCCGCGCTGCTGCGGCTGGCGGCCCGCGAGCATCTCCTGCTGCTCGCCATGCATCACATCGTCGGCGACGGCTGGTCGATGGGCGTGCTGCTGCGCGAGCTGGCGCAGCTCTACCCGGCGGCGATCGCCGGCCGGCCGTCGTCGCTGGCCGAGCTGCCCATCCAGTACGTGGACTTCGCGCTCTGGCAGCGCGCCTGGCTGAGCGGCGAGCGGCTGGCCGCCACGGTCGCCGCCTGGCGGGCCGCGCTCGACGGCGCGGCCACGGCGCTGGCGCTGCCGGTGGACCGCCCCTGGCCGGCGGTGCAGAGCGGCCGCGGCGCGCGACGGCAGGTGGCGCTGGCGCCCGCCCTCGCGGCGGCGGCGGCGGCGCTGGCCCGTCGCCGCGGGGTGACGCCGTTCATGCTGCTGCTGGCCGCCTGGGGCACGCTGCTGGCGCGGCTGTGCGGCCAGGAGGACATCCTGATCGGCACCGCGGTGGCCAACCGCACGCGCCTCGAGGTCGAGCCGCTGATCGGCTTCTTCGTCAACACGCTGGCGCTGCGCGTCGACCTCGCCGGCGAACCCGATCTCGACACCCTGCTGGCGCGAGTGCGCCGCACCGCGCTGGCCGCCTACCAGCGCCAGGACCTGCCGTTCGAACGGCTGGTGGAGGAGCTGGCGCCGGCGCGCGACCTGGCGCGATCGCCGCTCGTGCAGTCGCTGTTCGTGCTGCAGAACGCGCCGCTGGAGCTGCGCCTGCCCGGCCTCGAGCTGGCGGTGGTCGAGGTCGAGACCCGCACCGCCAAGCTCGACCTGGGCCTCACCCTGTTCGAGACCGATGGCGGTCTCGGCGGCGACCTCGAGTACGCCACCGACCTGTTCGACGCGGCGACGGCGGTGCGCCTCGGCGCGGCCTTCACGCACCTGCTGGCGGCGCTGGTGGCCGCGCCGGCGGCGCCGGTGCTGGAGGCGACGCTGCTCGCCGCCGGCGAGCGCCAGCAGCTGCTGGTGGAATGGAACCCCTTGCTGGTGATGCCGGCGACGGTGGTGGACGCCGAGCCGGCCGCCGCCAGCGGCATGGAGCTGCTGCACGCGGCCTGCGAGCGTCAGGCCGCGCGCACGCCGGAGGCGGTGGCGGTCGAGCTGGGCGCGGAGCACCTGACCTACGCCGAGCTCGAGGCGCAGGCCAATCGCCTGGCGCGCCGGCTGCTGCGGCTGGGAGCGGCGCCGGAGACCCTGGTGGCGCTCGAGCTGCCGCCCTCACCCGCGATGGTGGCGGCGTTGCTCGGCATCCTGAAGACGGGGGCGGCCTTCGTGCCCATCGATCCCGGTCTTCCCGAGGCGCGGCGCGCCTTCCTGCTGCGCGACTCCGGCGCGCGCTGGCTGGTGGTCGAGGAGATGCCGGCGATGCCGCCTTGGGAGCCGGCGGTGGTGGCGGTGGGGCGGAACCTGGCGCGCCTGGCGGGCGAGAGCGCCGCGCCGGTCCGGGCGCCGGGGTCGACGGCCGCCAGCCTGGCCTACGTGCTCTACACCTCCGGCTCGACCGGCGAGCCCAAGGGCGTGGCGGTCGCGCACGGCGCGGGCGCGGCGCACATGGCGGCGATCCGCCGGCTGCTTGGCCTCACCTCGGCCGACCGGGTGCTGCAATTCGCGGCGCTGGCCTTCGACGCGGCGCTCGAGCAGGTCTTTCCGGCGCTGGGATGCGGCGCCGCGCTGGTGATGCGAGGCGGGGAGCCCTGGGCCCCTTCCGGCGTCTTCGCGCACCTCGCTGCCATGGCGGTCACGGTCGGCGAGCTGCCGACCGCCTTCTGGCAGCAGGCGGTGGGCGAGAGCGCGGCGGCGACGGCGGAGCTGGCGCCGCCGGAGCAGGCCGCTGCCCGCCGGCAGCTGGGCGGGCTCCGCCTGGTGTCGGCCGGCGGCGAGGCGATGGCCCTGGCGGTGGCGCGCTCCTGGGCGGCGACACCCGCCGCCGGTGTCCGCCTGCTCAACTCCTATGGGCCGACCGAGGCGGTGATCTCCGCCTGCTGGCAGGAGGCGTCGCCGCCGGTTCTTGCCGTGCCGGGTGCGGGCGGCGCGGTGCCGATCGGCAAGCCGGACGCATGCCGCAGCGCTCAGGTGCTCGACCGGCGGCAGGGTCTGGCGCCGATCGGCGTGACCGGCGAGCTCTTCCTGGGCGGGTTGCTGGCCCGCGGCTACCTGGGGCGGCCGGCGCTGACCGCCGAGCGATTCGTGCCCGATCCCTTCGCGCCGGAGGCCGGGGCGCGGCGCTATCGCACCGGCGATCTGGTGCGCTGGCGGGCGGACGGAGCGCTCGAGTTCATGGGCCGCACCGACCACCAGATCAAGATCCGCGGCCATCGGGTCGAGCTGGGGGAGGTGGCGGCGGCGCTGGCCGGCCATCCGCTGGTGCGCGAGGCGGTGGTCGCCGCTCACCTCGAAGGCGGCGACCACCACCTGGTCGCCTACGTGGTGCCGCTGCCGGCGCCGGCTGGCGGCGGCGGCGCCGGCGCCGCCGAGCTGCGCGACTTCCTGCGCCGGCGGCTGCCGAGCGCCATGGTGCCCGCCGACTACGTTTTCCTGGCGGCGATGCCGCTCAACTCCCAGGGCAAGGTGGATCGCCGGGCGCTGCCGGCGCCGCCCGCGCGGGCGGCGCGCGGTCACGCCGGCCTCGCCACGGCTCCCCGGGGACCCGTCGAGGAGCTGTTGGCCGGGATCTGGGAAGAGCTCCTCGGGCTCGAGCGGGTGGCGGCGAACGACAACTTCTTCGACCTCGGCGGTCATTCGCTGCTCGCCACCCGGGTGGCGTCGCGGCTGCGGGCCACCCTGGGCCTCGAGCTGCCGATCCGGCGGGTGTTCGAGCTGCCGACGGTGGCGGGTCTGGCGGCCGAGATCGAGCGGCTGCAACGGGAGACCGGCCAGGCAGCCGCCGGCGGCGGGCCGCCGGCGCCGGTGCTGGCGCGGCGGGACGGCGGCGCGGAGGGCATGCCGGCGGTGCTGTCGTTCTCCCAGGAGCGGCTCTGGTTCCTGGACCGCTTCGAGCCTGGGAGCCTGCTCAACATGCCGGCGGCGGTGCGGCTGTCGGGGGAGCTCGACGTGCGAGCGCTGGGGGCGGCGGTGGCCGAGATCGTGCGCCGGCACCAGGTGCTGCGCACCAGTTTCGTCGAGCTGGCGGACGGCCGGCCGGCGCAGGTGGTGCAGCCCTGGCGACCGCAGGCCCTGCGGTTGGTCGAGCTGTCGGCGCTGGCGGCGCCGGCGCGGCAAGCCGAGGCGCAGCGGCTGGCCCGGGCCGAGGCGGCGGCGCCGTTCGATCTGCGGCGCGGGCCGATGCTGCGGGCGACGCTGCTGCGGCTCGGGCGGTTGGAGCACGGGGTGCTGCTGACGCTGCACCACATCGCGGCGGACGGCTGGTCGGTGTCGCTGCTGCGGCGGGAGCTGGGAGCGCTCTACGCGGCGTTTTCCGGGGGTGCCGGGGGCGCCGGGGTCGCGGCGGGCGCAGGCGGCGCGGCGGGCCGGAGGTCGCCGCTGCCGGAGCTCGAGTTGCAGTATGCGGATTTCGCGCGGTGGCAGCGGGAGTGGTTGACGGGTGCGGTGCTGGCCGAGCAGTCGGCTTACTGGCGGCAGGCGCTGGCCGGTCCGCCGGCGCCGCTGGAGCTGCCGACCGACCGGTTGCGGCCGGCGGTGCAGACGTTCACTGGCGGCGAGCGTTGGCTGCGGCTGCCGGCGGCGCTGACGAGCGAGGTCAAGGCGCTCGGCCGGCGGCGCGGTGCGACACTGTTCATGACGTTGCTGGCGGCGGTGGAGGTGGTGTTCGGTCGCTGGAGCGGTCAGGACGAGGTGGTGGTGGGGACGCCGATCGCGGGCCGCAACCGTGCCGAGACCGAGCCGCTGATCGGGCTGTTCCTCAACCACCTGGTGCTGCGCACCGACCTGTCGGGGGATCCGAGCTTCGGCGATCTGCTGGGTCGGCTGCGGGAGACGACGCTGGGGGCCTTCGCGCACCAGGACCTGCCGTTCGAGAAGCTGCTCGAAGAGGTCAAGCCGGAGCGGGACCTGTCGCGGACGCCGCTGTTCCAGGTGCTGTTCAACCTGATCAACGTGCCGATGGAGCCGCTGCGCCTACCCGGGCTGACGGAGTCGTCGCTGGCGGCGGTGGGGGCGGACTCGAAGTTCGACATGACGTTCTACGTCGAGGAGATCGACGGCGAGGTGGCGTTCCACCTGGTCTACAACGCGGACCTGTTCGACGGTGGGCGGATGGTCGAGCTGCTGTCGCAGATCGAGAGCGTGCTGGGTCAGGCGGCGGCGGATCCGGAGTTGCCGGTCGGTTCGCTGTCGCTGCTGACCGCGGCGGCGGCGGCGGTGTTGCCGCATCCCGAGCGGCCGCTGGGGGCGACCTGGCAGGGCGCCTTCCACGAGCAGTTCGCGGCGCAGGCGCGGCGGCTGCCAGGCAAGCTCGCGGTGAGCGATGCCGCCGGCAGCGAGAACGGCGCGAGTGGAGTGGACGGCGAGAACGATGCCGTCAGCGAGAGCGGTGCGGGCGGCGAGAGCGGTGCAGGCGGCTGGACCTATGCCGATCTGGACGCCGAGAGCAACCGCCTCGCCCACTGGCTGCTCGCCGGCGGCGTCGCCAAGGGCGACGTGGTCGCCATCCACGCCTACCGCGGCGCGCCGCTGGTGGTGGCGGTGATCGGCGTGCTGAAGGCCGGCGGCGTCTTCCTGCTGCTCGACCCCGCCTATCCGCCGCGCCGCCAGGCGGAGCTGCTGGGGCTTGGCGGCGCCCGGGCGTTCGTCCACTTGGCGGCCACCGGCGAGCTGCCGGAGCCACTCGCCGCGGCGGTCGCGGCGCTGCCCCGCCGGCTCACCCTTGGCGAGGCCGGCGGTGGCCATGGCGATGGCGGGCCCGGCAGCGAGGTCGGCGCGGGTGCCAGCGGCGATGGCGCCGGGGGTGCCTCGGGCAATGGCGGGAATCGGGCCGGCAGCATTGGCGGCAACGGCGCCGGCGCGGCCGGCGGCCGAGGTGGGCGGCTGCCGCAGCTGGCGGGCTGGCCGGCGACCGATCCCGGCGTCGCGGTGGGTCCCGACGATCCCTGCGTGCTCACCTT
>DATGHG010000437.1:0-7451 GCA_035308185.1 Thermoanaerobaculia bacterium | reverse complement strand
CTGGCGGCCGGAGCGTTCGCTCCTCTCCGGCGCCGCCGATCCGCCGGGCCCCGCCGCCGGGCCGCCCGGTGCCGCCGGCGATCCACCGAGGGCGGCCGCGACCTTCTCGACCATCTCGCGCACCGCGAAAGGCTTGGTGACGTAATCGATGGCGCCTTCCTGCAGGCCGCGGATCTTGTCCTTGGGCTCGACCCGCGCCGACAGCATGACCACCGGGATCGCCGAGGTGCGCTCGTCCAGCTTGAGCAGCTTGAGCACCTCCCAGCCGTCCATCTGCTGCATCATGATGTCGAGCAGGATCAGGTCGGGAAGCTCGCTCTGCGCCTGGGTCAGGGCATCCATGCCGGAGGCGGCCGCGAGCACCTGGTAGCCGTGCTTGCCCAGCACCAGGCGCAGGACCTCGATCACGTCCTGCTCGTTGTCGACCACCAGGATCTTCGCTTGCTTCATGCCGCACCCTGTCGCCGTTCGGCGGCTGCCGGCGCCGCGCCGGCGGCCCCCGGGCAGGCGGCGAAAGGCAGTGTGAAGCGGAACGTGGAACCGCGGCCCTCCTCGCTCTCGACCAGGATCTCGCGCTGGTGAGCGGCGAGGATCTCGCGCACGATGGCGAGCCCCAACCCCATGCCGCCGTAGGCCCTCGTCGACGAACCGTCCACCTGGTAGAAGCGCTCGAAGATCTTCGCCCGCGCCGCCGGCGGGATGCCGATGCCGCGGTCGGCGACCGCCACCTCCGCCTCCTCGCCCCGCGCGGTCAGCCGCACCCGGATCGCGCCGCCGGGCGGCGAGAACTTCACCGCGTTGGTGACCAGGTTCTCGAGCACCTGAGCGATCGCCTCCGGATCCCCCCATACCGGCGGCAGACCGGCGGCGGCTCCAGCCGGCGACACCTCGAGCGCCAGGTCGGGCGGCCCGGCATGGCTGCCGGCGCGCACCTCGGCCACCACCTCCGCCGCCACCTCGGCGAGGTCGAAGGCACAAGGCTGCACGCGCGCCATTCCGGGCAGCGGCGCGGCGCCCGCGGGCGGCGTCTCGCGCGGCCCGTGCCCCTCCTGCCCCTCCTGCGCCGCGCACCCCTCCTGCCCTTCCTGGCCTGCTCGGCCGTCCTGCCCCTCGCGCGCCTCGTGCGCTTCGTGCCCCTCGTGCGCTTCATGCACGTCGAGGCGCGAGAAGGCGAGCAGCTGCTCGATCATCCCCATCAGCCGGCTGGTGTTGCGCCGCACCACCTTGAAGGCGTCGCGCTGTTGGTCGTTGACCTCGCCCAGCAGGCCCTCGTCCATCGCCTCGGTGTAACCCTGAATGGCGGTCAACGGCGTACGCAGCTCGTGGCTGACGTTGGCCAGCAGGTCGCTCTTCATGCGGTCCAGCTGCTGCAACTCGAGGTTCATCCGCCCCAGCGTCCGGTTGCTCGCCTCGAGGTCGGAGATGGTCTGCGCCAGCCTCTCCGCCATCTGATTGAGGGTCGCGGCGAGCGCACCGAACTCGTCGCCGGTCGCCAGCTCGATGCGGCGCGCGAGATGGCCCTCGGCAAGGTCGCGCGCGCCGCGGGTCAGCGCCTCGATCGGCCGCACGCTCTGCGCCGCGAGCAGGATGGCGATCAGCACGCCCAGCGCCAGCGAGCCGGCGGACAGCCAGAAGATCCGCCAGCCCGCCGCCAGAGCCGCCAGGCGCAGGCTGTCGTAGCTGAAGGTGTAGGCCACCGAGTAGCGGTGACGCCCCCACTCCTCGACGTAGGGCGCGACGACCACGTAATCCCGGCCGCCCTCGGTTTCCCAGGCCGCGGGGGCCATCGCCTGCACCGCCGCCAGCAGCCTCGGCTCTCCCGCTCCCGGGGCGCCGGCGGCGGGCGCCGGAACGCCCGGCGTCAGGCCGGCCAGATCGTCGCGGAGCTCCCGCGAGTCGAACAGCACCTTGCCGCCGGTGTCGTAGACGGCGAGCCGCAGCAGGTCGGGATCGAGCCGCATCTCGTCCTGCAGGATCTCGCGGAACTTGCTGTAGCCGCTGGCGTAGTAGGTCTCGTAGGCGTTGCAGACCTGGGCCACCGAGAGGCGCGCGTAGGCCCGCGCGCGGCGCTCCAGGTCGTCGCGCAGGTGCGGGCGGTTGGCGAGCGCCAGCACCAGGCTGTTGGCGATCAGCACCACCGCCACCAGCGTCGCGATGGCCAGCACGAAGCGGACGCGGAGGCTGCGGACTCTCTGCATGGGCACCGCCGCCGAGCGTCTCATGGCGGCCCGGTCGCCGGCCGCGTCACCCGCCGCATCTCGGTATCGGGATCGGGATCGGGATCGTGCCGGCCCACGGCCAGCGCCGCACGCGCGTGCAGGTCGGCGTCGAAGGCGGCCAGCGAGTCGTGGACGTTGTCGATCACCCAGCGCGTGGCGACCTCGTCGTGCAGGAGCGGAGCGAGCGCCAGGTGTGCCACCTCAGCGCCAGCATCCCGGGTTCCGTGTTCCAGTAAGTCGTAGCGAGTGTATACCCGCCAGGGGTCCGGCGGTACCTGCCGGGCTGACGCCGGGCTAGGCCTGGCGCGCCGGCGGCAGCTTCGCCCGGCGGTTCAGGGCGTCGTCGGCGGCCGACAGGGCGAGGCTGCGCGGCAGCGGCGCCAGCTCGCAGCCGAAGCGGGCGCGGCGCCAGCCGGCGTAGTCGGCGGCGCGGTCGCGGCGGACGCGGAGGATACCTCCGGCCATCGGATGGGTGCGGCGGCGCGCGGCGAGGCGCGCCTGCACCGCATAGCCGAACACCGAGGCCAGCCGGCCGGCAGCCCGGAAGTCGCGCGGCAGGCGGGCGAGCCGGGCGAGGCGCGCCGCCACCGCGGGCGCGGCGTAGTACTCGCGGTAGCAGCGGAACAGCGCCCCCTCGAGCTCGGCGGCGGACAGCCGCGGGTGCCGCCAATTGAGCGTCGCGCCGTCGAAGCGGTCCAGGTTGCGCTCGGTGATCAGCCCCCGGGCGAGGAAGTCGTCGTACTGCTCGGTGCCCGGGATCGGCGTCAGGACGTAGAACGACGCCACGTCGGGGCGCAGCGCCTGCAACTCGCGCAGGTGCTCGGCGATGCCGGCCGCGGTGTCGCCGGGGAAGCCGAGGATGTTCGAGAAGTGGCTGGTGATGCCGTGGGCGCGGCACAGCTCGACGATCCGCGCGTAGTGGCGCGGCTGGTTCTGCAGCTTGTGAGCCTCGGCCAGCACCTCGCGGCGGAACGATTCGACGCCGACGAACATCTGGAAGCATCCCGCCCGCGCCATCTGCTCCACCAGCCCCTCCTGGCGGTGGACCTGCGCGTCGCACTGGGCGAAGAACGGCAGCTCGAGGCGCTCGTCGATCATCGCCGCGAGCAGCGGCGCCACCTCCGGCACCTTGTTGAAGTTGTCGGAGGTGAACATGATGTAGCTCACCCCCGCCGCCTTGGCGGCGCGCAGCGAGGCGAGGGTGACGCCGAGCGGCTGGCTGCGCACCTGCCGGCCGGCGATCTTGATCACCGACCAGAAGTTGCAGGTGAACGGGCAGCCACGCGCCGGGTAGACCCCGAGCATCCGCACCACGTAGCGCCGCAGGTCGCGCCGCGACGGCGGCTCGAGCACCGGCACCTCCGCCGCCCCCAGCTCCGGCTGCCAGCGGCGATCGCCGCCGTAGACCGGCAGCAGCTCGCCGGCCGCGGCATCGCGCAGGATCCGCGGCCAGACCCTTTCCGCCTCCGACAGCGCGAAGCTCACGCCCCTGCCCTGCAGCATCGAGGTGTCGCAGGTCATCGGGTGCGGGCCGCCGAGCACGCAGCCCTCGACGCCGTTGGCGAGGGCGTAGGCCGCCAGGTCAAGCGCCCGGTGCAGCTGGTGGCTCTGCACCCCGACCAGCGCCAGCAGCGTCCGCCGCCCGGGCTCGCGGCGCAGCAGCGACAGATAGTCGAGATCGGTGTGGACGTATTCGTCGACGGCATGCACCTCGCGCACCGCCGAGGCCGACGGTACCGGCCATGCCGCCGAGGGTCCGGCGGGTGTCAGGCTGCGCATGTAGGCGACGGTGGCGTTGGGCATGAAGCCGCGCCGGAAGCGCTCGACGTAGCCATCGGCCGCGTACTTGCTGGGCTTCAGCACCACCACCCGCAGGCTGCCGGTCCCCGCCATCGCCATCGCAGGCCCTCCGGCGGCGGCTCACCCTGCCGGCCAGGAAAGGCGCGCGGCCGCCGCCGCTCCGAGCATAGCAGCCAGGCCTCCCGCAGCCGCGAAAGCGCTGCCGGCCGAGCCGCGGCGGCGCTCGGCCGGCAGGTCTTCCTATCCCGTACCGCTCCGGTTTCGCGCGGCGCTAGAGCGGAGCACCGGGGTCAACAGGTGGTGTCCCGGCAACCGAAGGTGTAGTAGCCGTTTTCCTGATAGACGCCGGGCGAGGTCATATGGCAGGCGACGGTGACGGTGAGCGTTTGGCTGCAGGAGCGCGTACCGTTATTGGTCTCGCAAAAGGAGTTGGCGAGATCCAGGAGCTGAGAGGTCAGGCTGGCCTGGGCATTGGTGCATGAGGAGCCCGATCCCTGTTCCGTCGGCGTGGTGCCCCCCTCGAGCAGATCACAGTAGGGACCGCACCGGACCGGGGTCGGTTTCGGCGCGAACAGGTCCGGTTGGACCGCCGGCGTGGAGGTCGCCAGGAACGCCTGGGCCGTCGGGACCATCGCGGTGCTGCCGCAGAGCACCCCGGCGGACGCGGCGGGAATGAACGCTACCGACAGCGCGGCAACGGCGACCAAGATGAGCGACTTGCGCATTCTTCTCTCCTTGTTGGACAGAGCTGCATGGTTCGGCTTCGGGCTGGCGCCAGCCCGCCTCCTCTGCGAGGCGATTGGCGGCAAGGCGTCCACCGCAGGGCGATGACGTCTCCTAAGTCTCTGCTATTCGATATCATATCAGCAATTAAAAATTATCGATCGATTTGCGGCGAGAGACATCGAGCGCCGGCGCTCGGCCGCTCCGTGCCGAGGCCCGCGGCTCTCGAGGTCGCAGCCGTGCGCCCCCTCGAAGCGGGTCTCTTGACAAATCCGGAGCGATTTGGTCCAGTATAGATCATATTATTGAGACTGAGTCTCAATATAAATAAGCCGGGTGCGAAGAAAGCCTTGTGGGCGAGGAGATAAGGCAGCTCGCCAGGGTGCGCGGTTGGGCGAAGGCCTCGGGAGAGTTGCCCCCGGATCGCCGCTCGCGCTTGGATCCACCGCGGCTCAGCCGCGGCCTGACAACGGGGATTTGCGCATGAGCTATAAACGACGACTCCGGGTCGGCGTCGGGGTGCTGGTCTTCATCGTGGCAACCGCCTATCCCTCCTTCGCGGACCAGGCATCGGTACGCGGGGCGATCGCCGATTCGTCGGGCCGGCCGCTGGCGGGAGTGGAGGTCGAGATTCTCACCGCCGACGGCGCCCTCATCGCCCGATCCATCACCGACTCGCACGGCCAGTTCGCGATCGGCAGGGTGGCGGCCGGATCGTACAGGCTGACCGCGCTCAGGACCGGCTTCAGGCCGGCGGTGCAAGACGTGCTGCTGCCGCTGCCGGGCGGCCAGCCGTTGGCGATCGCGCTGGCGCCGGGCTTCGCGGAAACCGTGGTGGTGCAGGCGCCGCCGCTCGAAGGGCCGGGCGTATCGACGACCGGCGCCAACGACTACACGGTCGGGGCGCCGCAGATCGACAGCCTGCCGGCAGGCGCCAGCACCGCCCTGACCGACGTGCTCGCCCGCATGCCGGGGGTGGCCATCGACCAGAACCAGCAGATCCACATCCGCAACACCGAGGGACCGCAGTTCCAATACCAGATCAACGGCGTGCTGGTGCCGCTCGACATCAACACCAACCCGCCGTTTCTCTCGATGATCAACCCGGCCTTCATCCAGCAGTTGGACCTGCTCGACGGCATCCTGCCGGCGCGCTACAGCTACGCCACCGGCGGCGTCGTGGACATCACGACGAAGGACGGCTGCAACCAGCCCGGCGGCAGCCTCACCATCCTCGGCGGCCAGCGCGACACTATCCAACCCGGCGTCCAGTACGGCGGCTGCAGCGGCAAGCTCAGCTACTACGTCAGCTCGCTCTACGGCCATGGCAACACGGCGTTCAGCTCGGCCACGCCGGGTCCCACGCCGATCCACGACCTGGCGGATCAGGGCCAGGCGTTCGGCTTCTTCACCTACCAGCTGGACCCGACCACCAAGCTGAGCCTTGTCGCCTCCACCGCCGCCAGCGACAACCAGCTGCCCAACGTGCCCAACCTGGCGCCGGCCTTTGCCCTCGCCGGGTCCGGCAGCCTGCGATCGGCGAACATCGACTCCCATCTCGACTTTCGCGACTACCTGGTGTCGGTGTCGCTCCGCGGCGCGCTCGGCCAGAACGTCAACTATCAGGTGGCGTACACGATCCATTCCATCGACCAGAGCTTCAGGCCCGACAATGCCGGCGAGCTGGTCTTCCAGGGTGTCGCGTCGACCGCGTCGCACGACGACGTCGACAACACCTTGCAGGGGGACCTGACCTATCACCTGGGCCGGCACACCCTGGGCGCCGGCTTCTACCTCGGGACCTACCGGGTCGCGGCCAACGATTCCTCGCTGGTGTTCCCCACCGATGCCGGCGGGGAGCCGACCAGCGACGTGCCGATCCACGTCGGCGACCGCACCGGCGCCACCAACGTCGTGTCGGGCCTCTACCTCGACGACCTGTGGCAGATCGACGATCGGCTGCGCGCCAACCTCGGGCTGCGCTGGGACGACCTCACGGGCTTCACCGATCGCAACCAACTCGACCCCACCGCGAACCTCACCTATCTGCTGACCCCGAGCACCACGCTGCACGCCGGGTTTGCGCGCTACCTGCAGGTGCCGAGCTTCCTCGGCATCCCGCCGAACGCCTCGGTCGTCTTCGCCGGCACCACCGCGGCGGGGCCGCCGGGCATCTCCAACCCGCTGACCGAGGACGACTACGAGTGGGACGCCGGCGTGGTCCATCACCCGACGCCACATCTGACGATGTCGCTCGACGGCTTCTACGAGAACACCCACCACTACCTCGACACCGGACAGTTCGGCGAGGTGCCGATCTTCGCCCCGTTCAATTACGGCCACGGCTACATCTGGGGCGCCGAGATGGCGTTCGGCTACAAGGCGGGCAATCTATCGGCATACACCAACGTCACGCTCGGCAGGAACTCCCAGATCGGGGTCGTCACCGGCCAGTTCAACTTCGACCCGGACGAGCTCGCCTTCATCCAGGGCCACCACATCCCGCTCGACCACCAGCCGCTGGTGGGCATCGCCGCCGGCGCCACCTACGACCGCCGCCCTTACAGCTGCGGCCTGGATGCGATCTACAGCAGCGGTCTGGTCGGCGGCTTCGCCGACCAGCGGTCGCTGCCGCCGGTCTTCCAGGTCAACGCCAACGCCCAGCGCACCTTCCGCATCCCGGGCCTGGGCCAGCTGACCGATCGCCTG
>DATGHG010000436.1:0-4310 GCA_035308185.1 Thermoanaerobaculia bacterium | reverse complement strand
TGCAGCCTTTCTCACCTAGCAAGCTGGGCCGATACGAGATCGTCGAGGAGATCGGCAAGGGGGCAATGGGCGTCGTCTACCTGGCGCGCGATCCGCTGATCGGCCGCCTGGTGGCGCTCAAGACCTTCCGCATCGGCTACTCGTTCAAGGATGCCGAGCTCGAGCAGTTCCGGGCGCGGTTCATCCGCGAGGCGCAGAGCGCCGGCATCTTGTCGCATCCCAACATCGTCACCATCCACGACGTCGTCGAGCGCGGCGACGAGGGCCTGGCCTTCATCGCCATGGAGTACGTGCGCGGCACCAACCTCAAGTCGGTGCTGCAGGAGCCGGAGCGGCCGGCGCTGACCTACGCCTGCGACATCCTCACCCAGATCGCCGACGGGCTCGACTACGCCCACTCGTGCAAGGTCATCCATCGCGACATCAAGCCGGCGAACATCCTGATCACCACCGATCACCGGGCGAAGATCACCGATTTCGGCATCGCGCGCCTGGACACCTCGAACCTGACCCAGGAAGGGCAGCTGCTCGGCACCCCCAACTACATGTCGCCGGAGCAGATCCTGGGGCGCGACGTGGACCATCGCGCCGACATCTTCTCGCTCGGGGTGGTGCTGTACGAGATGGTCACCCGCCACAAGCCGTTCCAGGGCGACAACCTGACGATGGTGAGCCACCGCATCGTCTACGACCCGCCCACCCCTCCGGGCGAGTACACCGGCGACCTGCCGCCCGGTGCCGAGCAGGTCCTCGCCAAGGCGCTGCAGAAGGAGCCGGGGCGGCGCTACCAGCGGGCGCGGGACATGGCGGACGATCTGCGGCGGGTGCTGGGCAGCGTCGGCGTGCGCGACACGCTCAACGAGACCCAGAGCCTGTCGACCACCGCGATCCTGCCGGCGCATCTGCTGCGGCCGGCGGCCCCGGGCGGGCCGGGAGCGTCCGCCTGGACGACACCGCCGGCGTCGGCACCCCAGCTGACCGCGGCGCCCGTGGCGGCCGCGCCCGCGGCGTCGGGCGCCGCGGGTGTTCCGCATGGCGCGCCTGCCGCCTATCCCGCGAGCGCCGCCGGCGGTTCGGCGTTGCCGGCGGCAGCGTTGCCGGCCGTGGCGGCGCTGGCTCCCGTGCAGCGCCCATCGCTGTGGCGGCGCCTGACCGGCCCGAAGCCCGGTCCGCTGACCGCCGTCGCCGTCGGCGGCGCGCCGTCGGCGGCGGTGCCGGCGGATACCACGCCGCTGCCCTTCGCCATGCCACCGGGCACCGCCGGCGAGGCGGCGGCGACGGCGCCCGCGGCGACCATGGCGCCCGCGCAAGCGCCGCGGCCGGTGCCGCAACTGGCGCCGGCGCCGCTACAGGCATCGGCCCCGCTACAGGCACCGGCCGCACCCGGCGATGCCGAGGCTTCGCCGGCCCTTCTCCCTCCGGCCTCGCCGGCGCCGTATCGCTACGGCACCCGGCCGCACGTGGTGCCGCCGGAGCTGGTTGCGGCTGGCGCGGCCGCCGTCCCGGCCGCGGTGTCCTCGGCGCCGGCACCGGGTGCGACGCCCCCGCTGCCAGCTTCGCCGGCCCTACCGGCCGGCCTTGCCGGTCAGCCCGCGCCGGTGCCGGCGACCCCCGTGCCGCCGCTGCCGCCGGTTGCCTCGCTGCCGTCGACGCCGCAAGCTCCGCCTACGATCGCCGCGGCGGCGCCGCCGCCCATCGCGGCCCCGGCGTCCGCGGTCCCCGCAGTGCCCATGTCGCAATGGGCGCCGGCTCCTCTCGCGGCTTCCGGCGAGGAGACCGCCGCCACCGCAGCGGTGCCGGCGCGCCTCGACCGCCCGCCGGCCGCGCCGGGGCGTGGGTTCCTCGCCATGCCCTCCCCGGTGGGGCTGGTGGTGGCGGTGGCGGCCGGTCTCGCGGTGGGGTTGATGCTGGCAGGCGGCCTCTACGTCGCGGCGCGGGCAGGACAGGCGCCCGCGGCCACGAGCGCTCCGGCCGGGCGAACCGAGGCGGCGCAGGCGATCCGCGTGCAGGTCCTGGGGCTGCTCCGCGACGGCCGGCGCCGGCTCGACGGCGGCGACGCCGACGGCGCCGCGGCGGCCTTCCGCGCCGCCGAGCAGCTGGTGCCCGGCCGGCAGGGCCTGCGCCGGCTGCGCGAGGAAGCCGAGCGCCAGCAGGGCGACCGGCAGCGGCGGCTCGATCAGGAACGGACGATCGGTGCCAAGCTCGAGGAGGGGCGGCTGGCGCTGGCCGGCCGCCACTACGACGAGGCCGAGACCGCGGCCCAGGCCGTGCTGACGATGAGCCCCGGCAACACCGTCGCCGAGGAGATCCTGACGGCGGTGAAGGCCGGGCGCGCCCGCACGCGGGACCGACTGGCCGCCCTGCCGCGTCCGTCAGCGGTGGCCGCCTCGCCGGCCGTCCTGCCAGCTGCCGCTCCGGCCGTCGCGCCGCCCGCGGCGCCGCCGGCGGCAGAGGCCAAGGATGCCTCTCTCGAGCTGGCGTTCTTCTCCGAGCTGCCCGAGGGGACGCTGATCCTCTACGTCAACGACCGCAGGGTGTTGCAGGAGTCTTACCGCTTCTACGAGAAGACAGGCCTGTTTCACCGGGCGCACCCGGAGACCGGCTGGGTGCGCCGCAGCTTCAGCGTCAAGGCGGGCAACGCCAATATCCGCCTCTACGTCACGCCGCACGACAGCGCCGCGGTGGTGCGCACGTTCGCCGGCAACTTCACCGGCGGAACCTCCCGCCGGCTCGACGTCAAGCTGACCGGCAGCGGCGAGGTCACGGCACAGCTCAACTGATCGGCGAGCGCGGTCTGCCGCGGGCGCCGGTCACCCGGGTGCGGTCGCGGCCAGGGAGCGCACCACCACGTCGCCCAGGGGCTCGAGCTGCGGCCGCAGCAGCTCGGCGGGACCGACGGCGACGATCGCCGAGCTCTCGGGCTGGAGGTGGCGCCGAGCCACCGCCTGCAGCTCTTCGCGGGTCAAGGACGCGATGGCGCGCCGCCAGCGGTCGTGATGATCGTCGGGAAGGCCGTAGATGCCCAGGTCGGCGAGCCGTCGCGAGATGTCGCCGATGCTCTGGGCGGTGTAGGGGAAGACGCCCAGCATGTAGCTGCGGGTCTCTTCCATCTCCTCGGCGCTGACCGGCTCGTCCCGGATGCGGCGCAGCTCGGCCAGCACCTCGCCGGCGGCGGCGCCGGTCGATTCGGTGGCCACCGCGGCGCTCACCACGAAAGGGCCGGGACCCAGCCTGCCCGCGAAGCGGGAGGTCGCGCCATAGGTATAGCCGTGCCGCTCCCGCAGGTTGAGATTGATCCGGCTGGTGAACTTGCCGCCGAGCAGGGTGCTCAGGAAGCCCAGCGCGATGAAATCCGGATGGCTGCGCGGCACCGCGGCATGCCCCAGGCGGAGCTCGGTCTGGGCGGCGCCGGGTCGATCCACCACGTGCAGCCGTAGCCCCGACAAGCGGCTCGGCCGGATGTCCGGCCGGTCCGGCGCCGCCGGGGTGGCCGCCGGCGTTGCCGCCAGGACACCGTCCGCCAGCGCCGCGCCGACCGCGGCCAGCAGCGCCTCGGGGTCCAGGTCGCTCACCGCGATCACGATCGCGGTCTGCAGCCGGTAGTGCCGCCGGTAGAAGTCGAGTATCTCGTCGCGGCCGAGGGCGGTGATCGAGGCTTCGGTGCCATGCGCCGGATGCGCGTAGACGGTGCCCTCGTAGATGATGGCGGCGAGCTGCTCGTCGGCGATCACGCCCGGCTGATGCCGCCGGCGCAGCAGCTCGTTGAGGCGCTGCCGCCGCAGGCGCTCCACCTCCGCCTCCGGAAAGCTCGGAGCGGTCGCCACCTCGGCGAGCAGGCGCAGGCCGGCCTCGAGGTGGCGCGACAGCATCAGCACGCCGACGTAGCCGATGTCCCAGTCGGCGCCGGTGCCGAGCTGCCCGCCCAAGCGCTCGATGCTGCCGGCGATCTCCATCGCATCGCGTCCGGCGGCGCCCTCGTCGAGCAGGGCGGCGGTCAGGCTGGCGAGCCCCTCGCGGCCGGCGGGGTCGTGCTGGGCGCCGGCCGCGGCCAGCAGCTCGACGCTCGCCAGCGGCACGCCGGGCAGCCGCGCCGCGTAGGCCGTCACTCCCGGCGCGAGCTGGCGGCGGACGAAGGGAGGGAAGCGAAAGGGGTGAACCTCTCCGGGCGGCGGCGGTGCCGAGCGGTTGGCGGCGAGAGCTCGCCTGGGGGCGGTCACGACAGCAGCGGGTCCGGAAAGACCGGTGGCTGGGGCACCAGCGCCGGCATGGCCGCCGGCGGCGGGACGGCGACGGCGGCTGCCGGAGCCTTT
>DATGHG010000435.1:0-5134 GCA_035308185.1 Thermoanaerobaculia bacterium | reverse complement strand
TGCTCGTGGGTCAGCACCAGGGCCGACAGGCTGCCCGGCTCGACGCCGACCAGGGTCAGGCGCCGGGCCAGCTCGCGGCTCGAGAAGCCGGCGTCGATCAGCAAGCGGCGCCCGCCCGACTCCACCACCACGGCGTTGCCGCCGCTGCCCGAGCCCAGCACCACGACCCGCAGAGGCGGCGCGGAGGCGACGGGCCGAGGCCGGGCAATGATCGGCGCCACCCGGCTCCACAGATCGAACAGGCTGCGCTGCGCGACCGGCGAGCCCGCCAGGACATCCGACACCGCGGGCGCGAGATCCAGTCTGGACTCAGGCTGGTAGGGAGGGGCCACTGCTCCTCCAAGGTATCACCCCGAAGCCCGGCCCGCCAAATCCGCCCCTCCGCCGGTCGCCGGCCGGGCGGCGATCCGGCCGGAAAGAAACCGCCGCCGGAGCGCCTAGAAGCGGTACTCCCTGCCCTGCTCGAGGTAGCCCACGTCCGGGTTGCCCAGCTCCGCGACCTCCTTCTGGATCCGCTCCACGCACGGCGGCTTGAGGTGGTGGAGCAGGATCGGGACCCGGCGGCGCAGCTTGCGCAGCTCGAGCTGTAGCGTCCGCGGGGTCAGGTGCAGCGAGACGTCCGCGACGTCCTGCAGGGAATTGTCGAAGCTGGTCTCAATGCACAGCGCCTTGAGGTTCGGCGTCGCGTTGGCCACCTCCCACAGGCGGGTCGTCGGACCCGTGTCGCTCGACCACAGCAGCGACGCCCCGTCCTGCTCGATCAGGAAACCGAAGGTGGGCACCAGGTGATCGACCGCGATCGGCGTGAAGCTGACGCCATCGATCACCAGCGGCCGCTCGCGCTCGATCTCCTGGAAGCGGATCGCCGGCAGCAGATGGTTCGGCAGGCGGGTGAAATCGGGCCATGTGTCGTTATTGAACAAGTACTTCCGTATGGCGTAAAGAGTGGGCGCGGAGGCATGCAGGTCGATGGCGCGATCGGCCTTGCCGTATACGTTCTCGATGAAGAAGGGCAGGCAGTTGGTGTGGTCGATGTGAGAATGGCTGAGCAGGATCGAATGCACGCCCACCTGGCGCTCGATCGAGAGCGTCTGGGTCAGCGAGCCGGCGTCGAGGGCGATCTTGCCGTTGATCAGCAGGCAGGTCATCCGGCATTCCGGGCTTTCGCCGCCATAGCCCCCAAGGACCTCGATCCGCATAAGTTCACCGGATCGTATCCCTCTTGCCGCCGCCGCGACAAGAAAGCGCCTTCCGAACACTGACGGGCGCACTCCCGGGCAGGGCCGCGCCGGCGCCCCTGTCCCCGGGCGGCGCCCACCGCTGGGGAGGGCGCCGGCGGGATCAGGTCAGAAGCGCGTGCCGACCCAGAAGTCGGTCTTGAGGCTCTGGGTGGTCTTGAAATCGGTGGGCTTGGCGAAGTCGATGTTGGCTTCCAGGCCGAACAGTGTGAAGTTGAAGCCCGCGCCGTAGGCCGCGACGCCGTCGACCAGGCGGTGATCCTTGCCCGAGAAGAACTGGAAGGGCAGATTGTTGAACCAGGCGGCGCCGGTGTCGAAGAAGATCACCGCGCGGATGCCGCCGAAGCCGAGCACCGGCGTCGCCAGCAGGTCGATCAGCGGGAAGCGGAACTCGGCGTTGCCGAAGAACGCCCGGTCGCCGATCAGCGAGCGGAAGTCGACGCCGCGGATGGTGTCGAGGCCGCCGAGGAAGAATGGCGTCGGGTTGCTGCCGCCGGTGATGCCGCCCCACATCCGGAAGGCGAAGTTGCTGCGCAGGGTGAGCGGGAAGTACTTGCGGGCGTCGATCTGGGCGCTGCTGTAGATCGTGCCGCCGCCGCTGACGCTCGGCCCCCAGAGCAGGTCCAGCCGGTAGCGCTGCCCGGCCACCGGTCCATAGTAGGCGAACTGCGAGGAGTCGCCGACCAATCCCACGGTCGCCACCGGGAAATTGTTGTTCGACGGCGAGATGGCCGTGACCACCTGCCCGAACTCGTTGATCTCCTGGTCGGTGAAGTTGATCTTGCGGATCATGTAGCCGGCGCCGACCTCGATCCGGTGATAGAACGAGAAGGGATAGATGATCTCGGCGATCGCGCCGGTCTCCTCGAAGGCCTGCGGGCCGCGGTTGAACTGGTTGGTCGAGAGGTTGAACTGCTGGCCGATGTAGAAGCTGCGCAGGTCGAAGAGACGGGCCTCCCACTGCAACCGGTGGGAGAGGTCGGCATAGATCAGGTTGAAGTCCGAGAAGGTCTCGACCGCCGACATGTCGGCGACGATCCGCTTGTCGCCGAGGTTGTCCGAGAAGGTCAGCAGGATCCGGCCGGTGTAGGTCTGGTTGGTGTCGACGCCGGCGTAGGCCTCGGCATCCTCGAGGAAGAACTTGTAGCCGTGGTACTTCTCGTGGTTGGCCGGATCGATGGTGACCTGGATGTCGGGCTCGAACTTGGCCAGGTCCGCCTCGCCGGCGGAAGGTGCTTCCGCCACCTGCACCTTCTGCTTGGCCACCGGCTCGTTGGTGCCGGTCTCGTAGATGCCGAACACCATCTTCCAGTAACCGCCATAGACCAGCCGCTCCTCGCCGTCGCGCGCCTTGAGCGGCGCCGGCATGAAGGCGCCGCTCACCACGTTGGTGTACTGGCGCTCCTCGCCGGTGCCGAGGTCGAGGCTGTAGATGTTCTCGCGGCCGCCGCGGTCGGAGGTGTAGTAGATGCGCTTGCCGTCCGGCGAGTAGATGGGGTCGTTCTCGTTGGAGTCGCCGGTGGTCAACGGCACGCGCGTCCCCGGCTTGTCGAGGTCCATGCGGAAGATCTTGGCATGGGCCCCGGCGCCGACCACCGACACCATGACGATGGACTTGCCGTCGGGAGAGAAGTTGGGGCCGCCGTCGAAGATCTCGTCGTCGGTGAGGCGGGTGATGGTGTCCTTGTCGAGGTCGAGCAGGAAGATGTCGAACCTGCCGTCCTTCGAGCCCGAGAAGACCACCTGCTTGCCGTCGGGGCTGAAGGAGGGCGACTGCTGCTGCTCGATCTCGTCCATGTCGATGATGCGGCGGATGCCGCCGTTGACGGCGTCGAGCAGCATCAGGCTGCGACCCTTCTCGCGCTTGGCGAACACCGCGATGGTGTTGCCGTCCGGCGAGAAGGCGAGGTCGCGGCCGAGGCGGCGGCCCTGCGACAGCTCCTGCGCGACCAGGTACTGGTACTTGCTCGAAAAGGGCTTGGTGAGGTTGCGGATGAAGGTGCGCTTGCGCGCGTCGAACAGCACCACGTCCACCTTGCCGTGGTAGGCGCTGAAGGCGGCGACCAGGTCACCGGACGGCGAGGCGACCGGCGAGGTCTCGTAGGTGCCGCGCACTACATCCTTGACCCGGAAGGTCCGCCCGAAGTCCCCCGGCTCGCCGGTCTCGATCAGCGACGGCAGGTACTTCTTGCGCAGCCAGCGGCGGAACTCGATGTCGAACTCCTCCGCGTCGAGCTTGAAGGCGCGCTTGATGGCGCGGTCGACGCGCCCGCCGATGGTGTTGCGCATCTCGAAGATGAAGTCGAGGAAGCCCTCGTGGCCCCAGCGGTCCTCGATGAACGAAAAGACCGCGTGGCCGAAGCGGTAGGCGAAGAACCCCTCGATGTTGACGTGGGTGATCGGCGGGATGATGTCGTTGACCACGGCGTCGCGCAGGAACATGGTGTCGCGGACGTTCTCGTCGCGCCCGACGTAGCTCGCCATGCCTTCCATGAACCAGGTGGGCGGACCGCCGGCCAGCGCCTTGGCGAGGCTGCCCTGGAACAGCATGTGGTACTGGAAGATGTGCGTCAGCTCATGGCGCAGGATGGCGATGAAGGTGCCGTCCGGGTCGTCGATCGGGATCACCATCCGGAAACGGATCGGGCTGGCGAAGGCGCCGATGCCCTCGGGGATGAAATCCAGGATGATGTTGTTCTGCTCGAAGGCCGAGTGGGTGGCGAAGAAGATCAGCGGGATCGGATCCTTGATCTGGTAGTTGAGGAACCGGGAAACGTCGTCGTAGTCGCTCTCGGCAAACGACACCACCTTCTGCAGCGACGACTCCTCGCCCGTGTAGTAATAGACGTTGAAGTGCGGCGAGTGATAGATGTGCCAGTCGAAGTTGCGGTAGGCGATCTTGTTCTGGCCGAAGCCGTTGCCGATGACCGTGGGCCCGAAGCTCTCTTGGGCATGGAGCGGCACGGCATTCAGCGCCAGCAGGGCCACCAGCGCCAGCAGGGAGAGTCCGCGGGCGATCCCGGCGACCGCCGCCACGGCGTGCGTCCGGTTGGAGAAGGTAGAGTCGGCAGAGCCGCTTGCGTCGCGGGTTGGGCGGTTCAACGCGTCCTCCTTGTCGCCTTACTGGGTGAACAGGATGCGGCTGGCCTCGACTTCCTTCTGCGTGAAGACGTTGAGGATGCGATCCTCGAGCGACGCCAGGTTCTCGAACATGCCGGCCATCGGATCGGCGTGCTGGCCCTGGAAGTTCTGGAAATCCTTGAAGTTGTCCTGATACAGCAGCTGCCCGGTCTTGCCGTCGTACACCTGCAGCAGGATGTCGTACTGGAAGCCGGTCTGCTCGACCAGCTTCTGCCGGTAATACTGTTCGCCATTGTAGGGCGAAGTATACTCTTCAGTGCGATAACCGGTGCGGTCCTGGACGTCGAAATCGATGCCGCCGGTAAGGATCAGATCGGCGTTGGTGCGCTCGCCGATGGCGCGCCAGAAATCGACCTGCCGCGGCAGCTGCTCGAGGTCATAGGTGGGGAAATCCACCGGACCCGCATCCAGGATCTTGAGCTCGGTCTCGCGCCGCAGCACCTTGAAGAGGTAGCGCCCGAACTCCTTCTGCACGTCGATGCTCTTGCCCTGCAGCTTGGTTTCGCCTTCCTTGCTGACCACCACGAACGGGGTGACGGCGATGGACTTGCGGCCTTGCAGGTTGAGCCGCGCGCGCTGCGGCAGCTTGAGCTTGATCTCGATCGAGCCGGCGAGCACGGGGGCCGCGGCGAGGCAGCCGAGCAGGAAGGCGAGGCAGGCGCGCCGATTCATGAGCAAACCTCCTGAGCGCTCGTGCGGAACACTAGGAGTGGACCTCGGGCGCGGTTGATGATGTCGGAGGGGGGCGGGGGCGG
>DATGHG010000434.1:0-3727 GCA_035308185.1 Thermoanaerobaculia bacterium | reverse complement strand
CCGGCCGGCGGCGGCAGCATCCTGCTGGCCAGCGGTGCCGGCACCCAGGGAACCACCCTGGCGCTCGACGTGCGCACCGTCGGCATCCAGGACCTCTACGGCGTTGCCTTTCACCTCACCTACCCGGCTGCGGTGATGCATTTCGTCGGCGCCACCGAGGGCACCGTGCTCAACGCCGCCGGCGCTCTGCCGACCTCGTTCCAGGCGATCGATTCACCGCCGGGCAACCTGGTCATCGGCCTCACGCGGCTGGGTCAGGTGGCCGGTACCGCCGCGGCCGGCACGCTCATGACCCTGCAGTTCAGCGGCGTCGCCACCGGCTCGGGCAGCCTGGCGTTCACCAACAATCAGGCCGGCAACAGCACGGGCGGCCTGATCCCGGGTCTGACCTGGGCGGGCGGTACGGTGCAGGTGACCATCGTGCCGGGCGCCGCGGTGGCGCACTAGCGCCGCCGGCGATCGGCAGGCCCCGCGAAGCGAGCGATCACCATGAGCGAGCTGGTCCTGTTCAACACCCTGGGGCGGCGGCTCGCTCCGTTCCGGCCGCTGGCCGCCGGCCAGGCGCGGATCTATGGCTGCGGACCGACGGTCTACAACGACGTCCACATCGGCAACCTGCGCGCCTTCGTCTTCCAGGACCTGCTGCGGCGGGCGCTGCGGCATCTCGGCTTCGTCGTCACCCAGGTGATGAACCTGACCGACGTGGACGACAAGACCATCCAGGGCGCTCACGCCGCGGGTCTGCCGCTGGGCGACTACACGGCGCCGTTCATCCGCTCCTTCCTGGCCGACCTCGACAGCCTCCACGTCGAGAGGGTCGAGGTCTATCCCAGGGCGACCGAGCACATCGCGGAGATCGTGGCGCTGATCGGGCGCCTGGTCGCGGGCGGCTTTGCCTACGAGAGCGACGGGTCGGTGTTCTTCAGCATCGCGCGCGACCCCGGCTACGGCAAGCTGTCGGGCTTCGACCTGGGGCAGGTCCAGCAAGGCGAGCGGGTGGCGAGCGACGAGTACGGCAAGGAGGACGTGCGCGATTTCGTGCTGTGGAAGGCCGCGAAACCGGCAGAGCCGGCGTGGGACTCGCCCTGGGGGCCGGGGCGGCCTGGTTGGCACATCGAGTGCTCGGCAATGAGCATGAAGTACCTGGGCGAGACGTTCGACATCCATTGCGGTGGCGTGGACCTCATCTTCCCGCACCACGAGAACGAGATCGCCCAGAGCGAGTCGGCGACCGGCAGGCCGTTCGTCACCACCTGGCTGCACTCCGAACACCTGGTGGTGGACGGCCAGAAGATGTCGAAGTCGCTCGGCAATCAGTACACGCTCAAGGACCTCTTGGAGCGCGGCGCCTCGGCGCGGGCCCTGCGCTATCTCTTCCTGGCGGTCCATTACCGGCAGAAGCTGAACTTCACCTTCGACACGCTGGCGGGGGCGGCGGGTGCGCTGCGGCGCATCGACGAGATGCGTTTCCGATTGCGCCACGCGGTCGAACGGGCCGAGCTGCCGGCGCTGGTCGACCCATCGCCGCCGCCGGCCGCTGCCGCCGTCGCCGCGTTGCGCCGGGACTTCACCGCCGCGCTGGCGGACGACCTCAACGTCTCGGCGGCGCTGGCGGCCGTGTTCGCCTTCGTCAAGGAGGTCAACGTGGCGATCGAGGGCGAGCGGCTGGTGGCTGGCGACGGGGAGCGGATCGACGCCGCGCTGGCCGAGGTGGACCAGGTGCTCGGGGTGCTCGATGCCGGAGCGTGGCCGGCCGCCGGGGCGGCGGCCACGATGGCGGCGGTGCCGGCGGCGGCAAAGCCGACAGCGCCGGGCGCAGGCGCAGCGGTGCCGGCGACCCCGCCGCACCCGGACGATGCCGCTGCCGGGGTGGCTGCCGGCGAAGGGAGTGGCGGGGGAGGGGAGGACGACACCGTGGAGATCGAGCGTCTCGTCGGCGAGCGCGACGAGGCCCGACGCCGGCGCGACTTCGCCGCCGCCGATCGCCTGCGCGCCGAGCTCGCGGCGCGGGGCGTGGTCGTCGAGGACACCCCGCATGGAGCCCGCTGGAAGCGGCGCTAGTGCCACCGAGCAATCGCGCCCGTGGCCGCGCCGGCGAACAGGCCGCCGTGACCTGGCTCGAGGCCCAGGGGTACCAGGTACTGGAGCGCAACGTCGTCAACCACGCTGGCGAGATCGATCTCATCGCGAGGGATGGTGGCGGGGTCCTCTGCTTCATCGAGGTCAAGGCCCGCTCGGGCGCCGCGTTTGGACCGGCGATCGCCGCGGTGGGGCCGGCGAAGCGTCGCCGTCTCTCCCGCGCCGCCGCGCTCCACCTGGCAATTCGTGGTCTCCACCTCACCCCCTGCCGCTTCGACGTCCTCGGCCTGGACTGGACTGGCGATACCTGGCGCTACACCCTGGTTCGGGACGCCTTCCCCTTTGCCCCCTGAAACCTGCGGCGGAGGCGTGCCGGCGCCCCCAACCATTGTTTCCAGGCCAGGTTACGCCGCCTTGACAGCCCCCTGAGCGGCGCATATCCTTTGCCCCCTGGGCGGGAATAGCTCAGTGGTAGAGCACAACCTTGCCAAGGTTGGGGTCGCGGGTTCAAGTCCCGTTTCCCGCTCCAAATCCTTCTTTGAACCCTGACCGCCCGCGGTCCGCGGCTTGTCCGCCACGCTCCGCCGGTCCGGTCCCCGAGGCCGCCCCACCAGCCCACCATCCCGCGGGGCCGAACGGGAGCGGCCGATCCCACCCCCTGCGGCGACGTGGCCAAGTGGTAAGGCGAGGGTCTGCAAAACCCTTATTCGGCGGTTCGAATCCGCCCGTCGCCTCCAATGCCTCAAGTACCCCCCAGGTTCTCCAAGCTACTCTAAGCTACGCCCTTACAGTAGGTTAGCTCCCTCGGCCCCGCTTGTGGTGATATCTCTGCGGGTGGTTCGCAGTATGGTCAATTGCGCTGACATTGCCCCCGGAGTGCCCCCGGTAATTTAAGGTCACGCTGGAGGATAAATGCCCGTACTTGGCAAAGCCAGGTCGATGCTGCACCCCGCCGCGAGGTGGAGTACGAGGTCTACGACGGAGAGATCCCCGGCTTGGCCCTTCGAGTCAATCCCAGCGGCCGGAAGCGCGGGAGCATCACCCCCGAACAGGCCAGGCGGCTGGCGAAGGAGCGGCTCGCCGAGGTGACCCGCTGCGGTGAGCCCGCAGGCGACCGCCGCCGAGCACGGCAGGCGCCGAACATGGCCGCGCTCGTTGATCGGTATCGCAAGGAGCACCTCGCGTTCAAGAAGGCGAGCACGCGCGACCGAGCCGATGGCCTGTTCATGCGCATCCTGGCGCTCCACCGCTCTCACCGGGAGACCCAGGTCGAGGCCAACCGCGCCGTTACTCTCCTCTCCGGCATCTTCACCTGGGCCGAAGACGGGGGCGTGGTGCTCCTGCAGGGCAGCCCTTGCTGCCGCGTCAAGGAGCACGCCGAGTGCCGCCACGAGCGCTACCTCTCCGCACAGGAGCTCGGCCGGCTCGGAGTCGCCCTGGCCCGCGCCGATGAAGACGGAACCGAGTTGCAGGCTGCGATCATCGCCATCCGCCTCCTGCTGCTCTCCGGCTGACGCAAGGGCGAAGTCCTCGGCCTGCTCTGGAAAGACGTGGACCTCGAGCGCGGGTGTCTGCGTCTGGCCGACTCGAAGACCGGGGCGAAGACCGTTGCCCTCGGTGCGCCAGCACTCCAGCTGCTGGCCACAGC
>DATGHG010000433.1:0-8402 GCA_035308185.1 Thermoanaerobaculia bacterium | reverse complement strand
CGGCGGTACCGTCACTCCCCTGGGCGAGACCCCGCGCGCGATGACCTGCCCGAACGAGACGGTTCTCAGCCGTTTCTTCCCAGGAGGCATGCAGTCCGGCGGGGCCAGCTTCTACTTCTCCTACGACCACCTCGGCAGCGTGCGCGAGGTGACCGACGTCACCGGCAACGTCGTCAGCCGCTACGACTACGACCCATTCGGCAGGCTCACCATCAACCAGGGCTCACCGCCAAGGTTCGGGTTCGGAGGATCCTATTACCACTCGCCATCTGGGCTAGATCTCATGCCCTATCGTGCCTATGATCCAGATCTCGGGCGGTGGGAGAGTCGCGACCCATTCGAACACTCGGGTGACAGCAATTTATACGGCTATGCCGCAAACGATCCAGTGGACCTCATCGATCCGCTCGGAGACCAGCCCAGAACTCCCGTCAATGGCCCCCCGGGGGAATGGGACCCCAACGGCAGAGCCAAGCAAGATCACGACTACGGTCACGATCATGGCCATGGCGATCCACATGCCCACAACTGGGACTGGACCAAAGACGGGCGACCTGAGCGCAAACCGTCCAGACCAGAATCCAATCCGCGGCCGAAGCCGCAAGATCCGAACAAGCAGTTCTGCCCCCTCAACGATGCACCATGGCAATTCCCGACGCTTGGGCCAATGTCGCCATGGGTGATACCGATAGCTGGTGCCGGCGCAATTCTATTTTGTGTCGCTTGCCCAGAATGCTGCGCGGCCGCCGCAGCAGCCGCTGCCTTCTGAGGCATTTACCCGAGGTACCCTAATGCCCTATCGCGTCGGCATCATCACGACTCACACGCCACGAGAGGTGATACTCGGCATGGCGAAAAGGATGCATGTCTGGGTCTTGGATAACCGTGACAATCGTCCAGTTATCCAAAGCCTTTGGGGCACAGGCTCAGCCTTTGATTTGGAGCGCGGGGCAACACTCTTCTCAAGTCCGCCCCGGCTGGAGACCCATGCGGACTGGATGAGCCTGATCGAGGCGATTGAGGTGCACCACGGGGAGTATTCCCATCATCCTCCGGTCGACGAGATCGAGGTTGTCGGCGCTCCTGCATCCACCCCTGCCGTTCATGCCTTGTCAGAATATGGCTTTCGGGACATCACGCAGAGTGACCACGGATTCGTCGCCCGTAAACCATCGCCCCTTTGACACTGCCCAAGCAATCGGTTGGTGCATCAATGAGCGGCTGGCTTGCCGCGGCTGGTTACCCTACGAGGACGACGGGCAGGATGAGATCGTCATCGAGTTGTGTTACCGCGAATATGGCTCAGGAGGTTCGGTCTGACTCGCTCCGGAAGACGGATGGACTGCCTGCATGCTGGGCGGCTTCGCCGCCTGCCTTGATGCCGCACGCCAGGAACTGAGCGCCCAGGGGCAGTTGCGCCAGGAGGCCTTCGGCCGCTCGCCACCCGCGGCGGACCATCTCTCCCACCATGGCGTCGCGACCGGCCGGCGGCAGGTGGTGGAGCACGCACACCGCGAACACCAGGTCGAAGCTGCTGTCGGCAAACGGACTGCGGCGGCCGTCGGCGGCGACGAGCTTGGCGCGATTGCCGGCGCGACCGGTCTTCGCCAGGCAGCCGAGCGCGATGTCGAGGCCCCACAGCCGCCCGATGCGTCCGCGCAGCCAGCGCTGCATCAGCCCGGCGCCGCAGCCCACTTCCAGAGCACGCACCGTGGGCGCGTCGAAACCCCGGCGGCGAACCTCCGCCGCGAGCTGCCCCGCCTCGGCGTCGAGGAAGAACTCCTGCGTCTGCCCGGAAAAGGCGACGACCCTGTCGACCTGCCGCGCGTAATCGACAACGAAGTCGTCGAAATCCACGGCCAGACCAGGTCTGTCCGTCCGCCGGTCGGGACCCGTTGCCGGCGGCTTCACTCCCGCCCGCGGCGCCGGAGCTCCCGCAGCCGATAACGCACCAGGTTGACGAGGAACCCGAGCAGCGTCCGCAGGTCGATGAACGAGCGCCTGCCGGTGAGCGCCAGGAACTCGGTCTCGACCTCGCCGATCCGCAGCCCCAGGCGCCGCGCCTCGATCATGATCTCGGCATCGATGAACCAGTCGTCCGACTCGAGCTCGAGACGCTCGTAGGCGGCGCGGGTCAGGACCTTGGGTTTGGCGTTGACGTCGCGCACCCTCAATCCCGGGAACAGGAGGTGGAACAAGGCATTGAAAACCAGCGAGATCACCTTGCGCGTCAGGCCGTCGCCGCGGCGCACCCGGGCCGCCTTCACCAGGTCGTAGCCGCCGCGCTGGAGCTCCCGGTAGGCACGCGCCAGGTCCTCGGCGCGCACCTGGCCGTCGCCGTCGGTGACCGCCAGGCAGTCGCCTTCCCCGAGCGCCAGGCCGCTGCGCATGTCCCAGCCCATCATGCCCCGCTTGGCCGCTGCCGAGCAGACGATGCGCGGATCGTGCGCCGCGAGATCCCGCACCACCTCGGGCGTCACGTCGCGCACGCCTTCGATGTAGTTGCCCACCAGCACCAGCTGGTAATCGGTGATGCCGTTTTCCACCAGCGCCGCGGCGATGGCGGCGGCGACCGGACGCGCCTGTTCGCCGGCGCGGTAGCAGAGCACCACCACCGAAAGCTCGGGCCGGCTCGGCCGCGGCCGCGGCCCGGGATCGGAAATCGCCATGGTGATCGACTGCGAGCGGTCGCTAGCCCGTCAATTTTAGCATGCGCGCGATGCGCCGCCTTCAGCGACCGTGCAGCAGCAGCAGCCGGCGCTGCGCGGTCGACAGCGGACGCCGCAGGATCTGCGCTTCCGGGCGGTAGGCGGCGGCCGCCGCCGCCGCACCCTCGGCGAGCGGGTCGCCGGCCAGCGAGGGGCGCAGCCTGTACACCCCCGCGGCGGCGTCGAAGTCCAGGAGCACCAGCCGGTCGTAGGCGAAAGCATCCGGCGCGCAGCGACCCGCGGCGACACAGGCCGCCTCTCCCTCGTGCCAGCACTCGAGCCCCCGCGGCGTCGGCCGGCAGCCGGTGCCGCGATGCACCGACAGCCGCAAGGTGTGGAGGTCCGGCTGGTCATAGATCAGGGTCAACCAGGAGTGCGTCAGGTAGTCTGCCTCGGTCGCGTGATAGGTGTGAGTCAGGGCGCCGCTGCGCAGGATCACCTCGGCGCCGGGGCGCAGCGCCGGCGCGCTGGTGACGATCGACAGCAGCTCGCGCTGGTGCTGGCGCCAGGTGGCGAGAAAGAAATCCTGCCGTTCGAGGCCTCCCCAGATCCCCAGGCCGACGAACAGCGCCGGCACCGCGAGCACGCCGAACCGCGCCCGCGGCCATCTCGCCGCCGCCCAGCCGGCAAGCACCCCCAGCGCCAGCGATATCCAGATCCGCGACAGCAGGTGCGTGCGGTAGTGGACGTCGGCGAAGCTCAGGTTGGCATAGGCGGCGTTGGCGGCCAGAGCCATCAGCGCCAGCAGGGCCGCCAGGCCGAGCACCCTCGCCGGCGGCATCGGCGGCGCTGCCGGCAGCACGGCCGGCGTCCGCCGGATGCGCAGCGCCAAGCCGGCCACCGCGATCGCCGCCGCGACCGCCATGGCGCCGGCCGGGATCGCCACGGCTGGCCTGGGGTACCAGACCGGGCGGGCGAACGCCCAGCGCCAGGGCATGAAGTTCTCGCCCCAGAGGAGCAACGCGCGGCCGGCCCGCTCGCCTGCCGGCATCGGCATCGTGGCCACGGCGGCATAGCTCCGCGGGTCGTGCAGGAAACGCCACTCGAGCAGCGCGACGGGCGCCGCGACCGCCGCCCAGCCCAGCACCAGCGTCACCGGCCGGAACCGCGGCCGGACTCCCGCTTGCCAGGCAACCAGCGCCGGCAGGAAGACCAGCGCCGTCACCCCGACGTCGATCGTCCACAGGCTGGCGCCCAGCGCCGCGACCGCGGCCACCAGCCAGCCCGCGCCGCCCGACTGCAGGAAGCGCAGCCCGCAAGCGACGGCCAGGAGCAGCGTCAGCACGGCGAACTCATAGCCGACGGCCGTGAGGTTGCCGGTAAGGTAGTCGCTGCTCGCCGTGAGGGTCAGCGCCACCACCAGCAGGCGGACGAGGGGCCGCCGCGGCAGCAGCATGCCGGCGATCCAGCCTGCCAGCAGGGCTTGCCCCACCCAGCAGACGCCATACAGCACCTGCAGGGCCAGTACCGGATGCGGGGTCGCCAGAGCGAGTTGGAACGGCAGCAGGTAGAGCCGGCGCAGCGGGCTGCCGGCCGGCGCGAGGAGGCCCGCCAGCCCCATGCCCCGGCGCCTGAGCGCGAGCGACAGCAGCGAGACGTCGTCCTGCCACAGGCCCTGCAGCGGCGCCGTCAGGCCCCAGACCAGCAAGGTCAGCAGCGCATAGAGAACGCCCTCGCCGGCAAGGGCCCCGGCAGCGCCGGAGGCCGGCGCGGCGCCCGAGACCACGGCAGCGCCGGAGACCGCGGCAGCGCCGGAGGCCGGAGCGGCGCCGGAGACCACGGCAGCGCCGGAGGCCGGAGCAGCGCCGGATACCGCGGCGGCGCCGGAGGCCGCGGCGGGGTCGCAGGCCGCAGGGCAACCCGGCGGCACGCCCTGGTTCATCGCGGCACCCGCGCGGCCGGCGCCGGCAGCACCTTCAGCTCCATGTGGCCGGGCCCCACGCCGCGCGCATCGAACCAGTCCACCCCTTCCTGCAGCAGGGTGAACGCCACCAGGTAGCGCCCGGGCTCGGCCGGCGCTTCGACCCTCGCCTGCACGCGCACCGACTCGCCCGGCCCGACGGTTTGGCCGAGCCGGCTCCGGGGCCGTTCGCCGGCGACCAGCGTGCCCTGCGGACCATGCAGGCGATACGACAGCAGCACGGTCCCATAGCCGGTCTGCTCGCCGTCGTCGACCCAGGCCTCGGTGCTCAGGTTGGTGACCTGCACCTCGATGCTGCCGACCTCGCCAGCGCGCAGGCTGGCCTCCGGCGGCGGCCGATAGGAGGCGCTCCATTGTTCGAGCGGTTTCGGCGGCGCCGCCGCGGTATGCCAGCTGCGCAGCGAAAGGTCGCGCGTCACCGGGTTGTCGCGCCAGTCCCACAGCCGTTCGGGAGCCGCATCCACCGAGACCGGTGCGGCGTTCCAGTAGCCGGTGTAAAGGAAGGCGCCAACCGCCTGCAGCGCCACGCTCCATCCCAGAAAGACCCAGAAGACCACCTGCACCAGGCGGCCCGCTCCCGGCGTGTCGGCCAGCCCCGCGCCGGCGACCGCCACCGGCGCCACCTGCAGTAGCGGCACCGCCAGCAGCAGCAGGATGGGCTGGATCTCGGAGAGCTGACGCGGCCCGAAGCAGTAACCTCCCCACCAGGTGGAAAAGCTCGCGACGAGCAGCAGGTGCGCCACGACGAACACCGCCAGCGGCAGATATACGGAGCGCCAGAAGGCGCCGGCCCGCAGCGCCTTCACCATGCCGGCGACCCCGAGCAGCGCCAGTGGAAAGTAGAGCAACAGCCCTCGGCCCGGGCTCCACAGCAGGCCCGCCAGGCCGCGCAGCGGCGCCGGCGACCACGCCCAGCGGTAACCGCCGCCCAGACCGTGCAGCAGCAGCAGGTTGTAGGCGACCAGGGCGCCGCCGATCGCCACCGGCGCCGCCGCGCTGGCCACCAAGATGGCGGCGCGGCGCGGTGCCGGCCACAGCACGGTCCAGGCGAAGATGGGCAGCGCGAACACCAGGTTGGTCGGACGGGCGGCGACCGCGAGGGCGCAGGCGGCGCCGAAAGCGCCAGCCCGGGCGACCGTCGCGCCCGCGGCCTGGCGCAGCGCCAGGAGGGTCGCGACCAGGATCGCCAGCACGCTCAGCGCGTGTTGCCAGAGCGCCTGCGAGCTGGTCGACCAGGCCTCGGTGGCGAAGGCCTGAGCCAGGGTCAGCGCCAACGCCCAGCGGCGGCCGGCTCCCAGCCGCAGCGCCAGCAGGTAGAACACGGCGCTCCCGGCGGCGGTGATCAGCGCCGCCGAGAGCTTGCCGGCGTCGAGCGCGAATTGCACCCAATCCTCGACCCGCGGCTGAGCGCGTTCGTAGATCAGCACCGGCACCACGTACAGCGGCGTCAGGACCAGGCCGGTGAGGATCGGGTAGGAGGAGAGGACGCCATGCCGGGTCGTGATGAAGAAATGCGGTATCACCCCGTGCTGGAGGTAATAGTCGCGATACTCATCCATGGCCAGAGTGCCGTGGGTGATCAGCACGATCGGCGTGAGCGCCGCGGGAATGGTGTCTCCGGTGGGCATCGTCCGGCGGTTGCTGCAGTAGACCCCGAAGGCCAGGCAGGTCAGCAGCAGTGCGACGACCCACGGCGGCCAGGACCCGCGCAACCGCGTCGCCAGGGCCGCGAGGGTTGACCCGGGCTTGCCCGAGCCGTGCCCGGGGCGGCCGGTCGCGGCTCTACCTTGCCGGCGGCGCCTCCGCCTCGCCGTCATGGTGTCGCCGCGGCCCTACGGCTGCCCACAGGGTCCGCCGATCCGGAAGTAAGCGCGCCGCAGGCGGTCGATCATCCGGTGGGGAGTCTCGCCCGGCGGCGGATTGACCGCCGGCAGGAAGAGCGCGTAGCGCGGCAGGCGGGAGGGGATCTCGAGGGTCGTGCCGGCGAGGCAGGCGCGCGCCGCCCAGGCGGCGAGCGGCTGCGGCAAGCGATCGACCAGCGCCAAGCGGACGGGGCTTGGGGGAAGCCGGTTCCCCTCCCAGTACTGGTCGGTCTCCGGTTCCAGGGGGACGCCGCGGATCCGCTCCCGGGAGAGGAAATTGAGCGCGTAGGTATCCCAGTACGAGCCGCAGACGGCGCCGATCCCCTGGCGCTGCAAGGTGGCGAGCAGCTGCTCCTCGGCGCGCGCGTCGCTTGCCCATCCCTGCCGAGCAGGAGTCCACGGCCAGAAGACGCCGCGCAGGTTGAAGGCCAGGACCAGCGCCGCCAGCACGCCGGCCAGCAGCCGCGAGCGCCTGGCGCAAGCGGCGAGGAACACCGCCATGACGACCGGGACGAGCAGGTACAGCGGCAGCACGTAGCGCGCCGTCAAGCCGCGCCGCGCGCCGGCTGCCGAAACGACCAGCAGCCCCAGCACCGCCAGCACGGTGAGCAGGCACAGCGGCCAGACGGCACGCTGCCCGCGGCTGGCGCCGTCGCCATCCGCCGCCGCCCCTACCACCCCCGCCGTCCCCACCGCCGCCGCCGCCACCGCCGGCGGCGACCGCCGGCGCACCGGCGCCCGTCGGGCGAAAAAGAAGAGGGCCGCCGCCGCGATCGTCGCCACCACCGGGACCCGCAGCCATGGCCAAGGCGGCCGCTGCGGCGCCTCCAGCAACGGACCGACGCCCGCCACCAGCTCCGGCAGGTCGTAGACGAAGAAGACGCGGGCGTTGTCGACCGCCGCGGCGACGCTATTGACCGGTTCGACGGTGAAGTTGCCCTGGAAGCTCGCCAGGGGATGGTGGAGGTTGTAGGCGATCCAGGGAAAGGCGCCGGCCAGGAAGCCACCTGCCAGCAGCGGCAGCAGGCCGCGGCGGCGCAGCAGCGCCGGACGGCGCCACCCCACCCAGAGCAGGGCGGGCACGGTGCAGCCCAGCGTCTGCAAGGAGTTCCACCAGCCGAGGCCAACCACCAGGCCGAGGCCGGCGGCCGAGGCCAGGCCGCCTTCGCCCACCGCCAGGCGGGCGGCCAGCCAGAAGGCCGCCGCGCACAGCATCACGGTCTCGGGATAGCCGGTGGGCAGCGAGGTCCAGAAGGCGAAGGCGGGCGCGGGGATCGCCGCGAACAGCAGGCCGAGCCGCGCCAGGCGCGGTCCCAGGGTCTCGCGCAGGAAGAGGTACCAGGCGGCGAGGAGCAGCATGCCGACGAGCGGCGCCTCGAGCGCGAAGCTGTCGCGCGAGATGCCGAAGACCCCGAACAGCGCCGCGGTCTCGAATCCGACCAGCGACCCGATGCGCACCTCGGAGACGAACACCGGGTGGTGGCCGCGCAGCACCTTGAAGGCGCAGAGGGCGCTCAGGGCGCTGTCGGCGTCGTTGGCATACTTGTAGCTGGGAAACGCCTGCAGCAGCCGCAAGGCGGCGCCGGCCGCCAGCAACAGGCAGAGGCCGGCCGCGGCCCAAAGGCGCCGGCGGCGCGGCGCCGGCGCCGGGACCGCCGCCGAGCGGCCCGCCGGCGGTGCCACCGGATCGCCGGTGAGCGGTCGAGAGGCGTCGGCGGCAGCGGAGGAAAGCGCGGCGATGAGTTAGCCTCCTGGACGGCGGGTTTGGCAACGGCAAGAATACCCAAGGATACCAAGGTCGATGCCAGGTCTGCTCCTCGCCTCCCCGATCCCCCAGCCCCCCGATCTCCCAACCCCCCAACCCCCCGACTCCACAACCCCAACACCGGGCGCGGCAGCGGCGTCGCTCTC
>DATGHG010000432.1:0-4676 GCA_035308185.1 Thermoanaerobaculia bacterium | reverse complement strand
GCGCCGGGGCAGGCGGCCAAGGGGTCGGGCACGAACTTCTCGGCGGTGAGGTCGGCCCGCCCCAGGTAGCCGCGCGCCAGCTGCACGCCGCCGATGTGGAGCTCGGCGGTGACGCCGATCGGCACCTCGCGCCCGCCGCGGTCGAGCAGGTGGATGCGGGTGTTGGCCACCGGCCGGCCGATCGGCACCACCCGCGGGCGGTCCGGGTCGCAGGTCCAGTGGGTGACGTCGACCGCCGCCTCGGTGGGGCCGTAGAGGTTGTGCAGCGGCGCCGCGATCGCGGCGTGGTACTGCTGCTGCAACTCGTAGGACAGCGCCTCGCCGCTGGCCATCACCCGACGCAGCGCGGGCAGCCGCGGCGCACCGCCGCCAGCCGCCGCGGCCCCGTCGCCGCCGGCAGCCGCCGCGGTGCCCTCGAGGAAGGCGCGCAGCATCGCCGGCACGAAATGCAGGACGGTGATCTCGTCGGCGGCGATCGTCGCCGCCAGGTAGGCGGGGTCGCGATGCCCGCCCGGACGGGCCATGACCAGCCGCGCGCCGGCGAGCAGCGGCCAGAACAGCTCCCAGACCGAGACGTCGAAGGTGAACGGCGTCTTCTGCAGCACCCGGTCGCCGGCAGTCAGCCGGTACTGCTGCTGCATCCAGAGCAGCCGGTTGACGATGCCGCGATGGGTGTTCATCGTGGCCTTCGGACGGCCGGTCGAGCCCGAGGTGTAGATCACGTAGGCCAGGTTGTCCGGCGCGGCCGACCGCCGGGACGCCGCCAGGTTCCGCTCCGCACCGGCATCCCGCGGCGCGGCCGCCCCTCGCTTCGCCGGCGGCGCGTCGATGCGCAGCGTCACCGGCCCCGCTTTACCTCGCCGCGCCAGCCGCCGACCCGCTCCACCGCCGGTCAGCAGCACCCGCGCGCCCGAGTCGGCGAGCATGAACCGCAGGCGCTGGGGCGGGTCGCCGGGATCGAGCGGCAGGTAGGCGCCGCCCGCCTTGAGCACCGCCAGCAGGCCGACCGCCATCGCCAGCGAGCGCTCGACGCAGACCGCGACCACCGCCTCGCGTCCGACGCCGAGCCGCCGCAGACGCCGCGCCAACCGGTTGGCGCGCCGGTTCAGGTCGCGATAGGTGAGGCGCTCGCCGCCGGCGGTCACCGCCGTCGCCGCCGGCGTCCGCCGCACCTGCTCTTCGATCAGCTGGTGCAGGCAGAGCTCCGTGGCATACGGCACCAGCGTGTCGTTCCACTCCAGCAGCTGCTGCCGCTCGCCGGCGTCGAGCAGCGGCAGCTCGCCGACGCTCCGCTCCGGCTGGGCGGCGGCGGCGGCGAGCAGCGTGCGCAGCTGCGCCAGCATGCGCAGGGCGGTCGCGGCGTCGAAGAGGTCGGCGTCGAACTGGAGCTCGGCGGCGAGCGTGCCGTCGATCTCGGCCATGCGCAGGGTGAGGTCGAGCTCGGCGCTGCGCCGCGGCAGGTGCACCGACTCGAGCGCCAACCCGCCGAGGTCGAGGCGCGCCCCCTCCCTGCCGAGACCGAAGCCGGCCAGGCCGCGCGCGCCGTGCCCCGCCTCCCGGTAGAACACGAACATGACCTGGAAGACCGGAGAGCGGCCGGGATCGCGCGCGCCGCCCCGCCGCTCGACCAGCAGCGGGAAGGGGTAATCCTGGTGGGCGAACGCCGCGATCGCCGTCTGCCGCACGCGGTCCAGCAGCGCGGCGAAGGAGGGCTCGCCCCGCAGATCGCCGCGCAGCACGACCGGATTGACGAAGTAGCCGACGACGCCGTCGAGATCGGGCGAGCCGCGCCCGGCGGTCGGCGTGCCCACCAGCAGCTCCTGCTGACCGCTATGACGGTGCAGCAGCACCTGGAAGGCGGCCAGCAGGGTCATGAACGGCGTCGCCGCCTGCCGCCGGCCCAGGGCGTGGACGCTCGCGGTCAGCGCCGGCGCCAGCGACAGCGCCCGCGAGCCGCCGCGGAAACCCGGCAGCGGCGGCCGGGGGCGATCGGTGGGCAGCTCGAGCGCCGGGTTGCCCGGCGGCAGCGAGTCCTGCCAGAAGGCCGCCAGGCGCCTGCCTGCCGCTCCCGCCATCCGCGCCGCCTGGCCGCGCACGAAGCTCGCGTAGGAGCCGGCGAGCGGCGGCAGGCGCCGGCCGCCGTAGAGCGCGCCCAGCTCCTCGACCAGGATCCCGAGCGACCAGAAGTCCGCCACCACGTGGTGCACCGCCAGCGCCACCAGGTGATCGGTCGCGGTGCGCCGGAAGAGCGCGACGCGCAGCAGCGGCCCCCGCGCGAGATCGAAGGGCCGCTGCGCCGCCTCGCCCAGCCGCTGCCGGAGCCGCGCCTCGCTCCAGCCGCCGGCCTCCTCGCTGGTGAAGGCGAGGCGAGGCTCGTCGTGGACCACCTGGAACGCGGCATCGCCGACTTCGACGACGGTCGAGCGCAGGGCGGGATGGCGCTCGGCCAGCGCCCCCAGCGCCTGGCGCAGTCGCGTCGCGTCGAGCTCGCCGCGGATGCGGGCCGCGCCGCCGATGACATAGGCCGGATTGCCGCCGGGCACCATGCGGTCGAGCAGCCAGAGAGCGCGCTGCCCCCAGGAGAGCGGGAAGCGTCCAGCGCCGCCGCCGCCAGCAACGGGCCCCGCCGCCGCCGCCGCCAGTGCGCCATCCGCCACCGCCGCCAGTGCGCCATCCGCCGCCGCGGCAGGCACCGCGAGCAGCAGCAGGATGCGCTCGCCCAGCTCTTCGAGGCTGGGTCCCTGCAGCAGGCTGTCGAGGGGCAGCTCGACGCCCATGCCGACCGCGATCGCCGCCGCCAGCTCCGCGGCGCTCAGCGAATCGAGGCCGAGGCTCAGCAGCGAACGGTCCAGCGGCAGCGCCGCCGGCTCGACGTCGAGGATCCGCGCCGCCTCGCGGCGCAGCCGCGCGACGACCAGGCGAGACCGCTCGCCGGGCGCCCGCGCCGCTGCCGCGCCCGCCTTCGTCCGGCGTCGATCTGGCTGCCTGGGTTGGCGCCTGGGTTGCCGCCTGGCCACGTCCGGGATCTCCTGGCACCGCGTGGCGCCTCCTGCACACGCGGCTACAGCGAGCTCCCGCGGTTCCGCGCCAGGAGCCATCGCGAGCTGTCAGGATAACGATACGGTTCTCGACTACCGGCGGCCGGATTCATGGAGAAAGCGTCAGCGGCGCGCCGGCGTGCGGCAGATCTCGCGCACCGCGGCGGCGCGGCGCCGGATGTCCACGCGCGGCCCGCCCGCGGCACTTTCGTTGAGAGTGTCGATCGCCGTCAGCGCCGCTCCGGCCGCCCCCACCAAGCTGATCAATCGCAATTTCCTGCTGCTCTGGCAGGGACAGGCGGTCAGCCAGCTGGGCAATCAGGCCTTCGCCCTGGGCATGGCCTTCTGGGCGCTGGAGGCGACCGGCTCGGCGACCCTGATGGGCCTGCTGCCTGCCTGCATGATCTTGCCGATGGCCCTGCTGGCGCCGATCGGCGGCGCCGTCGCCGACCGCTTCCCGCGCCTCCGCATCCTGGTCGCCTGCGACTGCATCGCCGGCGCCGCGCTCCTGGTCCAGGCGGGCGCCATGCTGTCCGGGCGCCTGGCGACGCCGGCGCTGGTGGCGCTGCTGTTCGCGGTGGCGGCGATCTCCGGGGTGGTCAACGGCTTCTTCCAGCCGGCGCTTGCCGCCGCCATCCCCGACCTGGTGCCGGCCGGTCGGCTCGCGGCGGCCAACTCGCTCAACCTGCTCTCGATCCAGGCGTCGCAGCTGATCGGCCAAGCCGTCGGCGGCATGCTCTACGCCGTGCTCGGGGCGCCGCGGCTGTTCCTGTTCGACGGCCTGTCGTTCCTGTTCGCCGCCGGCAGCGAAGCGCTGGTGCGGATGCCGCCGCGGCCGGTGCGCGAGCGGCTGGGGCTGGCCGCCGGCGCGCGCCAGTTCGCCGCCTCCATCCGCGAGGGCTTCGCCTACGTCCGCCGCACTCCGGGCCTGCTGCCCTTCATGGCGGCCCCGGCTTCCTACAACTTCGCCGTCATGGCGGTGTTCCCGCTGCTGCCCTTCTTCGTCAAGCTCAATCTCCATGCCGGCGCGAAGTGGTACGGCCTGATGCTCGCCGCGATCAGCTGCGGCACCATCGCCGGCTTCCTGGTGGCCGGGCTGGTGCGGGTCGCCGGCGAGGCGCGGGCGCGCTTCCTGCTGGTGGTGATCCCGCTGTCGCCCACCCCCCTGCTGGCGGCCGGCTTCGTGCACGGCCTGGGCCTCGCCCTGCTGGTCGCCTTCGCCCTGGGCTTCATGCTCGGGCTGATCAACGTCAACCTGCAGACGCTGCTGCAGAGCTCCTCGCCCCCCGAGCTGCGGGGCCGGGTGATGGGCCTGTGGGCGGCGCTCGGCACCACCGTCGCGCCGCTCGGCATGGCCCTGGGCGGCATCGCCGGCGACCTCACCGGCAAGAACATCCCGCTGGTGTTCACCGCCTGCGGCGTGCTGACCCTCTCGGTCATCGCCGTGACGCTCGGACGCCGTTCGACCCGCCGCTACCTGGCCAGCGCCTGACCAGGTCGCCGCCGGGCGGCGCGGCAGACCTGACGCTTCCGCACGAAGTGGTGACGCCAGCTTCAAGATCGCCGCCGTCCACCGCCATGGACCGATCGATACACTTAACCTGTAGCGCGCCGGTTCGCGAGAGCGGAGGACGTCGA
>DATGHG010000431.1:0-5957 GCA_035308185.1 Thermoanaerobaculia bacterium | reverse complement strand
CGGGTACGGCGATCGCGCGAAGGCGGGGCTCGCGATCAACGAGCTCGTGCGCACGGGCGAGGTCAAGGCGCCGGTCGTGATCGGACGGGATCACCTCGACGCCGGCTCGGTCGCCTCTCCGTACCGCGAGACCGAGGCGATGCGCGACGGCTCCGACGCCATCGGCGACTGGCCGGTGCTCAACGCGCTGCTCAACGCGGTCAACGGCGCCACCTGGGTGTCGGTCCACCACGGCGGCGGCGTCGGCATCGGGTATTCGCTGCATGCCGGGATGGTCATCGTCGCCGACGGCAGCGAGGCCGCGGCCCGGCGCCTCGACCGGGTGCTGACCGGCGACCCCGGGCTGGGGGTGGTGCGGCATGCCGACGCCGGCTACGACGCGGCGATCGCCTGCGCCCGCGAGCAGGGCGTCGACGTGCCCATGCTGGCGCCGCCGCGCGCCGCCGGCTGAGGCCGGGCTGCCGTGGCGGCGATGGCGGGCGCACGCGTGACTCTCCGCCGCCTGCGCGAGCCGGCGCTGCTCGCCGCCGCGCTGGCGGCGCCGTTGCTGCGGCCGCCGTACTCCTTCCTGTTGCTGCTCGCCTGTTGCCTGCTGTGGCTCTGGCGGCGCCCGCGCCTGCCGCGGCGCGAGGCGGCGCTGGCGGTGTTGCTGGCGGTCGTGGCGCTGGCGGCTCTGGCCGGCGCCGGCATCGTCGCGCGGGAGGAGAGCCTCTCGGACCGTCGCTGGATCGCGCGCCAGGCGCCGGAGTACCGGCGGGTCTGGGAAGGGCTGCGCGCCGAGGCGGCGGCGGCCGCCGCCGCCATGAAGCGGCGCCCGGCAAGCCCGCTCGACGTGCTCGACCATCCGCCCGAGGCGCCGCCGCCCCAGAGCGCGGTGCAAGCCGCGACGCTCGCGGCTTTCGATCGCCTGGGCCGGCTGACGCCGCCGGGAAGCGAGCGCCGCCGCGCCCTGCTGCTGATCGACCGCGACGGCAACCCCGTGGCGTGGGCCGGCGAGGGTCTGGTTCACGAGCCCGAGCAGTGGCCGCGATCGGGGCTCTCCTACCGCGCCGGCTTCAACTCCGTGACCTTCTACGCCGCCGAACCGCTGGACGAATCGCGGCGACCGTGGCGGCTGGTGGCCGGCGCCAGCTTCCCGACCCGCCGGCTGCCCCAGGCGCCGGTGGCGGAGGCGGCCGGCGGTGCGGCGGCGCTGGCTCCGGCCGCCCTGATGGCGCGGCTGCATGGCGCCTGGGAACAGCTGGCTGCCGCGGCCCTGCCGCGGCGCTCGCTGCGCTGGTCGCTGGTGGACAACCCCACGCAGGCCCATCCGGGGTCGGTGGAGGTGCGGTTCGCCGGGGCGCCGACGCTCGAGGTCGAGCCGCTGCCTGCCGGCGCCGCCGGCGGCGACAACCCGAGCGCGGCCCCCGGCTGGCCGACCGGCCTGGCCTGGGCGGGCCTCGCCGCGGTGCTGCTGGCGCTGGGCGTGATGCGCGGCGTCGGCGTGGCCCTGCCGGCGATGTCGACGTTCTCGGGCGGCCAGGAGCGTGGTGCCGGCGTGCCGGCGCTGCTGCTCGCGGGCCTCTTCGCGCTGGCGATGCTCACCGGCGTGCCGGCACCGGCAACGATGGCGCTGGAGATCGGGATGGCGCTGGCCCTGCTCAGCCTGGCGGTGGCGGGCGGCGGGGGGGCCCGGAGGGGTAGGCGCCTGGCCGGCCCAGCCCGGCGCCAGCGGCCTGCCCGCGCCGCGTCCGGGCCGAGCGCGGTGGCGGGGGTCGCCGCCGGCGCGGTCGCGGGTTCCGGCGACGGCGGTGCCGGTGGCGAGGCGGCGGCGGGGCGGGGGCGCGGTGGTCCGGCGGGGTGGGTGATGGCGGCAGGGGCCGCCGCCATCCTGCTGCTGTTCGCCGCGGCCTGGGCGGCGCAGCTCGCCGGCGGGCCCTTCGCCGCCGGCGACGGCCTGATGGTGCCGGCGACCGACTGGTGCATCCGGCTGGCCTGGAGCGGCGCCGCCTTCGGCCTGCTGAGCCTGGCGGCGCGGCGCGGATCGGCGAGCGCGCCTGCCGCCGGCGACCGCTGGATCTGGCTCGCCACCGGGCTGCTGCTGGCCGGGGCGGCGCTGTCGGAGGCGACCTGGGCGGCGGTGCCGCTGCTGGCGGCCGGCGGTGCCTGTGCGGCGCGCTTCGTCGACCGGCGGCGGCGCGGCCAGGGCACGGTGCTGGCGGCGATGGCGGTGATCGCCGCCCTGGCCGGAGCGGCGGTGTGGGAAACCGCCTATCGCGCGCGGCTGGCGACCTACGACGCCAGCGAGCTGCTCGCCCGCCTGGCGCCGCCGGCGCCGCGCGAGCTGGCGGCGCTCGGCGCCGAGGTCGGCGCGCACTTCGCACATCTCGACCTCGACGAGCTGGCGCCCCGCACGCCGGTCGGCCTCGATCCTCGGGACCTCGCCTACTCGCTGTGGCGCGCCTCGCCGCTGTCCCGGCCGAACGCCCTGTCGGCGGTCGCCGTCCGCTCCGGCAACGCGCTGGTGTCGTCGTTTGCGTTCGGCATGCCGCTCACCGCCGAGGGTGACATCGACGGCGAGCGGCTGAGCGGGTTGCGGCTGCCGGGGTGGCGGCCGATCGGCGGCGAGGCGCCGGTCAGGCTGGCGGACGGCCGCCCCGGCGTGGTGCGCTACTGGCTGCTGCCGCGCCCGGGCTTCCGCTTCCAGGACCGCCGGCGGCTGGTGCGGGTCGAGCTCGGCCTGCTGCGCGGCAACCCCACGCCGGAGCAGGTCGAGGAGCTGGCGGCGCCGGGGCTGTTCGCGCTGTATACCGCCCCGGACGGGCGAGCCGCGCTCTCTCCCTGGGCCGAGCGGCCGCCGCTGGCGGGCCGGCTGCGTGCCGCGCAGGCGGTGATCTCCGAGGTGGAGACCCCTTCGGGCAGGGCGCGTGCCTACGTGCAGCCGATGCCCGTGGCGACCGGCGGTGCGGCCGGGGCAGGGGGCGGGGCATCGCCGGCCGGCGCCTGGGAGGCCATCTACCTGCCGGACGAGAGCCCGCTGGCGGCGGTCGAGCGCACCGCCAACTGGGCCGTGGGCCTGCTGCTGGCGCTGGCCTGCGCGGCGCCGGCGGCGGCGCTGCTGGCGCTGCCGCGCAGCGCTTTCCGCGACCTGCTGCGGCGCACCGTGCGCTCCTACTCGCGGCGCCTGCTGCTGGTCTACACCGTGCTGCTGCTGCTGCCGCTGCTGGCGCTCAACGCCCTGCTGGTGCGCTCGGTCGGGCTCGACATGCTCAACCAGCAGGCGATCGCCGGCCAGGCGGCGCTGGCCGCCGCCGAGCGGCTGCTCGACGAGCAGATCCGCGCCGAGCCGGTGGGTTACGCCTTCGATCCCGGCACCTTCGATCCCAAGCTCACGACCATCTCGGAGCTGGTGCGGCGGCCGGTGAACCTCTACGGACGCAGCCGGCTCTCGGCGTCGAGCAAGCACGAGCTGTTCACCGCCGGCCTGCTGCCGACCCGCCTGCCGGGTCCGGTCTATTCGAGCCTGGCGCTGCGCGCCCGCAACCTCTACTCGCTGACCAACCGCGTCGGCGACGTGGAGTACCTCGAGCTGTACGCGCCATTGCACCTGGCCGGCGACGACCCGGCCGGCGAGCCGCGGCTGTTCGTGTCGCTGCCGCTGCTGGCGCAGCAGGAGGAGGCGGAGCGCCAGCTGGTCCACCTGCGCCGGCATGCCATCCTGGTGACGGCGGCGCTCTTCGCGCTGCTGGCGGCGGTGGGCAACCGGCTGGCGCAGAACTTCACCCGGCCGATCACCCAGCTGGTGGAGGGGACGCGGCGCATCGCCGCGGGCGCCCGCTCGCTCGACCTGGCGCCCACCGAGCTCGAGCTCGCCGCGCTGGTGGCGGCGGTGGACGACATGGCGCGGCGCATTGCCGAGGGCCGCGAGGGGTTGCTGCGCGAGAAGCAGGTGGTCGATCGGGTGGTGCAGAACATCGCCTCGGGGGTGGTGTCGCTCGACCGCGAGCGGCGGGTGCTGATGCACAACCGGGTGGCGGCGGAGCTCCTCGGGGTGGCGGTGGGCCAGAGCCTGGAGCGCCTGGTCGGCCGCGCCGAACGGCTGGCGCCGGTGGCCGCCTTCCTGCGCTCGGCCGGCGGCGAGATGGCGCGCGCCACGGTGCGCCTCGGCGACCCCGCCGGCGAGCGCGAGTGGTCGCTGGTGTGGGTGCCGCTGCCGGGCCAGGGCGAACCCTTCGCGCTGCTGGTGGTGGAGGACGTGACCGAGGAGCTGCGCGGCCAGCGGCTGCTCGCCTGGGCGGCGATGGCGCGCATGATCGCCCATGAGATCAAGAACCCGCTGACGCCGATCCGGCTCTCCGCCGAGCACATGCGCGAGGTCTACCAGCGCGATCCCGAGCACTTCGCGGCGGTGTTCGAGCGCTGCACCGCCAACATCCTCACCCAGGTCGAGGAGCTGCGCTCGATCGCCTCCGAGTTCTCGACCTACAGCGCCATCCCGCGCATCGAGCCGCGCCCCGGCGACCTGACGGCCGCGGTCGCCGGCCTGGTCGAGGGCTATCGCGCCGCGCCGCCGCGCGGCGTCCGCGTCGACCTCGAGACGCCGAGCGGCGCGATCGAGGCGCGCTTCGACGCCAAGCTGCTGCCGCGGGCGGTGCGCAACCTGATCGAGAACGCGCTGCGCGCCAGCGCCGGCGGCGGCCGGGTGGTGGTGAGGGTGGAGCGGGTGGACGGCGCCGGCGGTGGCGTCGGCGGTGGCGCCGGCGCTGCACGCGGCAGCTTGGCGCGCATCGCGGTGCTCGATTCCGGTCCCGGCGTGCCGTCCGACCTGCTGGCGCGCATCTTCGACCCCTACTTTTCGACCCACGACACCGGCACCGGCCTGGGCCTGCCGATCGCCCGCCGCATCGCCGAAGAGCACGGCGGCGACATCGCCGCCCGCAACCGCCCCGGCGGCGGCCTCGAAGCCGTGATCACCATCCCCTGCGAGCCGGTGGGCGCCGCGGTCGGCGCCGGTCGAGAGAGCGCCGGCGCCGGCTGAGAGCGGCGGCGCCGCCGCGGCGTCTCCCCGGCGGCGACCGCCAGGGCGCCGCAGGAAACCCGATGTTGGCGGGTTTTAGGAACCGGAGAGAGGGAGCGAGCGACTCCCGCACGAATTCCGGAATGGATTGCCAGGAAAGGAATTGATCATGCCCCAGCATGTCCGCAGGATGGCCTTCGTCTTGCTTTTCGTTTTCCTCGCCGCCACCCTTGGCTCCTCGACGGTCACCGCCGCGGCGGAGCCGCATCCACGCCTGCAGCACGCGATCACCTCGGTCCAGGCGGCGATCGAATACATGCAGAAGGCGCCGCATGATTTCGGCGGCCACCGGGTGGCCGCGATCGCCGCCTGCAACGAGGCGATCAATCAGCTGAAGATCGCCATCGAGTACGACCATAAGTAATCGCGCCGCGATCCCGGCGCGCGATCGCTGCACCGTGGCCCGGGCGGTCTCCGTCCGGGCCATTGCCGCATTCAGGCGGCGCGGGCGACCAGCGCCGGCGCCGCCGCGCCGGCGAGGATGCCGAGGGCCATGCCGCCCAGGCCGGCAAGGCCGGCGGGCAGGCAGCCGGTGGCGCCGGCGAGGATCGCCGCCGCGGCCGCTGCCAGCCAGAAGCGGCGGTCGCGGTGCCCCGGCAGGCGCGGGCCCAGGCAACCCAGCAGCAGCCCGGCCACCGCGCCCGCGACCAGGCAGAGCGGCGGCAGTGCCAGGCAGATGCTGCCGTCGCAGGCGTGGGCGGCGCGGGCGGCCGCCGGCAGCCAGCAGGGTGTCAGCCCGGCAAGGAAGCCCAGCCGGGCGCCGCGCGCCCAGGCGCCGCCGCGCCAGAGGCAGGCGATGACCACGACGCCGAGCGTGCCGGCGCAGGCGGCGGGTCCGCCGGGGGCCGGGCAGCCGATCAGGGCGATCGCGGTAACGGCCACGGCGGCCAGGGCGCGGCCG
>DATGHG010000430.1:0-2211 GCA_035308185.1 Thermoanaerobaculia bacterium | reverse complement strand
CGGCGGCGTCGGCATCATGAACATCCTGCTCTCCTCGGTCGAGCAGCGCACCCGCGAGATCGGCCTGCGGATGTCGGTCGGCGCCCGCCGCCGCGACATCCTGCAGCAGTTCCTGTTCGAGGCGCTGGTGCTCGGCTCGGTGGGCTCGCTGCTCGGAGTGATGGGTGGGCTCGCCCTGCCGCTCGCCGCCCAGCTGCTGGTCCACACCATCAAGGTCCAGGTTTCCGCCACGGCGACGGTGCTCGCCTTCGTCTTCTCCTGCGGCGTCACGGTGCTGTTCGGCCTGGTGCCGGCCCGCCGCGCCGCCAACATGAACCCCGTGGAGGCGCTGCGACATGAATAGAAAGGTTTTCTTCGCACTGCGAGGCATCGCCTCGTGCGCTGCCCGTTGCAAGCTTGCGTTCTCGGCGCGCGGGAAGATTGGGCCGGCGCCGGCGGCACTGCTGTTGCTGGCGCTCGGCGGGACCCCCGGGTTCGCCCAGCTCCCGCCGGCGCCGGCGCCCGCCGGCGCGCCGCCCGTCCTCTCCCTCCGGCGCGCCGCCGAGCTGGCGCTCGCCAACTCTCCGGAGGTCGCCACCGCGGCCGCCGCCGCGCAGGTCGAGAATGCCGGTGCCCAACTGGCTGCGGACGCCTTTCGCCCTGGGGCCGAGGTCAGCACCACCCCGGGCGTCGGCCGCGGCCTGCCGGTCGCCGTCGTCGGCAGAGTGCCGGCGGTGGTGAGCGTCGACCTCCACCAGAGCCTGTACAACAACCAGCAGCGCTCCCAGGGGTTGCAGGCGCGCGCCCGGACCGCCACCGCGCGGGCCGCCTACGAGCGGGCACGGGTGCACGCGGCGCGGGAGATCGCCGACCTCTACGCGCGCTGCTGGACCGGCCAGCAGCTGCTGGCAGGCGCCGAGCGCCGCCTCGCCGCCTACGAGTCGATGTCCCGCCGCGCCGCCGACCTCCGCGCCGAGTCCCGCGTCACCGACCTCGATCTGGCGCAGGCGCGGCTACGCGAGGCCAGGGCGCGGCTGCGCCGCATGGAGGTCGCCGCCGCCCGCGACGTCGATCTCTGGGAGCTCCGGCGCCGCCTCGGCCTGGACGCCAACGCGCCGCTGGCGCTGCCCGACGACCCGCTGGCGGGGACCCCCGAGCCCGGCCGCGACCTGCGCGCCGGCGCCCTCGCGGCCGCCCGCGACGCCGACCCCGATCTGGCCCATGCGGCCCATGCGATCGAGCTGCTCGAACGCGCCCGCCGGCTCAATCTGGGCGCCTTTTCTCAGGTCACCGTCGATGCGGACGCCCAGTACTCGCGCCTGTCGCGCGCCAACGGCGTCGATCAGTTCTACGTCAAATTCCGGGAAGACGACTGGAGCGTCGCCCTGGCGGTCACCGTGCCGCTGTGGAGCGGTGGCCGCCGCCGCGACGGCATCGCACAGGCGGATGCCGGCCTCGACCGCCTGAAGCAGCAGCAGCGGGCGCGCGCCGAGCAGCTCGAGATCGAGGTCCACCGCGCCGAGGCCGCCCTGGATCAGGCCCAGGCCGCCGCCGACCTCGCCCGCCAGTCCAGCGCCGTGGCCGAGGAGGACCTGCGCATCCAGGGCGCCCTGGCCGCCGAGGGCCGCGCCAACCCCGACGACCTCGACAGCCGCGAAGCGGCTCTGGCCGACACCCGCGAAGAGGAGATCAAGGCGGCTGCCGGCCTGCTCAACGCCCGCGTCCAGCTGCTGGCGGTGCGCGGCGAGCTGCTGGCAGGCCTGGGGATCGCTGCGCCCGCGACGCCGCCGGTGCCGGAGGAGCCCACCGCCGCATCGCCGGCGCCTCAGACCTCGTCGCCGGCGTCGTCCCTGGGTGGCGATGCCTTGGGAGCCCGCGGCCGCACCGTGCGGGATCCTATGGCAGACGCTGCAGCGTCGCTCTCTCCTCGTCGGTGAGCGCCGCCGCCGCCGCTGGATCGGCCTCGATTAGGCTCTCTGCATCGGCCAGATCCTGCAAACGCTTCGAGCGGCGGCGAGCCGGGTCCGCCGCTGCCCGCAGCTTCTCGTGCAGCAGGTCGGCGCTGCGGATCACCAGCAGTGGAATGCCTGCGATCTCGATCGGCTCCGCCCGGGACACGGCGGCACGGAGAGCCGGGTCGTCAGTGAATTGAACCGGCGTACCATCCGGCCCGACCCAGTTGTCGGAATGCGCAAAGCGGCCGGTCTCGCGAAAACCGGCCGCCGTGAGCGA
>DATGHG010000429.1:0-26409 GCA_035308185.1 Thermoanaerobaculia bacterium | reverse complement strand
TTTCCCCAACACCCCGGCGAAGAAGGGGCTGGTGTTCAAGATCTAGCAGCGTGTCTGGCGATCCGCCGCCGGCTCGTGTGGCGCGCATCGAGACCGGATCCGCGGCAGATAAGCCATCTCACTGCTCGTAGAATTGCAGGCACACACCGGACGGCACGATCATATGGAACTCACGTCGGCCCCAGGGCTTAAGCTCGAGCGGACCGACCTTCGCGGGAACCTCGCGGTATTCCTGGTACAGCGCTTCCAGATCGGAGACCCCGATGCTGAAGCTCGCGTTGTCGGCCCATACCCGGTCGTCGTTGACCACGAGATTGAACGCGACGCCGTCTCGCCGGATGCCTGCCATGCCATCGCCCTGCCAGACGATCGAGAACCCCAGGTGGTCGGCGTAGAAGGCAAGCGCGGCCGGCAAGCTGCCGCCGGCCGGAATCAACGGCGTGACCGCGACGAATGTCGGCTTCATCGCCAGGAGCCACTGCCGCCCGCCATCGCCATCAAGGCGAGCCCAGCTCCCGTGTCAGCAACACGTTGATCAGCTTGGGGTTGGCCTTACCACCGGCTTGCGCCACCTGCTTCATCACCTGCGCCACGAGGAACCCGAGGAGCCCGGTCTTGCCGTTGCGGTAGCGCTCCACCTCCGCGGGATGCGCCGCGAGGACACGCTGGACGACGGGCAGGAGCCCGGGCCGCAGCTGTTCGAGCAGCTCCAGCTCCTCGGCCGAGAGCGGATCGGGGACCTTTGCCTCCTGCACCTTCGCCGGCTTCGCTTCGGGTGCCTTCGGCGCGGCGGGCGGGGCAGCTGCGACGGTTGCCTGCTTCTGGACCTCCTGGCCCCACGAGTCCCGCAGCGGCACGATGCGGTTGAACACGACCTGGCCGGGGCGCGAGTCGATCGGGTCGCGGAAGAAGTAGCCCTGCCGCTCGAACTGCAACCTCTCTCCCAGCCTCGGATCCATCGCCGCCGGTTCGATGCGGCTGCCCGTGAGAACTTCGAGGGACCGCGGGTTGAGGCAAGCCTCGAATCCGCCCTCTTCGAGATCCGGCCGCTCGACCCGGAACAACCGATCGTAGAGGCGCACCTCGGCCGGCAGCGAATGGGCGGCGGACACCCAGTGCAGCGTGCCCGGCACCTTGCGGCCGTCCGGGGCCGAACCGCCGCGGGTGGCGGGGTCGTAGGTGCAGCGGACCTCGACGACCTCGCCGCTCGCGGGGTCCTTGACGACGGACTCACAGCGAACCAGGTAGGCATAGCGCAGCCGCACTTCGCGGCCGGGCGAGAGGCGATGGAAGCCCTTGGGCGGCACCTCCGCGAAGTCGTCCTGCTCGATATACAGGACCCGCGAGAACGGCGCCGTGCGGCTCCCTTCCTTGGGCACGTCGTGCGGGTAGAACGGCGCGTCCAGCTCTTCGACCTGGCCCTCCGGGTAGTTCTCGATCACCAGCCGCAGCGGCCGCAGCACGCAGAGCACGCGCGGGACCTGGGGGTTGAGATCCTCGCGCTGGCAGTGCTCCAGCAGCGTCACGTCCACCGTGCTGTTGGCCTTGGCGACGCCGATGCGCTCGCAGAAGTCGCGCAGCGCCGCGGGCGTGAAACCGCGGCGGCGCAGGCCGGCGAGGGTCGGCAGGCGCGGGTCGTCCCAGCCCGCCACCAGCTTGCGCTCGACGAGCTCCAGCAGCTTGCGCTTGCTCATCAGGGTATAGGTGAGGTTGAGGCGGGCGAACTCGGTCTGCCGCGGTGGGTCCGGGAAGGGCAGGGAATCGACCAGCCAGTCGTAGACCTCCCGATTGTTCTCGAACTCGAGCGTGCACAGCGAGTGGGTGACGCCTTCGATGGCGTCCGAGAGCGGGTGGGCAAAGTCGTACATCGGGTAGATGCACCAGGCGTCGCCGCGGTGGTAGTGGGTGGCCCGTTTGATGCGGTAGAAGAGCGGGTCCCGCAGCTTCATGTTGGGAGCGGCCATGTCGATCTTGCCGCGCAGCACGCAGGCGCCGTCCGCGAGCTCGCCGGCCCGCATGCGGCGGAAGAGATCGAGGTTCTCCTCGACCGAGCGGTCGCGGTAGGGGCTGTTCCTTCCCGGCTCGGTGACCGTGCCCCGGTACTCGCGGATCTCGTCTTCGCTCAAGCTACAGACGTAGGCCTTGCCCTGTCGGATCAGCTCGACGGCGAAGTCGTAAAGCCGCTCGAAGTAGTCCGAGGCGTGGAAGAAGTTCTCCCCCCAGTCGAAGCCCAGCCAGCGCACGCCGTCCTGGATGGCCTCGACGTACTCCTGGTCCTCGGTCTCGGGGTTGGTGTCGTCGAGACGGAGATTGCAGGTGCCGCCGTTCTCCTGTGCCAGGCCGAAGTTGAGGCAGATCGACTTGGCATGGCCGATGTGGAGGTAGCCGTTCGGTTCCGGGGGGAAGCGGGTGACCACCCTGCCGCCATGCCTGCCGGCAGCGCGGTCCCGCTCGACCATGTCGCGAATGAAGTCGCGTCCGGGCACAGATGAAGTGGTGTCGGTCATTGGCGAGATCCCGTCAAGGCGGGCCATTCTACCGCCTCCAGCCGGCGCCAAGCGCCGTGCCGCACCCACCACGGGACAAGGTCTCCATCTTCACCCTGGCCGCCAGCATCCAGAATGGCCGTGCACCCATGTCTACCGAGCACTGGCGTCAGCGGGTCCGGCAGCGGCAGGTGGCCAGGATTGACGACAACATGGGCTTTAACCCATACTTGCCCATGGCCACCGTAGTCGACGGCGACTTCGAGTGGGATTCTGCCAAGGCCGAGGCCAACCTGGCGAAACACGGCGTCTCGTTTCCCGAAGCTGCGACCGTTTTCGCGGATCCCTTCGCTGTCTACATCGAAAATGAATCGTCAGAGGACCGCATGGTGGTCATCGGCACCTCGCTTCGCGAGCGCGTTCTCTTCGTGGTCCATGTCGAACGCGATGAACGAGATCGGATCGTCAGTGCACGCCGGGCGACGGCCGGCGAACGGGAAGTCTACGAAGCGAGAGGCCCATCATGAGTCAGGCAACGAAGCAGCGAGTCGAGCGTGAAGCGGAACCGGTAAGGGTTCTCGGCCGTGGGCTGCGCGCGCAGCGGGGAGTCCATCTTACGATGCGAACCCTACGCGAAGCGGCCGGCAAGACACAATCAGATGTGGCAGACGCGTCAAAGATCGATCAGGCGGACATCTCCCGCCTGGAGAGTCGAGAGAACTTCGCCGAGTGCCAAGTCTCCACCTTGCAGCGCTATGTAGCTGCCCTGGGCGGACACTTAGAGCTGGTAGCGGCATTTGGGGACAAGAAGATCGTCCTCTCCGGGGTGGCGCAGGCAGTCCCATCCGGCGAGATGCCACCAGCAAAGGGTTCGCCGTCGACAGCCAGCGGCTAATCGCCACCGGCAACCGCCTGGCGTTTCCGGGGCCGAACGCCAGGGCCGCGAAATGACCAAACCAGCCAGCGGCATGCGTCAAGGGCATGATGTTGCCGCCGGTTTCGCTCGTGCAGTCGATCATCGATATCGCCCTGACCATCTTGTGCGGCGAGCTGACATCAAGGGTGCTGAGAATCGTCGTGGAATGGGAAGCGCTGCAGCGAACTGAGTTCTTAACCCACTGAGAGCTGCCAGGAAGCAGGAGCCGCTTATGCCGATTGCCCCCTTGGAGTGATCCATGCCGAAAGACATCGTGGAAGCTCGACCTGCAGGACCGGAAAACTCACGACACTGGACCCGCAAGTCTCTGACGCCTACTCCCGCCACGAGGGCGGACGAACACCCAATTCGACGAGATGCGGTCCAGAACGCACGCCCTGGTCAATCTCCTCTTCAGACATTTCTCGCAATAACTTCCAAGAGCGTCGGGAGTAAGAGTCGCAGGTGACCATCATTTTGTTGCTAATAAATTGGTCGCAGCCAGAGTCGCTGGTTGCAAAAATCAAGTCGAACCTCTCCGGCAGGAACATGCCGTCGACGATGGGCGCCAGTCGCTGATTGTAGAGCCCGATGTTATCCAGATGCGAGTCAACTATTATGCCTTGCCACCCGGTCTCTAAGACCGCCTTGGCTGGACACAACTCGCCGTCGGTGGAGACTACACGGATCGTGGATTTCTGACCAAGTGGGACGAAGATCAAATCCAGCCGGCGCTCTGTCGCCAATTCTAGGATAAGTCGGACTAGGTGGGGCTTTCGTTCAACGCCACGCTTCTTAACAGGCGTAGAAACTCCCGAGTCAAGAACGGGCGTGAAAGGCTCAGTGTCTTCGTGGAAATCAATCTGCAAACAACTACCAGCATTTCCCTGCAACAGGAAGATAAAGCCATCCGCCGTGAACTCATCAGGCGCTCGCGGCTGAGCGCCGCGAGGAAAGCTGAGGCTCGGCGGAAGTAGCAATCTTGTGGTCGTAGTTCACCTCCTCTGGGTTGCTGCCAACTTTCCTCTTGTCACCGCTGACCTCTCCGCATCGCTTCGGGATGAAGAGCCACGAGAGCTTGATGGAAGGCACCATCTACACGGAGGAGACGCCCAAGGCAATCGATATAGTTCTCTCCAGAGAGCAGCCAAGGTTCAACCAACCTTTGGAGCGCCACTTGAAAAGCCGCGCTCCCCGAATAATACCGCTGGGTCTGTCCCAGCAGACGCTCGGCGGCTTCGACGAGACCCTCTTCGCGTCTCCGGTAAGAGGTCGCGCAGAGGATTGTGCTCAAGAACTGGATCGGTTGCGATTAGGTCACGCATATCCGCGAGCAGGTCTACTGCGGAACGCGAAGCCATGACGACCCCCTTCAGCTCCCCGGCATCGGATTGACCCTGGGGGACAGCCAGCCCCATGAGGTCGCATCGGCTGGCTTGCAGCCGACACTATTCGAGCATACCTCCTCTGACCTCCTTTATGAGCCGCATCATGCTGCCACCACGGCCGGCCAGGGCGGTCAGCCGGAGCTTCTGAGCCGCTCGTTTGGAGGTGGTGCGGCCGATGCGGATGGGCGTGGATAGCACGCCCGGCCGCTACTTCGCCCTACACCTGTAGTCTCTACAACAGGTTTATTCGTAGCTATTTACGATGGAGCCGACGATCGGGCTTTGAACGGCGCCTGCGCGTACTCTCGATCCCAGCATCGCTGCCTCCTTGCCGGGCTGAACGCCCGCTCTACTGACCGTACGGACGGCGCCGCCGCGCGGCTTGCGGCTCGCCACTCCTCGCTTGCTCGGGCGGCGTACCTCGCGCTGCCTGCTCAGCCCTGGCCCATGCCGAGCCGCAGCAGTACCATGGCACGAGGGACAGGAAGATGAGCCCGAATCCGTCTCAAGAGAAGCAGGAGGTCAGCAATATGGACCGGAATCCGTCAATCGAGTCAGGCGAGGCGCTGCGCATCCCGGCGGGAGTAGACACCCTTGCGGGCTTCCGCCGCTGGTCCTCCAGCGACTGCTTCCCCGACCGCGGCCGCATCGATTTCCTCGCCGGCGAGCTGGAGATCGACCTGAGCCCCGAAAACCTCTTCCTGCACGGCGCGGCGAAGACCGCCCTGACCGCGGCGTTCTATGACCAGGTGGTGCGCACGGGCAGGGGTGGCGTCTTCGTCGACTGCACGCGCGTGGTGTCGGTGGACGCCCAGCTGTCGGTCGAACCGGATGTGCTGGCCGTGCTCTGGGATTCGCTGGAATCTGGCCGGGTGATCCGGGTGCCGGCCGCCGGCGGCGAGGCCGATTCCTTCATCGAGCTCGAGGGCGCCCCCGACCTGGTGGTGGAGGTGATCAGCGACAGCTCGGTGGGCAAGGACCGCCGCCGCCTGCCGCCGCTCTACGCCATGGCGGGCGTCCCGGAGCTCTGGCTGGTCGATGCGCGCGGGCGGCGCGGGCAACCCCGGCACCACCAAACCGCCGAGCTCGGCATCCACCACCTCGCTCCCGGCGGCCGCTACGTGCTGTCACCACCCGATCCCGAGGGCTGGAGCGAGTCACGCTTCCTCGGCCGCCGCTGCCGGCTGTGCCGGCGGTCGGTCCGGGATCTCGGCTTCACCTACGAACTCCAGCTCGCCTGATGGCGCTGCCTCGGGCAGAATCGCCGAGCGGCCCGGGCTGCCGATCGCCCTTGCCGCCGCGCTCGCAACCCGAGCCGCCGCGCCGCCGCCCGACCACCTCAGCCCTGCCCCATGCCGAGCCGGATCCTCTGGATCTGCCGCCGGTGGACCAGGTCGTGGCCGGCGAGCATGCGGATCATCCGGCGTGCGCTCTCCTTGCCACGCTCGGAGTGCATGCCGAAGCGATCTAGCCTGGCTTCCTGCCCCCGCGCCAGGCGGAGGTTGGCGGCCCGCAGCACGCGGATGGCTTCCAGGGCTTCGTCCAGACCGGCTTCGTTGTAACGCAGCTCGCGCGCCCACAGGTCCTGGTCGTAGGCCTGGATCTCGGGCTCGTCGTGGGTGAGGATCATGCGCAGACGGTAGCCGGTGATCATCTCGCCGTCGGCAAGGTGTTGCACCACCTCGATCACGGACCACTTGCCGGGCTTCTCGGGCTTGCGCAACGCCGCGTCGTCGAGCCCGGCGGTTAGCTCCCGCAGCGCCTGCGGCAGCTCCTCCAGCACCTCCAGGGGATCGCGGTCCCCGACCAGCTTCAGCAGGTTGGCGACATAGGCGTCGGCGGCGGCGCCGCTTTCGCCGACGGGGTTGCTGAACGTGGACATCGGGGAATCTCCTCTTCGAGAGCGAGCCCGCGGCGGGGTGGCGTCCTCAGGACTTTACCCGCGGCGAGGCCGGTTTGGCGTTCAATGCAAGAACATCGGCAGGTCCAGGACGCCGACGATCTTGGGGCGGTAGTTGGCGCGGTCGTAGAAGCGCTCGACGTCCACCTGCTTGCTGCCGGCGCGGGCGGTGGCGATCGGGACCGTGCTGTAACGGCCGCCGAGGATGGCGACCAGGCTGCCGGTCTCGCCCGCCATCACCAGGTCGGCCGCCAGCAGCGCGAAGTTGCTGGCCACCAGCCGGTCGAGCGCGTCCGGCGGCCCGGAGCGCATCAGATAGCCGAGGCGCTGGTAGATCACGCGGTCGCCGGTCCGCTTCTGCAGCTCATGGCGCAGCAGCCGGCCGACGCCGCCGAGCTCGCGGTTGCCGACGACGTCGGCATCGCCGGTCTCGACCGGCCGGCCACCCACCGGATAGGTTCCCTCGGAGATCGCGACCACCGCGTAGTTGCTCGGGTTGCTGCGCTTGTCCTCGGCCAGCAGCTCGACGATCCGCGCCGGCTCGAACGGCACCTCGGCGATCAGCGCGCGGTCGGTGCCGGCGAGGTAGGAGGCCAGCAGGCAGGTCTCGCCGGAGTAGCGGCCGAACAGCTCGACCACCAGGAACCGCTCGTGCGAACCGGCGGCGGTGCGCAGGTCGTGGATGAAGTTGACCGAGCGGGTGACGGCGGTCGAGAAGCCGATGCAGTACTCGGTGCCGAAGACGTCGTTGTCCATGGTCTTCGGCACCCCGATCACCCGCACCCCTTCGTCGTGCAGCCGGCAGGCGAAGGACAGGGTGCCGTCGCCGCCGATGGCGACCAGCGCCTCCAGACGCAGGAACTCGAGCACCTCGAGGGCGACGTTGGTGAGGTCCAGGCGGCCCTCCGCGTCGCGGCCGCTCTCGCGGCCACGCAGGTGCGCCGGCACGCTCTCCGGCTTCATCATCGCCGGGTTGATGCGCGAGGTGTGCAGCACCGTGCCGCCGCTGCGGTCGATGGTGCGGGTGTTGGCGCGGGTCAGCGGCCCCAGCCAGGCCGAGTTGTCGGCCTCCGGCGACGGCATCACGTTGAGCAGCGCCGCCCAGCCGCGCCGCAGCCCGATCACCTCCCAGCCCGCCTCCTCCATGCGGCCGACGAAGACCTTGATCGCCATGTTGAGGCCCGGCACGTCGCCGCCGCCGGTGAGGATGCCGATGCGTCTTGCCATGTCAGTGCAGGTTGGGTCCGCCGCCGGCGCGGGGCCGCGGGGGTCAGGCGGCGCCGTCGATCGCCGCCAACCGCTCGACCAGGTCCGCGACCCGGTTCGAGTAACCCCATTCGTTGTCGTACCAGGCGACGACCTGCACGAAGCCGTCGCCGTCGGCCTCGGTCGAGAGGGCGTCGAAGATCGACGAGTGCGGATTGCCGATGATGTCGGTGGAGACCAGCGGCGCCTCGCTGTATTCGACGATCGAGCGCAGCGGCCCGGCCGCGGCCTCGCGCACCGCCGCGTTCACCGCCGCGGCGTCGGGCCGCTCGCGCAGCCGCGCCGTGAAATCGACCAGCGAGCCGTCGGGCACCGGCACCCGCAGCGACATGCCGTCAAGCCTGCCCTTGAGGTGCGGCAGCACCTTGCCCACCGTCCGCGCCGCGCCGGTGGTGGTGGGGATGATGTTCTCGGCGGCGGCGCGGCTGCGCCGGAAATCCTTGTGCGGCGCGTCGGCCAGCCGCTGATCGTTGGCGTAGGCGTGGACGGTGGTCATGAAGCCTTCCTCGACGCCGAAACGGTCGTCGAGGATCTTGACCAGCGGCGCCAGGCAGTTGGTGGTGCACGAGGCGTTCGACACCAGCCGGTGCTCGGGCCGCAGCACCGCGTCGTTGACGCCGAGCACCACGGTGGCGTCCACCTCGTCCTTGGCCGGCACCGTCAGGATCACCTTTCTGGCGCCGCCGGCGAGGTGCTGGGCGATCTGCTCGCGGCTGGTGAAGACGCCGGTCGACTCGATCACCACCTCCACTCCGAGGTCCCCCCATGGAATTGCCGCCGGGTTGCGCTCCGCGGTCATGGCGATGCGCCTGCCGCCGACGTACAGGGCGTGGTCGTCGTGGCTCACCGCCTTGTCGAAGGCCCCCATGACGGTGTCGTGCCGCAACAGGTAGGCCAGCTGCCCGGTTTCGAACAGGTCGTTGATCGCCACCACCTCGAGGCCCGGGCGGTCGGAGAGGACCCGAAACACGCTCCGGCCGATGCGGCCAAAGCCGTTGATGCCGATCCTGGTCATCGCCCGGTCTCCTTGGCGCCGGCGGCCACCCGGGCGTCGATCTCCCGGAAGCGCCGGATGAGGTCCAGCAGCCGGTGAGCGTATCCCCAGCCGTTGTCGAACCAGGTGAGGGTCTTCGAGACGTTGCCCGCCAGCACCATGGTGGCCAGGCTGTCGAAGGTGCCCGAGGACTCGCGGCGCAGCGCGTCGGACGAGACGATCGGCTGGTCCTCGTAGTCGAGGATGCCGGCCAGCCGCCCGGCGGCGGCCTCGCGCAGCGTCCGGTTCACCTCCTCGACGGTCACCGGCCGCTCGTGCCAGCAGACCAGGTCCGCCGCCGAGCCGTCGGCCACCGGCACGTTCATCGCGAGCCCGGTCACCTTGCCGCGCAGCTCGGGCACCAGCCAGCCCAGCGCCTGGGCGGCGCCGGTCCGCTGCAGCACGACGTTCTCGGCGGCGGCGCGCCCGCGGCGCGGCTCGGCCGCCGGCATGTCGGCCAGGTGCTGCTGTTCGGAATAGGCCTGGACCAGGGTGAGGAAGGCGCGGCGGATGCCGAAGGCTTCCAGCAGCACCTTGGGGCCGGCGCCAGCGCGTGGATCAGCGGCGAGGCGAGGAAGACGATGCGCTGCTCGCCGCGCAGCTCGTCCTCGTTGAGTCCCGGCACCGCCGTGACGTCGGGCGGCTCGGCAGCCGGCGCACACAGGAAGACGCGCCGGGCGCCGGCGACGAAATGGCGCTCGAGCTCGGCGCGGGTGCGGCCGCCCCGGGTCGCGTCGACCACCGTGTCGATGCCCAGCTCGCCCCATGGGATCTCGCCGGGCGGCTTGTCCGGCAGCAGCCGCACCTGGCGGTCGCCGAGCCGCAGCAGGTCGCCGGCGACGGCGACCGGCGCCGGGAACCGCCCCAGGAGCGTGTCGAAGCGCAGCAGATAGACCAGCGCCGCCGGGTCGATGGCGGCGCTCAGCGCCGTCAGCACCAGATCGTCGCTGTCGTAGAGCAGCCGGCACAGGTTGCGTCCCATCCTGCCCATGCCCACCAAGCCGATGCGGCTCACCCGCCCGAAGCTCTCCGGAGCCTGCGGGGTTGCCGGCGTGACCGGTGTCTCGGCCGCCTCCGGGTTCTCAGCCATCCAGGGCTCCCTCCCAGGAATTTGTCAGGGGCCGGCGCCGCGACCGCCCGCCGTGACCGCGGCCCGCGCCCCGCGCTCGAACGTTAGCACGCCGGGGCGGTCCTCATCTCGGATATCCTCCCCCGAGGCCCCGGTGGCCTGGAGGGAGGTCCGAGATGCGCAAGCTCCACTGGCGGGCAGCGGCGGTGGCGGCGGCGCTGGGGCTCGCGATGGCCGCGGCGATGCCGGCGACGGCCGCGCAAAAGGTGTCGTTCCAGGATCCCAAGGACGACGACAACGGCCCGGGCAAGATCACCTATCCCACCGATCCGGTCTACAAGCCGGGGTCGTTCGACATGACCGGCTTCGATCTCAAGGTCCATGGCGACAGCGTCGACCTCGCCGTCGAGCTGGCGGCGAAGCTGGAAGATCCGTGGCACACCGGCAGCGGCTTCTCGGTCCAGATGGTGTTCGTCTTCGTCCGCGTCGAGCCCACCAGGAAGCCGCTCGACCGCAAGGCGCGCAAGGCCGCCGCCAAGGAAAAAGAGAAGGAGAAGGAGAAGGCGAGAGAGAAGGCAGGCGCCGGCGCCACGAAGGCGGGCGGCGAGGCGGCCGGCGCCGAGAAACCCGCCGCCGAGGCCGGGACGGCCGCACCGCCGGGCGCCGAGGCGCTGGCCGGCGAACCAGCAGCCGCCGACCAGGCCACCGCCGGCAAGCCTGCCGACGCCGCCGGTGCCGCAGGCACCAAAGCCGGCGCCGCAGGCACGAAGGTCGGCACCACAGGCACCAAAGCCGGCGCCGCCGCACCCGCCGCCAAGCCCAAGCCGCACGGCTTCACCCAGGGCCTGCCCGGCCTCAACGTCCGCTTCGCACCCGAGGACGGTTGGGACCGCTGCATCATCCTATCGCCGCTGCCGGCGGCGCGGGTCAAGGCCGAGGTCGAGGCCAAGGCGCCGGCGTTGAAAGATGCCGTCGTCGTCCCGGCGCGGGTGAAGGGCTCCGGCCACACCATCTCGGCCACCATCGACCGCAAGGCGCTGGGCCCGCCGGGCGACGTCACCGATTGGGGCTACCAGGTGGTGATCGCGTCGAGCGACCCCTTTCCGGCGGCGGGCTCGCTGCTGGTTCGCAAGGTCAACGAGACCGAGAGCCAGCACCGTTTCGGCGGCGGCACCGACGGGGACTGCGGCCCCAACGTGCTGGACGTGCTGGCCGACGACGGCTCGGGCGATCCTGACGAGATCGCCATCCAGCACACGATGCTGCAATACGAGTGCAACCCGGACGGCACCGCCAAGCAGCTCGCCACCCTGAAGATGGTCCACGTCGACAAGGACGACGACGACGACAAGGACAAGGAGAAGGACAAGGACAAGAAGGACCAGGAGCAGCCGAAGGCCGGCGCCGCACCGCCGAGCGGCGGCCAGCGCTGAGGCGCGCCTTGCGCGTCTACCTGCGCCAGCCGGCGGCGAGCGACGAGGCGGAGCTGGTGGCGCTGATGCGCGCCAGCCGGCGCCTGCATCAGCCCTGGGTGTCGCCGCCCCTCGACGGCGTCGCCTTCCGGGCCTTCCTCGCGCGTGGACGGCAGCCCAATGCGCTGGCGCTGCTCGCCTGCCGCGCCGGCGACGGCGCCGGCGCCGGCGCCATCATTGGCGTTTTCCAGCTGAGCGAGATCGTGCGCGGTGCGCTGCAGAGCGCCTATCTCAGCTACTACGTCGGCGCTCCTCACGCCCACCAGGGCTACATGACCGAGGGCATGGAGCTCCTGCTGCGTCACGCTTTTCGGCACCTGCGCCTGCACCGGCTCGAAGCCAACATCCAGCCGGGGAACCTGGCGTCGATCGCGCTGGTCCAGCGCTGCGGCTTCGCGCTCGAGGGCTTCTCGCCGCGCTACCTCAAGATCCGCAACCGCTGGCGCGACCACGAGCGCTGGGCGCGGCGCGCGGAAAGCTGGCGCCGGCGGACGCCGGGATAGAGCGCCACCCCTGGGGCCTACGCTCCCTGCGAGCGCGACGTCTTCAGGCCGCCGAGCAACAGGCCGCTGCCGAGCTGCTGCTCGATCTCCTCGGCCGGCAGCGGCCGGCTCGCCAGGTAGCCCTGGTACTCGTCGCAACCCTGGGCGGCGAGGAACTGGAACTGCGCCTCGGTCTCGACGCCTTCGGCGATCACCGTCAGGTCCAGGCCGTGCCCCAGCTCGATGATCGCCTTGACGATGGCTTGGCCGGCCGGGCCGCCATCGATGTCGCGCACGAAATCGCGGTCGATCTTCAGGCAGTCGATCGGCAGCTGCTTGAGATGTCCGAGGGAGGCCTGGCCGGTGCCGAAGTCGTCCATCGAGATGCGCACGCCCAGCCGGCGCAGCGCCGCCAGCGTCGCCACCGTCTGCTCGAGGTCCTGCATCGCCGCGCTCTCGGTGATCTCGAGGTCGAGGTAACCCGGTTCGAGGCCGGCGTCGCGCAGCAGGGCCGCGATCGCCCGCGGCAGGCCGGGGTCCTGGAAATGCCGCAGCGACAGGTTGACGGCGACGCGGATGCCGGGCAGGTCGCCGAGATGCCACTCCTTGAGCTGCCGGCAGGCGGCGGCCAGCACCTGATCGCCGATCGGGATCACCAGGCGCAGCTCCTCGGCCAGCGGGATGAACTGCGCCGGCGGCAGCAGGCCGCGCTGCGGGTGCCGCCAGCGCACCAGCGCCTCCATGCCCACCGCCATGCCGGTGGCGAAGCTCACCACCGGCTGGTAGAGCACGTCGAGCTCACCGCGCTCGATGGCTCGCCGCAGCTCGCTCTCGAGCGCCAGCCGCGTCACCGCCCTGGCATTCATCGCCGGCGTGCAGAGCTGGTAGGTGTGGCCGCCGAGCTCCTTGGCGCGGCGCATGGCGAGGTCGGCGCTGCGCAGCAGCGACTCGGGATCGGCGCCGTCGGAGGGAAAGAGGCTGATGCCGATGCTGGCGGTGACGTACAGCGGATGCTCGCCGGGGTCGACGAAGTCGAACGGCGCGGCGATCCGCTCGAGCGCGGTCTGCGCCACCTTGGCGGCCTCGCCGGCGCCCGCGTTGTACTGCAGCAGGAACCCGAACTCGTCGCCGCCGAAGCGGGCCACCGTGTCGCCCTCGCGCACCATCGCTCCCAGGCGCGCGGCGACGCCGCAGAGCACCTGGTCGCCGCGACCGTGGCCGAGGGTGTCGGTGATCACCTTGAAGCGGTCGAGGTCCAGCAGCAGCACCGCCACCCCGGTCTCGGTGCGGCGGGCCTTGGCGACGCTCAGCAGCAGGCGGTCGAGGAAGAGCGCCCGGTTGGGCAGCCCGGAGAGGGAGTCGTGGAAGGCCTGGAAGACGATCTGGCTCTCCGCCGCCTTGCGGTCGGTGATATCCAACAGGGTGCCCTCGATGAGGTCCGGATCGCCGCCCTGCGCCGGGCGCCAGGTGGCGTTCTCGAGGATCCACAGGACGCTGCCATCCTTGCGCCGCAGCCGGGACTCGCAGCCGGTGAGCTGGCCGGCCGCCGCGAGCCGGGCGACGAAGCGCTCGCGCTCCGCCGGGTCGAAGTAGAGATCGCCGACTCCGGCGCCCATCAGCTCTTCCACCGAGCCGTAGCCGAGGAGCCGGGCGAGCGCCGGGTTGCACTCGCGGAAGCGGCCGTCGACCGAGGTGCGATAGATGCCGGCCAGGGTGCGGTCGAAGAAGGCGCGATGGCGCCGTTGGCTCTCGGCCAGCGCCGCCCGCAGGCGGCCGGCCGCGGCGGCGAGCCTCGCCGTGTTGAAGGCCGCCGCCGCGGCCAGCAGGGCAGCCGCCGCCATCAGCGCCGGGCGCGGCAGGCCGGCGACGCCCCGCTGGCCCCTGGAGACGGCCAGCGTCAGGGCCGCCGCCGCCAGCGCGACGCACAGCAGGACCGGGATCAGGAAACGGCTGATCGACAGCGTCGGCGGCTGGGGTGCGGGCGGTCCCGCACGCCGCTCGCCGGGGGTGGGTCGAGTTTCCACGGACCGATGCTCGGCTTGGTTTAGAGTCTTCTCTGGTCGCGCAATTGTACTCGAAACCACCTGGCGCGCGCCCCGCCGCGGTCTCAGGGCTCGCGGGGCGCGGGCGGAGCGAGGAGCTCCCGGGCCAGCGCCGCGATCGACAGCGGCGCGCAGCCTTCGGCGTTGTTGTTGACGGTCAGCAGGAAGCGGCGGCCGGCGGCCAGCGCCTGGCGCGCCAGCTCGGCCCAGGCGCGGCGCGCTGCCAGGTCGGGAGCGGCCAGGCGGTTGAAGGGCGCGAAGCGTTTGCCGGCCGCCTCGTAGGTGGCACCGCCGCCCAGCAGCCAGCGGCCGACGGTGAGCGGCGCGGCGGCGGTGAGGTGAGCCTGGACGCGGACGTCCGGCATCCGCGGATGGACGCTCAGGCAGTGGCAGGCGCCGGCGCCCGCCAGGGCGGCCGCGTAGTCGGCGGTCAGTAGCTCGCGGTTGCGCAGCTCGACCGCGTAGAGCGGCCCGCGCGGCAGCGCGGCCAGAAAAGCATGCAGGCGCGCCGCGAAGCGGGCCGGCGGGCCCAGCTCCTGGGGAGCGAACTGGAACAGCAGGGCGCCGCCCCTGCCGCCGAGGCCCGCGGCATAGGCCGCCACCACCTCGCCGGCGGCATAGCCGGCGTCGAGGAAGCGCGGGTTGGGTTGGCCGCGCTCGGCGCCGTAGCGAGGGTGATCGGGGAAGCGCGCCAGGGTGCAGGCGTCGTGCGCCTTGACCAGGAACAGGAAGTCCGGCGGCACCACCGCGGCATAGGCCGCGAGCTCTGCGGCGGGCAGCGGGCGGTAGTGGGTGCGATCGATGCCGGCCGCCCGCAGCAGCGGGTGGCGGGCGTAGGCGGCGAGGCCGTGCCGCGCCAGACGGGCGACCGGGTAGGCGCGGTCGTAGACCAGGCCCGCCCAGCCCGGGAAGGACCAGGTGGAGCCGCCGAAGTGGAGCCCTGCCGGCAGCCGGCGGGCGAGCTCGGCGACCTCGGCCGGCACCACCGCGGCGCCCACGCCGGCGGTTGCCGACCGCGGCGGTGCCGCGGTGCCGCCGGCGGCACGGCCCGCTGCCGCGGCACCATCCGCTCCCGCCGGACTCGCCGCTGCCGCGGGTCCGTCCCCGAACAGAGGCAACTGGCTGTCGCCTGCCATGGATCCGTCCCGCTCCGGCGCGGCGGCTACTGCATTCGCTCGACCCTGACGTCCGGATCGCCGTCACGGTCGCGGGTGATGGTGAGCTGCCAGGGATTGCAGCAGACCTCGCAGTCCTGCACCATGGTGCCCCAGACGTCCGGCTCGACGGCGATCTCGACCCGTTCGCCGCAATAGGGGCACTGCACCTCGATCGGGACGTTCCAGTAACCGTCGCCGCTCAAGCGCCCCGCACCCGTCCCTTGCTCGGCGGCGCCGCCGTCTTCGTCGCCGCCGTCTTGGCTGCCGCTGTCGTCGCTGCCGCCTTTCCCTTCCCCTTCGCCGCTGCCTGCTGCTTCGCGGGTGCCTTCGCCGCCTCGCTCTTCGCTCCCCGCCCGAGCCGGCGCACGATCTCGAACTCGCGGGCCGCGACCGGCTGCACCGACAGCCGCGAGCCCTTCCGCACCACCATCATGTCGGCGAGGCCCGGCGTCGCCTTGAGCGCCGCGAGGCTCACCAGCGCCGGGAATCTCTCGACGAAGGCGATGTCCACCGAGTACCACGTCGGATCGGCTGGATCGCTCTTGGGATCGTGGTACTTGTGCCCGCGCTTGAACGCGAACGGGTCGGGATAGCCGGCGCGCACCACCTCGGCGACGCCGCTGACACCCGACGGCTCGGCGTTGGAGGCATAGAAGAGGACGCCGTCGCCGACCCGGAGCTCGTCGCGCAGCAGGTTGCGCGCCTGGAAGTTGCGCACCCCCTCCCAACTCGCCGTGCCGTCGCGCTCGAGGTCGTCGATGCTGTAGGCCCCGGGCTCGCACTTCAGCAACCAGTACCGTTTGCCCGCCATCGCGTCCTCCCCTGGGTCTTCCCGGCGTCACCCTCGATCGCCGGGCGTGTCGTCGCGACCGGCAAAATCATAGCGCTCCGGCGCCCATCGGCGCCCGCTGTGACGTTTGCCACATCGCGCGGGGCGCCACCACGGTACGCTTGGGACCATGGCGCCTGCATCGGTCCAGCCATCCGGTCGCCGCTTCCTGCTGGCGGTGGCATTGCTGCTGACCGCCGCCGCGGCCCCGGCGACCGCGACGGCGATCACGGTGACGGTCGACCCGGGAGCCGCGCGGCACCCGATCAGCCCGCTGATCTACGGCGTCAACTTCGGCGACGACGGCCAGGCCGCCAGCCTGCGCTGGCCGGTGCGGCGCTGGGGCGGCAACGCCACCACTCGCTACTCGTGGCAGGACGACATCGCCAACGACGCCAGCGACTGGTTCTTCTACAACGAGCCGAACGACAACTCGGATCCGCAGGCGCTGCCGAACGGCTCCGCCTCCGACGTCTTCGTCGGCGCCACCCGGGTTGCCGCCGGCGAGCCGTTGATCACCGTGCCGACCATCGGTTGGACGCCGATCGACCGCACCCGGCGCTGGGGGTTCTCGGTGGCCAAGTACGGCCCGCAGCAGGCCACCGAGTGCACGGCGACCGGCAACGCCTCGTGGTGCAACCCCGACGCCGGCAACGGCCTCCATCCCGACGGCACGCCGATCACCGGCAACGATCCGCGCGACACCTCGCGCGCCATCGACCCGAGCTTCGTCACCGGTTGGATGGGTCACCTGGCGGGGATCGCCGGCACCGCCGGCAACGGCGGCGTCCATCTCTATGCGCTCGACAACGAGCCGACGCTGTGGAACAGCACTCACCGCGACGTCCATCCGCAGCCGACGACCTATGACGAGCTGTGGCAGACCAGCCAGCAGGTCGCCACCGCGATCAAGGCGCAGGACCCGGCGGCCCAGGTTCTGGGGCCGGCGGATTGGGGCTGGTGCGCCTACTTCTTCTCGGCCGCCGACGGCTGCCAGGCGGGCAGCGACGCCGCGGCGCACGGCAACCTGGCGCTCACCGACTGGTACCTGCTGCAGGCGGCCAACTACCAGGCGGCGCACGGCGTGCGGCTGCTCGACTACCTGGACGTCCACTACTACCCGCAGGCCAACGGCGTGGCGCTCTCCGACGACGAGTCGCAGGCCACCGCGGCGCTGCGGCTGCGCAGCTTGAAGGGGCTCTACGACCCGACCTACGTCGACGAGTCGTGGATCGGCCAGCCGGTGGATCTCATCCCGCGCATGCAGGCCTGGATCGCCGGCAGGCTGCCGGGCACCCGGCTGGCGATCTCCGAGTACAACTGGGGCAACGACAATGGCGCCAGCAGCGCCCTGGCGCAGGCCGAGGCGCTCGCCATTTTCGGCCGCGAGGGCGTGGACCTCGCCACTCGCTGGGTGGCGCCGGCGGCGGGCAGCCGCGTCGAGGACGCCTTCCGGATGTATCTGGACTACGACGGCAAGGGCGCGAGAGTGGCCGGCGACAGCGTGCAGGCGGTGAGCTCGAACGTCGACACGGTGGGCGCCTATGCGGTCGCCGGCGCCGGCTCGCGGCTGCACCTGCTGCTGTTCAACAAGGACTTCGTCAGCCACACGGTGCAGGTGCAGGTCGCGGGCTCGCCGTCGGCGACGCTGGCGCTCTACGAGTTCGACGCCGTGAACCGCTTCGGGCCGGCGGGGACCGCCGCGCTCGCCGCCGGCGCCGTGACGCTGACCTTGCCGGCGCTCTCGGCGACCCTGGCGGTGGCCCCCGCCAGCTCCGCGCCCGGCCCGGCCCGTTTCTACACCCTGCCGCCCTGCCGGGTGCTCGACACCCGCAACCCGGCCGGCGCCTGGGCGGGCCCGGCGCTGGCAAGCGGCAGCCAGCGCACCTTCGCGCTCTCCGGCCGCTGCGGCGTCCCCGCCACCGCCCGCGCCGTGTCCGCGAACCTCACCGCGATCGGCGGCGGCACCGCCGGCGACCTGCGGGCCTTCGCCGCCGACCTCGCCGGCGCGCCGCTGGCCAGCATCGTCAACTTCCCCGCCGGGCGGGTCATCGCCAGCAACTCGGTCGTCGCCGTCTCGCAGGACGGCAACGCCGCGATCACCGTGCAGACCGACATGAGCGCCGGCAGCGTCCACCTTGCCCTGGACGTGAACGGGTACTTCCAATAGCCGTTGAACAGCTGGTTTCAATAGCCGTTGAACGGCTCCGCTCTCGCGCTTCAATAGTGGTAGCGGGCCTGCAGGAAGACGATCCTCTCCCGGCTCACCAGATAGACCACGCGGTGCTCCTGGGTGAGGCGGCGCGACCAGGCGCCGGCCAGCAGGTGCTTCAGCGGCTCGGGCTTGCCGGCGCCCTGGAAGGGGTCGCGCAGGACCGCCTCGACAAGCAGCAGGACTCGCAGCGCCGTCTTGCGGTCGGTCTCGATCCAGTGACGGAGGTCCTCCAGGAACTCGCGCTCGAACAGCGCCTCGCGCCTGGATGGGTGGTCCGCTTCACTCTTGCCGCCCAAGTCCCGTCTCGCGCCGGAGCTGCTCCACGGTCTTGCGCTCTCCTTCGCCCGACCTGGCCCGCTCGAGGGCGGCGAGCAGCCGCTCGGCGTTGCGCGGCGAACGCAGCAGGTGCGCCGTCTCGGTCAGGGCGCTCAGCTCCGAGGCGGCGATCATCGCCACCGCCTCGCCCTTCCGGCGGCGGATCACCACCGTCTCGCGGTTCTCCGCCACCTCGTCCAGGAGCTTGGCCAAGCGTGCGCGCGCGCTGGTATAGGTGGTCTCGATCATACCTCAACCTGTCCACTGCCACTGTACAACTCGCTCCCTCCAGCGTCAAGGCCGCGCCGGCGGCACGTAGATCTTCGGCAAGTCCAGCTTCGCCGCGGCGTCGTTGAGGGCGGCCAGGTCGCCGGCCAGCAGGCGCTCCAGGTCGGCCTGACGGGCGGCCAGCTCCTGCTGCTGCCCGGCGAAGACCTCGCGCATGCCCTGGGGGGGCGGGCCGTCGCCGCTGTCGAGCCAGTCGAGCAGCGGCGACAGGCGCGAGTACAGCTGCGCGCCGCCGCGCTGCGCCAGGACGTCGTAAGTGATCTCGGCCTTCGGGTTGTGCAGCCTGGCCTCGAGCGCGTCGAGCTGCCGCGCCAGCTCGGCCGCGCCCTTGACCAGCGCCTCGGCGCGCGGGTCCGTCTTGATCAGGGCGTTGCGGGCGAGCAGCTGCTGGCGGATCTCGCGCAGCCGCACCACCGTCCTGGTCAGGCTGCTGATCGCGTCCCGCACCGCGAGAGCGAGTTGCAGCTGCGCCGCGAGGTCGGCCTGCGAGGCGGTGACGCGCGGGTCCGGGCGCACCGTCAGCGGCATCGTCGAGACCTTGCCGTCCACCGTCAGCCGGACGGTGTAGCTGCCGGGCACCGCCTCCGGCCCGTGCGCCGGATAGCCGGAATCCAGCGTGGCGTGCGGGATCAGCTCGGCCCCCGCCCAGCTCAGGTCCCAGACCGCGCGCTGCACCCCCGGCTCCTTGGCGATCAGCCGCCGCTTCAGGATCGGCTCCTCGTCCTCGGGGCTCTCGCTGACGCCGATCGGCTCGATCGCCTTGCTCGACAACGTCGTCACCACCGCTCCCTTGGCGTCGAGGATCTCGATCGTGACCTCGTCCTTGGGCGCCGCGGGCGCGGCATCGAGCTGGTAGTAGATCGACGCGCCGTGCGCCGGGTTCTCGCCGGTCCAGCCCTCCGGTCCCTGGTGGAGGTCCCAGCGGACGGCATCCGGCACCGCCAGCAGGCGCGCGCCGGCATGGCGGTCCTGGCCGGCGGCGGCGGTCAGGGCATAGAGCGCCGGCAGGTGGTCGAAGATCCAGAACGAGCGCCCATGCGCGGCGAGCGCCAGCTTGTCGTCCTTGATCACCAGGTCATGAACCGCCACCGCCGGCATGTTGAGCCGCAGCGCGTGCCAGCCGGCACCGTCGTCGGTCGAAAAGGCGACGCCGTGCTCGGTGCCCAGGAACAGCATGCCTCGGTGCCCCGGGTCCTCGCGCACCGCGTGCAGGAACAGGTCCGGCGGCAGCTTGCCGTCCAGCCGCCGCCAGGAGCGCCCGAAATCGCTGGTCTTCCAGAGATAGGGATGGAGGTCGTCGAGCCGGTGGGCGTCGGCCACCACGTAGGCGGTGCCGGCGTCGAAATGGGACGGCTCGATGCCGGTCACCGTCGCCCACTCCGGCAGCCCTTGCATGCCGGCGGTGACGTCGGTCCAGCTCTTGCCGCCGTCGCGGGTGACGTGCACCAGGCCGTCGTCCGATCCCGTCCAGATCACCCCCTTGGCGACCGGCGACTCGGCCACCGCGAAGATGGTGCAGTAGATCTCGACGCCGGTGTTGTCGCCGGTGATGGGACCGCCGGCCCAGCCCTGTTTCGACTTGTCGTTGCGCGTCAGGTCGGGGCTGATCGCCGTCCAGGTCTGGCCGCCGTCGGCGGTGCGGAAGAGCACGTTGGCGGCGTGGTACACCACCTTCGGATCGTGGGGCGACAGCGCGATCGGCGCGGTCCACTGGAAGCGGTACTTGAGGTCCTCGCCGCCGTGTCCCGAAGGGTTCTCGGGATAGATCCCGACCACCTGCGACTCGCCCGTGCGATGGTCGTAGCGCGACAGGTAGCCACCGTACTCGCCGGCGTAGACGACGTTCGGGTCGGTGGGATCGGACACCACGAACCCGGCCTCCCCGCCACCCACCTCGTACCAGTCCGCGTTGGGGATGCCGCCGATGGTCAGGCTGTCGCTGGGACCTTGCGCGGTGCCGATGTCCTGCAACGCGCCGGCGACGCGGAACGGCACCCGGGTGTCCGCCCAGACGTGGTACGGCTGGCCGAGCGGCAGCGCCGGCGCCGTCCAGGTGGCGCCACCGTTGGTGCTGATGTCGACGCCGCCGTCGTTGCCGGCGATGATCCGCCTGGGGTTCTTGGGGTCGATCCAGACGTCGTGGTGGTCGCCGTGGTGCATGGCGACGTGCTGGAAGCTCTTGCCGCCGTCGATGCTGTGCAGCATCGTCACCTGCGGGCACCACAGGTCGTCGGGGTTGCTCGGCGACACCGTCACCACCGTGTAGTAGAAGGCCCGCTGCCGCAGCTCGTGGCTGCCGTTGATGCGCGTCCAGGAATCGCCGCCGTCGTCGGAGCGGAACAGGCCGCCCTCCTCGGCCTCGATCAGCGCGTAGACACGGCGGCCGTCCGAGGGCGCCACCGCGACCCCCACCTTGCCCCAGATCCCCTCCGGCAGCCCCTTGCCGGTGAGCTGCTTCCAGCTGTCGCCGCCGTCGCGCGACAGGTAGAGACCGCTGCCGGGGCCGCCGCTCTGAAGCGTCCACGGCCGGCGGCGGACCTGCCACAGGCCGGCGAAGACCAGGTTCGGGTTGGTCGGGTCGATCGCCACGTCGGAGGCGCCGGTCTCGGCGTTCTTCCTGAGCACCTGCTGCCAGCTCTTGCCGCCGTCGCGGGTGCGGTAGACGCCGCGCTCCGGATTGGGGCCGAAGCCGTGGCCCAGCACGGCGGCGAAGGCGACGTCGGCGTTGCGCGGATCGACCGCCAGGCTGCCGATCTGGCCGACCAGCGCCAGCACCCGGTTCCAGGTCTTGCCGCCGTCCACCGACTTGTAGATGCCGTCGCCGGGCGCCGCGTTGCCGCGCAAATTGGCCTCGCCGGTGCCGACGTAGAGCACGTTGGGGTCGGAAGGCGCCACCGCCAGCGAGCCGGTGGAGGTCGCCGGCTGCTCGTCGAAGATGGGGCTCCAGCTGATGCCGCCGTCGTTGGAGCGCCACACCCCGCCCGAGGCCGAGGCCAGGTAGAAGACGTTGGCGTTGCCCGGCACGCCCGCCACCCGCGACACCCGCCCGCCCCAGGCCGGGCCGATCGAGCGGAACTTGAGCGCCGCGAGCCCGGGCGGGTCCTGCAGGCCGTTGAAACCGCCCGGCCTGGCGGCCTCCGGCGGCGCCTCCGTCGCGGCGGCCGGCGCCGTCGCCGCCGCCGCGGCGAGCAGCGCCATCGTGGGCAGGACGGCGAGGAGCGCGAGCGGCGCCAGGGTGGCAAGCGCGGCGCCGACCAGGCGACGGCGGCCGGACGCGGACGCAGGACGACGGCGGATCGACTGGCTCATGCGGGCACTCCTTGGAGGGTTCGCCGGCCCCTCAGGCGGCGAAGGCGCGGATCATCTCGCCGAGGCGGTCGAGGCCGCGGCCCACCTCGTCGAGGCTGGGGCCGAAGGAGAGGCGGGCGTACTGGTGGAAGCGGGAGAGCCGCTGGGCGCGGCGGTGGCCGGGGTTGACGTCGAAGAACAGTCCCGGCACGGTGATCACCCGGTGCTCGAGCGCAGCGCGAAAGAACGCCATGCCGTCGGCGATCGGGTCGGGCAGGTCGCGCACCGACACGAACGCGTAGAAGGTGCCGTCCGGTTCGCGATCGAGGATCATGCCGAGCTCGCGCACCCGGCGCAGCATCAGCTGCCGCTTGACGGCGAACGCCTGGCGGATGGCGGTGCCCTCGGCCAGCACCCGCTGCGGCTCCATCAGCTGGATGGCGGCGCGCTGCAGCGGCTTCGAGCCGCCGCCGTCGAGGAACGAGCCGGCGCTCTCCACCGCCTCGATCACCTGCCGCGGCCCCACCGTCCAGGTGATCCGCCAGCCGGGATAGCGCCAGTTCTTGGTCAGCCCGTCGACGATCACCACCGGATCGCGATCGACGTCCTCGACGTAGCGGGCGGCGCTCACCGGCGGACCAGGCTCGCCCGCACCCAGGTTCCAGACGTACTGCGCGTAGAACTCGTCGATCAGCAGGGTGCAGTCGAGCTCGCGCCCCACCTCCAGCCAGCCGGCGAGGTCGGCGCCGGAGATCAGCTTGCCCATCGGGTTGCAGGGGTTCGACATCAGCAGCGCCGACAGGCCGCGGCCCAGCACCTCCCGCCGCAGGTCCTCGACGCTGAAGCGGTAGGCCTGCTCGCGGGAGAGCAGGATGGGGATCGGCGACACCCGGCGAAAGATCTCGAGCAGCTCCTCGTAGGCGGTGTAGTCGGGCAGGAAGTGGCCCAGGTTCACCTGGTCGAGGGCCGCCACCGCCCGCGTCAGCGCCGCGCGGCCGCCGCCCGAGATGGCCACGTTCTCGGCGGTGTACTGCGACGGCAGGCCGCGCCGGTAGAGGTGGTTGTAGAGCGCCGCCACCGCGTCGCGCAGCTCCCACAGCCCGCCGACCGGCGCGTACTCGTGATCGGCGGGGTCGATCGTCAGCTGGCCGATGCGCGGCGGCGCTCCCGGCAGCGGCCCGGTCTCGGGCTGTCCCTGCCCCAGGTTGCACCAGTCCGGGTGCCCGGCCCGGTAGCCGCGCGCCGCGGCCTCGCCGGTGACGTAGACCACGCCGGTGCGCGGCAGCGGACGAAAAGCTTGCAGGGTCGCCGAGCGGTCGGCGGGCGCGGCGGCGACGGGCGCGGCGGTGGCAGACGTCATCGACCGTTTAGCGTACCATCTCAGGCAGCCTTTCCAGGAGGTGCGCCAGCCCATGGAGATCCAACGCGCCGAGTCCTTCGCCACCTACTTCGACGGCATCCGCGGCCGCACCCTGCGGGTGGCCGCCTGCATCCCCCGCGAGCGCCTCGAGTGGGCGCCGCGGGCCGGGGCCTTCAGCTTCGGCGACCTGCTGCGGCACCTGGGCGCCATCGAGCGCTACATGTTCGCCGAGAACGCCCGCGGCCTGCCCAGCCGCTACCCCGGCCACGGCACCGAGCTGGCCGCCGGCTACGACGAGGTGATGAGCTTCCTGGCCCGCATGCACGCCGAGGCGATGGCGATCTTCCGCGCCCTCTCCGCCGCCGATCTCGAGCGCCGCTGCGAGACCCCGGCGGGCATCCCGATGACCACCTGGAAGTGGCTCCGGGCCATGGTCGAGCACGAGGTGCACCATCGCGGCCAGATCTACACCATGCTCGGCCTGCTCGGGATCGCCACGCCGCCGATCTACGGGCTCACCTCCGAGGAGGTGCGCGCCCGCAGCCTGCCGCTCGCGGGCGCCGCCGGCGGCGGCGGCGGGCCGGCGACCGGCGGCGGCGGTGGCCCGGCCCTAGCGGAAGTCTAGTTTCAGGCCCAGCCGCAGCAGCCGCGGCATCACCACCTGGTCGACGTAGTTGGCGCGGCCGACGCCGAGGTTGGTCTCGCGACGCAGCACCTGACCGGCGGCCAGCAGGTTGAGGGCCTCCAGGCTGACGGCGACGGCGAGGTCGGAGCCGGCGGCGATCTGCTTGTCGAGGCGCGCGTCGCAGGTCATCAGGTCGTCGTTGCGGAAGGCGTCCACCTTGCCGGTGAGCCGCAGGTCGATCGGGCCGGCGTCGCCGCGGCCGATGGTGCGGTAGTAGGCCAGCGGGAACCCCTGGCGGCCGTGGACCTCGATGGCGGCGGCGAAGGCGGCGGGCAGCTGGACGGCGCCGCTCAGGTCGAAGGACCAGTTGCTGGTCAGGTAGAGCGGCCCGGCGCCGGGCACCAGCGACTGCCCGGCCACCGGCTGGCCGTCGTAGTTGCCGTCCACCAGCGCCGGGGTGGGATCGGCATAGTGGCGGTAGACGGGCCCGAGCTTCCAGGTCCAGTCCTGCCAGCTCAGGTGCCCGCGCAGCGTCCAGCGGCGCGCCAGGCGCTGACGCCATTCCAGCGTCGCCCCCAGCAGCCGCTGCTGGCGGTCGCCGTTGGTCAGCATGGTGCCGCCGGTCGGGGACAGATCCGGCTGGAGATCGAAGTAGGGCACGCTGTAGGGCCTGCCGTTCGGCAGCGTGCCGGTCGCCACCCCGGCGGGCTGCCAGTCGTTGACCGTCGCCTCCCGCACCTCGCCGGTCGCGGCGTCGCGCACCAGCAGGCGGTCCTCGAGCACCCCGGTGACGCGCCGGTAGACCAGTTGCAGGCCGATCGCCCCATCGCCGCCGAGCGCCTGCTCGGCGCCGACGACGGCCTCGTCGGTGAGCTCCGGGCGCAGGCGGGGATCCAGCTCATTGGGGGACACCCCCGGCGGTAGGGCCGGATCGAAGCCGTTGGGATACCAGAAGGCCAGTCCCTGGCCACCGGGAGTTGCCGGCTGGTAGAAGGCGGCGCTGGCCGCGGCCGCGGGGTCGAGGCGGGCCGCGATGACGCCGTCGAGCTGCGACGCATAGCGCGCCAGCGAGGCGCGCAGCAGCAGCCGCGGCGCCGCGGCCGGGGCCAGGGCGAGCGCCAGCCGCGGCGCGAGGCTGTTCCAGCGGATGCCGCCGGCGTCGTTGCCGGCGAAATCGACCGCCGGCAGCAGCGGTTGCCCGGGCACGCCGGGAGCGGTGCTCGGCAGGTTTTGCGGCGTCTGCCGGTCGAAGCGCAGGCCGAGATCGGCGGTGGCCCGGCTCCAGCGCAGCGTGTCCGCGGCCCACAGCCCTTGCCGGGTCAGCGTGTCGCGGACGTTGCCGTCGCGCCAGACGTCGAGCGCGTTCTGGCCGGCGGGCAGGTCGAGCACCTGGCCGGCGGTGGCCTGGGCCCATACCGGCGTCTGGAACCGCGACGCCTCCGCCGTCTGCCGCCATTCGCCGGCCAGCCGCAGCTCGTTGGCGATGCCGGCGAGGCGCCCGGAGTCGCTCACCTCCACGCCGCCGGCGCTGCTGTGGCTGCTTTCCTGATCGGCGTACCAGCTGCCCCGGGCCACGCCGGCCGCATCGATGACCACCGGCGTCGCCAGGCCGCCGCGCGGCACCCCCTGGGTGGCGGCGGCCACCACCCCGCCGGTGGCGGCGGCGTAGAGGCTGGGAGACAGGATCGCGGTGTCGGCAAGGCGCCAGACGTCGTCGTGCGACTGGCGTTCCAGGGTGGCGGGCGGCGCGCGGTCCGGCCCGGCGCCCTCGCCGTCCTCGGTGCGGCCGGCGTGGGTCCAGGCCAGGGTGGCGCTGTTGCCGGCGGCCAGCCGGGCGTCGACCTTGGCGGCGCCGCCAAGGTCGGAGAGGTCGAGCCGCTGACCGCCGAAGGCGCTGAGCGCGGTCCAGGCGCGGTCCACGCCGCCCCATGCCCACAGCCGGTCGCGCAGCAGCGGACCGCCCAGCTCGCCGCCGCCGGTGGCCAGGTCGCGCACCCGGTCGCCGCTCACCCCCTCGCTGGCCGCCTGGCCCGGAGCCAGGTCCCGCACCGCCGGGGCGCTGCCGGCCAGCGCGCCACCGCTGCCCAGGCCGCGCAGCGCCGACCGCCATTCGTTGGTGCCGCGGCTCTGCACCAGGTTGATCTGCAGCCCGGGCGTGAGCACCGCCGGATCGGCGCCGCCGGTCGTCACCGCGACCTCCTGCGCGGTCAGCGCGCTCACCCCGAACGGCAGGCTGGGCGACGAGGCGTCGCCGACCTCGAAACCGTCGATGCGGACG
>DATGHG010000428.1:0-33603 GCA_035308185.1 Thermoanaerobaculia bacterium | reverse complement strand
CGCCGCCCTGGCCTGCTGCGTGATCGCCTTCAACCTGCTCGGCGACGAGCTGCGCGACGCCCTCGATCCCCGCTGGCGCGGGCCGGAGCTGGCCGCGGCGCCGCCGGCGCTGGCGGCCGGCGAGAGCGCAACCGGCCCGGCCGCACCTGCTAGACTCCCGTCCCCGTGAACGACGCCGCCACCGCTCCGGCCGCTACGCCGCCGCCGTCGTCGCCGTCTCCGGCACCGCGCGGCGCCCGCCTGACGGTCTTCCTGGCGATCCTGCTCGACCTGATCGGCTTCGGCATGATCCTGCCGCTGCTGCCGTTCTACGCCGAGGAGTTCCATGCCAGCCGGCTGACGATCGGCGTCATCTTCGCCTCCTACAGCCTGGCGCAGCTGCTGTTCGCGCCCTGGCTCGGCAGGCTCTCCGACCGCTTCGGCCGGCGGCCGCTGATGCTGGCCTCGATCGCCGGCGGCGCCGTCGCCCACCTGCTGTTCGCCACCGCCGGCAGCGTCGCCATGCTGCTGGTGGCGCGCAGCCTGTCGGGGATCGCGGCCGCCAACTACGGCATCGCGCAGGCCTACCTCGCCGACATCACGACGCCGGAGCGGCGGTCGCGGGCGATGGGCCTGGTCGGCGCCGCCTTCGGGCTCGGCTTCGTCATCGGGCCGGCGCTGGGCGGCGCGTTGAGCCGCTTCGGCATCGCGGCGGTGCCCTACGCCGCCGCCGCGCTCTCGGCGGCGAACCTGCTGATCGCCTTGCTCGTGCTTCCCGAATCGCTGCCGCCCGAGGCGCGCCGGCTGGCACGGGCCAAGTCGCTGTTCGGCTTCGAGGATCTCGCCCAGCTGTGGCGCGACGGCCGCATGCGCAGCCTGATGCTGCTCTTTTTCCTGGTGATGTTCTGCTTCTCGATCATGGAGGCCACCCTGGCGTTGTTCTGCCAGGCGAGCTTCGGCTTCGGGCCGCGGGCGATCGCGGGCCTCTTCACCTACCTCGGGGTGCTGCTGGTGATCGTCCAGGGCGGGCTGCTGGGACCGCTGGTCAAGCGCTTTGGCGACCGCCGCCTGATCGTCGGCGGCATCGCGCTGATGGCGCTCGGCCTGATGCTGCTGCCGGCGCCGCCGCGGGCGGGATGGCTGCTGCTCTCGACCGGCCTGCTGGCCATCGGCTCGGGCCTCCACAACCCCTCGCTGCTGGCGCTGCTCTCTCGCCTCAGCGGCGCCGGCGCGCAGGGCGAGACGATCGGCGTCTCGCGCTCCTTCGGCGCGCTGGCGCGGGTCGCCGGCCCGCTCGCCGGCACCTGGATCTTCCAGGTCGGCGGCGCCTCCTGGCCCTTCTGGTGCGCCGGCCTGCTGATGGTCGTCGCCCTGCTGGTCGCCCAGGACCTGCTGCGCCGGGTGCCGGCGGCTGCCACGGCCGGTCCCTGAGCGAGCGGCCTGGCTCCTGATCGCGCCTTGCTGACCCGCGACTTCGATTACCCGCTGCCGGCGGCGGCGATCGCGCAGCGGCCGGCGCCGCGCGGCCAGAGCCGTCTCCTGGTGCTGGACCGCGAAGGCGACGGGCGCCACCGCCGGATCGCCGACCTGCCGGCGCTGCTGCGGCCCGGCGACCTGCTGGTGGTCAACGACACCCGGGTGCTGCCGGCGCGCCTCTTCGGCCGCCTCGTCGCGAGCGGCGGGGCAACGCCGGCCGCTCGAGCGGCCGGCGCCGGCGGCGAGCTGGAGCTTCTCCTCGTCGAGCGCCTGGGCGACCGCGAGTGGGAGGTGCTGGCGCGGCCAGGCAAGCGCGCCCGGCCGGGTGCGGTGATCGAGCTGGTGGCCGCAGGCGCGGGCAGCGGCGTCTTCGCCGAGGTGCTATCCCTGGCCGGTGACGGCCGCCGGCGGGTGCGTTTCGCCGCGCCGATCGAGCCGCACCTCGACCGCCTGGGCCACGTGCCGCTGCCGCCGTACATCCGCCGCGCCGACGAGCCCGACGACCGCGAACGCTACCAGACCGTCTTCGCCCGCCGGCCGGGCGCCATCGCCGCGCCCACCGCCGGCCTGCACTTCTCGGACGGTTTGCTGGCGGCGCTCGCCGACGCCGGCGTCGAGCGTGCGCCGGTGACCCTGCACGTCGGCATCGGCACCTTCAAGCCGGTGAAGGCGGCGCTGGTCTCGGACCATGTGATGGACCGCGAGCGTTACGAGATCCCGGAGGCGACGGCGGCGGCGCTGGCGAGCGCCCGCGCCGCGCACCGGCGGGTGGTGGCGGTGGGAACGACGGTGGTGCGGACGTTGGAAGCGGCGGCGGCCGCCGCGGGCGGCGAGGTGCCGGCGGGAGCGGCGTCCACCGACCTCTTCATCACCCCCGGCTACCGTTTCCGGGTGGTGGACGTCCTGCTCACCAACTTCCACCTGCCGCGCTCGACCCTGCTGATGCTGGTCGCCGCCTTCGCCGGCCGCGAGCGGGTGCTGGCCGCCTACCAGGAGGCCCTGACCCATGGCTACAGCTTCTTCTCCTACGGCGACGCCATGCTCGCCGAGCGCCAAGGCGGCGGCTGAGACCGCCGTTCACCAGGGACGTCCCCCCACCTTTCAACGCCAAGTCTCTTGCGTCTGCCGCTGGGTAGGTAGAATCCCGCCCCTTGATAATCTCGGAAAGCGTATCGGTATCGAGGAGAGCGGTGCCGGTGGTCATTCCGGCTGGCGGCGAGAAAACCGGCTACGGTCGAGCGCAATCTCCTCCACGGCAGCAAGGTCGTCGTCGGCGAGTCCCGCGTAGACCCGGTGCCATGCCGCGAGGTCGTCGGCAGCCCCCATCTCCCCTAGCTCTTGCACTCGTACCGAAAAGCGGTGGTGATCAGCCAGGCCCGGGTCCTGCAATGGCTTGAGGACTCCGTCTTCGTAGACCGCCTCGAAAACTCGCACTGCCGCCGTGCTCTGCCCAGCTTCTTTGGTTGTCCCCGCCATGCGGTTTCTACTCCTCGGAAGAGACCAGCACGGGCATCGCCGACCCTGCGAAACAGGGCGCGGCGGCCAGAGCGCCTCCGCCTGCGCCGTCAGGGTGCGCACCATCGACTCGTCCGCCATCTCCCGCGCCTGCGGGTTGGTGTCGTCCACGCGATCCCCTCGGCAGCCCTGCGGGGTGACCGGCTCAGTGGGCGGCCGGCGCCGCCGCTGTGCAGTCGACCGGCGGCCGGCAGAGATAATAAGGCTTCGGGCTCCGCTTGCCGCCCCGCGAGAGCTCGACGATCTGGCGGATATCGCCCTGCTGCGACGCCGGGAACTCGGCGATGCGCTGCGGGTGCTGCGCCAGGAACTCGAGCAGGTTCTGCGGTCGATAGGTGCAGTCGTCGATGAGCAGCCGGCCGAGCGATTCGTGGAAGCCGAGACCGGACCGCTCCCAGCTCCCGGCCTTGTCCCAGGTCGCCAGCTTGCGGATCCCGCGCCCGCTCTTGAAGCGGATCAGCTCGGCGAACTTGTACACGGCGGTGTCCGAGTTGGGCCGGCTGGCGTCGGCGCACTCGGAAGACCGGAGGAAATGAATCATGTAATCCGGATCCAATCCCAGCTCGGCGCGCAGGTTGGTCTTGTCGAGCAGCCAGCCGAGAGCGTGGTTGGCGAGCTCGTCGTAGCGGAAGCCGCCGCCGACATTGGAATGGACGCCGGGGAACCAGCGCTGCATCAGCGCTCCGGATTTGGCCAGGCTGTCGTCGTCCGGCTGCCAGACCTGCGGTCTGAAGTCCCAGCGCGCCTCGTCGACGGAGAGTGCCTGCCGGATCGTCTTGACGATCTTCGGCGGGATCCTGTCCACCAGGTAGGCGTACCTCTCCGCGACCGTGGTCACGCTGCCGTCGGGCGCCAGGCGCGAACCGACCGAGACGACCGTCTCGTAGACGCCCAACACATCGATCTGCGCACCCACCGGATCGCCGATCGCTCGCTGCCGGCACTGCGCCAGCTCCACCGGACCACCGCTGCGCTCTGATGTGCAGCGGCGAGCGCGGATGCGATCGAAGACCTCCTGCGCCTTGCCTTGGTTCGAGTGGGAGTACGGCTTGATCTGGGATCCCCTGAAGCCATCGTAAAGCTCCGGGATGTAATACTCATCCTGCTTCTTCAGGATGCCGCCCAGGTCCTTGTCAGGCAGCACGCCGCCGATCCAGGCGATGAAGCGCACCAGGGTCTGCGCCTCGGCCGCGCCGCGGCTGAAACCGAAGACGAAGATCTGATCGCCGGGTTTGTAGTTCGCCACCAGGAACCGGTAGGCATCCTTGACCCGCGGCTCGTAACCGAAGGCGAACAGCCCGCCGAGGAAGCGGTCCACGAACACTCCCAATCCGGAGAAGGGGGTGGGTTGGCCGATCTCGGACCCGACCCCCTCCGAGTAATAGGCGACCTGGTCGACACCCTCGTCCACGGCCCGGATCGCGCGGTAGGTCTTGAGGACATTGGTGGGTTTGTAGAGCTTGTAGCCGTAGGACGAGTCCACGTCCTGTTCAGGGCCGTTCTCGGTGCCGTCCAGGAGCAGCACCAAACGCTTCGGCCGCGGCGCCAACTCCGGCTCCGACGCCGCCATGACGGCGTTGCCAAGCCACGAGAGAAGCGCCAACGCGATGACGACTGGCGGCTTCGTCCGTCTCGTCAGCCTGCTCAGCGCGATCGATCCGGCCGCCAGCAGAGCCCGACATGGCCACGACGCCCGCGATGCACGCATGACTCCTCCTGTGCGCGGCGTCCGTCGCCGCTGCGCCGCATGTCGAATTTCCGCAGGAGCTACCTTATGGATTCATTTTAGGACTAGGCACCGGGATGTCAAATGCAGCGGCATGCATGGATCGCCACGTCGCTGGCCGCGGCGCCGGACCGACCGGTCCCTACTCGGCGAGGCCGTGGACGGCCGCGTACTGGACCAGCTGGTGGTTCTCGGTCAGCCCCATCTTTTCGAGGACGCGGGCGCGGTAGGTGCTCACGGTGGGTACGGAGAGGCCCAGCGCCGCGGCGCTGGCGGTGACCGACCTGCCCGAGGCGAGCAGCTGGAACACCTGGAACTCCCGATCGGAGAGCAGCTCGTGCGGCGCCCGGCCCGGCGCCAGGCTGATCTCGCCGGCGAGTCTCTCGGCCAGGCTCGGGCTCACGTATCGCCTTCCCGCCAGCACGCTGCGGACCGCGCCGGCGAGCTCGGCGGCAGCGGTCTTCTTGGTCACGTAGCCGACGGCGCCGGCGCGCAGCGCCCGCACCGCGAATTGATCCTCGGCATACATGCTGAGCATCAGGACCGGGAGCCTGGGCCGGGCGTGCCGCAGCTCCTTGAGCGTATCGAGCCCGCTCTTGCCCGGCAGCGAGACGTCGAGGATGACCATGTCCCACGGCGCCGCCGCCACCATGCCCACCGCCTCCTCGCCGCTCGCCGCCTCCGCGAAGACCGCGCCCGCGACGGCACGCCCGAGGATCTGCTTGAGGCCCTGCCTGACGACGGAGTGATCGTCCACCAGCAGGATGCGCTTGCTCACGGCAGCGTCACCTCCACCCTGGTGCCGCCGGCCGGGTCGCGACCGATCACCGCTTCGCCGCCCAGCTCCTGGGCCCGCTCGCGCATGCCGATCAGGCCCAGGGAGCCCGCATCCGCCACCTCGCCGGCAGCGATGCCGCGGCCGTTGTCGGCGACCGCGAGCAGCACCCGGCCGCCCTCGACGGCGAGGCGGATCCGGACCTCGGTGGCGCCCGCGTGCCGCGCCACGTTGGTCAGCGCCTCCTGCAGGATGCGGAACAGCGCGGTGGCGGGGCCCGGATCGAGCACCTTGCCTCTCAGGCTCGATTGGAGGCGGCAGGCGATACCCGTCCGCTTCCCGAACTCTCCCACGTACCACTCGACGGCGGCCTCGAGCCCCAGCTTGTCCAGGATGCCGGGCCGCAGCTCGGTGGCGATGCGCTGGACGACGTCCGACACCGATTCGAGCAGCTGGCCCATGGCGCGCAGCTTGGCCCTGATCTCCTCGCCGGCGCGCTGCGGCGGCAGCGGCAGCCGGCGCTCGAGCCAGGCCACGTCGAGCCGCAGCGCGGTCAGCATCTGGCCCACCTCGTCGTGGACCTCCCGCGCGATGCGCGTGCTCTCCTCCTCGCGGGCGGAGCGCAGCCGCCCCGACAGCGCCCGCAGCTCGGCATGGGACTGGCGCAGGCGCTCCTCCGTTCGCTTACGCTCGGTGATGTCCCGTCCAAAACCGATCCGGGTGCCGTCGGAAAGGGTCATGCGCCCCCACGCCACCTCGATCACCCTGCCGTCGCGCGTGCGCATGGTGAAATCGGCCCAGCGGTTCTCGGACGCCTGGATGAAGTCGCGCGCGCGGCGCAGTTGGGTCGGGTTCGGATAGATCTCCGCCAGGAAATCGATCCGCTGCGCCTCGTCGACTGTCCAGCCGAGCACCCGCTGCCATTCACGGTTGGCGAACAGCAGCCGGCCCGCCAGGTCGTAGGTGGAGATGAGCAGGGGGATGTGGTCGAAGATCGCCTGCAGCAGCTCCGACCGCTGCCGCAACGCCTGCCGCTCCTGCTGGCGCCGCGAGAGGTCGGCGACGATCGCCGCCAGGCGGTCGGGCGAGCGGCCCAGCGGCACGAAGAACGGGTTGGCCAGGACGCCGCCCTCGTCCAGGATCGCCGAATGGGTGGCCAGCACGCCGTGGCGCATCAGCGAGCCGTTCAGCGTCCGCACCTCGTGCATGCACAGCACGACGCACGGCCAGGCCTCGGCGACCGCGGCGAGGCCGACCTCCCAGGCGCACAGCTCCGCGTCGGGAGCCTCGCTCGCGCGGTCCCAACCGATGGAGCCGAGCAGGCGGATCATCAGCGCCCCTGCCGCCGCTGCCGCCTCCAAGGCCGTCGAGACGTCGTGGAGCATGGCCTCGGCCGCGGGGGCGCGCTCGACGAGGACCAGGCGCCCGCGCTCGCCACCCTCGACGTCGAGCCCGTGTGCGGCGAGGACGGCGGCCACGCGCTGATTGTCCGCACTGCTGCCGACCACGATGCAGTGGTCGGAGCCGCGCAGGCCGGCCTCCACGAAGCCGGCCGCGACCGCGAGCTGCGCCTCGGTTTCCCAGAGAAACGCGAGGTGGGAATGCAGGGGTACGCGGTGGGCGGCGATCCCCAGATCGATGGGGGTTGCCGTGGCCCTGAGCTCGCTGCGTGGCGGGCGCGGCATCGCCTGACTCCTCGCCAAATTCCGTTAATTGGTCATGAACGGGCGCTTTTCGCCCGGCCCCGAGCTCAGAGCGACCGTTCATAAACATCTTAATCCGAATCGAAGATGCCGGGAAGGGGTATTCTGCGCCGCCAACCCTACGTGGCCGGCGACTGCCTTGCCGGGAAGCGGTGCTTGTTGTCCTGGTCCGAGACCAGAGACCTAAGGCTCGGCCGGGCGCACCACCGCGGCGGCGGCCGCAGGCTGCCGCGCCAGGCCGGCGATGCGGCTGGCGAGGACGGCGGCGCCGTAGCCGTTGTCGATGTTGACGACGCCGACGCCGGGAGCGCAGCCGTTGAGCATGGTGAGCAGCGGGGCCAGGCCGCCGAAGCTCGCGCCATAGCCGACGCTGGTGGGGACCGCCACCACCGGCGCGGGCACCAGGCTGGCCACCACGGTCGGCAGGGCGCCGTCCATGCCGGCCACGGCGATGACCACGCCGGCGCGGCGGAGCTCCGGCAGGCGGCCGAGCAGGCGGTGGAGGCCGGCGACGCCGACGTCGTAGGCGCGATCCACGGGATGGCCGCACCACTCGGCGCACACCGCGGCCTCCTCGGCCACCGGCAGGTCGGAGGTGCCGGCGGCCAGCACCGCGATCGCCGGCCCCGCCGGCGCCGCCAGCTCGCCGCAGGTGAGCACCCGGGCGCGCTGGTGGTAGACGCCGCCGGGAGCCGCGCCGGCCAGCAGCTCGGCCGCCGCCGCGGGGCTCAGGCGGGTCACCAGCACCCGGCCATGCGCCGCCAGCAGGCGCTCGACGATCCGCGCCAGATCCTCGCTGGTCTTGCCTTCGGCGTAGACGGCTTCCGGCAACCCCAGGCGCAGCTCGCGGTGCAGGTCGAGCTTGGCGAAGCCGAGATCGGCAAAGGGCAGCTCCGCCAGGCTGGCCGCGGCCTGGGCCGGCGCCACCTCGCCGGCGGCCACCGCTTCGAGCAGCCGTTGCAGGTCGCGGGGGTTCACGGCAGGTCGGCACCGCCGCGGCGGTAGCCGCGGGGATCGAACGTGGCGCTGGCGAAGCCGAGCTGCCGCAGGCGCGGCGCCAGGCCGGGCCAGAGGACCGCCAGCCGCTCCACCTCGCCGGCGGCGACCTCGACCCGCGCCGCGCCGCCGTCGTCGCGCACCCGCACCACCCGGAACTCCGCGCCGGCGAGCAGCGCCTCGGCCGCCTCGATCCGCCGCAGCTTGCCCAGCGTCACCACCTGCCCGTGCGGGATGCGCGACGACAGACAGGCGTTGGCCGGGCGGTCCCAGGCCGAGAGCCCGAGAGCGCGCGCCATCGCCCTTGCCGTGGGCTTGTCGATGCCGTGGGCGAGCAGCGGCGAATAGATGCCGCGCTCGCGCACCGCCCGCAGGCCGGGGCGGTCGGTGCCGGGATCGGAGGCGTTGGTGCCGTCACATACCACCGCCAGACCGCGCCGCGCCGCCTCCCGTCGCATCGCGTCCATGCGCATGCCCTGGCAGACATAGCAGCGATGGGCGGGGTTGGCGACGAACTCCGGATCGTCGAGCTCGCTATAGGTGATCACCTGGTGGCGGATGCCGATCTCGGCGGCGAGCCGCCGCGCGTGGTTCAGCTCGGCCCCGGCCAGCGTCTCGGCGGCCGCGGTCACCGCCAGCGCCAGCGGACCGACCGCACGGTAGGCCAGCGCCGCCACCAGCGCCGAATCGACCCCGCCGGAGTAGGCGACCAGGATCGAGCCACGGGCGGCGAGGTCCGCCACCACCCGCTCGGCGATCTGGTTCGCCGCTGCCGCCGGCGGCGCCGCGCTCTGCGGTCTAGCGATCCACTCGGTCATGATCCTGACGCTTCCCGGCCGATCGGAACGACACCGGCACCAGGTAGAAGATACCGAACTCGCACAGCGACCAGAGCAGCACCAGCGGCGCCCGCGCCTGCAACCGGGACATGGCGACGAGCAGCGACAGCAGGCTCGGCGGCCCGCAGAACGACAGCAGGAAGAGCCGCCGCCGCAGCGGCGCGGCGAGGTGGCGGCTGCGCTGCGCATAGATCATCCCCGCCGCCCAGCCGAGCGCCGCGGCGGCGCCGTAGAGCTGCATCAGGGTCAGCTGTGGCAGCTCGGGCAGCGGCGCCAGGCCGCCGAGATGCAGCAGGAAAACCACCCAGCAGACGAAGAACAGCCCGGCCAATGCCGCTCCGAGCGCCCTCATCGTCCTCATCGTCGGGAGCGGCGGCGAGGGCCAACCCGGGGTCACTCCTCACCGGTCATCGGCGGGCAGGTGCAGAAGAGGTTGCGATCGCCCCAGACGTTGTCGATGCGGCCGACCGCCGGCCAGAACTTGTGCTGTCGCACCCAGGGGGCCGGGAAGGCCGCCTGCTCGCGGCTGTAGGGGTGGCTCCAGGCGTCCCCGGCCGCCTCGAGCGCGGTGTGCGGCGCGCGCTGCAGCGGGTTGTCGAGGCGGTCCGCCCGGCCCTCCTCGATCGCCCGGATCTCGCCGCGGATGGCGATCAGGGCATCGCAGAAGCGGTCGAGCTCGGCCTTGGACTCGCTTTCGGTGGGCTCGATCATCAGCGTGCCGGCGACCGGGAACGACTGCGTCGGGGCGTGGAAGCCGTAGTCCATCAGCCGCTTGGCGACGTCTTCCGCCTCGACGCCGGCGCTGGCCTTGCACGGCCGCAGATCGAGGATGAACTCGTGCGCGACGCGGCCGCCGGCGCCGCTGTAGAGCACCGGGAAATGCGGGCGCAGGCGCGCGGCCATGTAGTTGGCGTTCAAGATGGCGACCGCCGTCGCCCGGGCCAGCCCGCGGGCGCCCATCAGCGCGATGTAGGTCCAGGAGATCGGCAGGATGCCGGCGCTGCCCCACGGCGCCTCCGCCACCGGGCCCACCGCGGTCCGCCGCGGATCCTGCGGATGGCCGGGCAGGAACGGCGCCAGATGCGGCGCGACGCAGATCGGCCCCATACCCGGGCCGCCGCCGCCGTGCGGGATGCAGAAGGTCTTGTGCAGGTTCAGGTGGCAGACGTCGGCGCCGATGTCGCCGGGACGGCAGAGGCCGACCATGGCGTTCATGTTGGCGCCGTCCATGTAGACCAGGCCGCCGTGACGATGCACGATCTCGCACAGCTCGCGGATCCCCGGCTCGAACACGCCGTGGGTCGAGGGATAGGTCACCATGATCGCCGCCAGCCGGTCGCGGTACGCCGCGGCCTTGGCCTCGAGGTCCGCCAGCTCGACGTTGCCGCCGGCATCGCAGGCCACCGCCACCACCTTCATGCCGGCCATCGTCGCCGACGCCGGATTGGTGCCATGGGCCGAGACCGGGATCAGGCAGACGTCGCGCACCTGGCCGCGGGAGAGGTGATAGGCGCGGATCGCCGCGAGGCCGGCGAACTCGCCCTGGGCGCCGGAGTTCGGTTGCAGCGAGGCGGCGGCGAAGCCGGTGATCTCGCACAGCCAGCTCGCGAGCGACACGAACAGCTCCTGGTAGCCCAGCGTCTGCTCGCGCGGCGCGAACGGATGCAGGTCGCTGAATTCCGGCCAGGTCACCGGCGCCATCTCGGTCGAGCCGTTGAGCTTCATGGTGCACGAACCGAGCGGGATCATCGAGGTGGTCAGCGACAGGTCCCGCGACTCGAGGCGCCGCAGGAACCGCAGCATCTCGTGCTCGGTGTGATAGCGGTTGAAGACCGGATGGCCGAGGAACGGCGAGGTGCGCGCGTGCGGCGCCGGGAAATCGCCGCCTCCCCCTGCCGAGCCGTCCGCCCCGGCCGCCGCCGCCGCGCCGTCCTCCCCACCGCCGGCGAAGACCGCCAGCAGCTCCGCGACGTCACCCGCCGTGGTGGTCTCGTCGAGCGCCACGCCGACCGCGGAGTCGCCCAGCCGCCGCAGGTTGATCCGCCGCGCCGCCGCCGCCGCCAGCAGGTCGTCCGCGCGGCCCACCGGGCCGCCGTCGAGCTCGACCCGCACGGTGTCGAAGAAGGGCTCGGCCGGCACCGCGTAACCCAGCCGCGTCAGGCCGGCGGCCAGCGCCGCGGCCAGCGCGTGCACCCGCCTGGCGATCGCCACCAGCCCGGCGGGACCGTGATAGACCGCGTACATCGCGGCCATCACCGCCAGCAGCGCCTGGGCGGTGCAGATGTTGCTCGTCGCCTTCTCGCGGCGGATGTGCTGCTCGCGGGTCTGCATCGCCATGCGGTAGGCGACGGCGCCGTGAGCGTCGCGCGACACGCCGATGATGCGCCCCGGGATCTGGCGCTTGTAGGTCTCGCGCGTCGCGAGATAGGCGGCATGCGGACCGCCGTAGCCGAGCGGCACGCCGAAGCGCTGCGCCGAGCCCACCGCGACGTCGGCCCCGAATTCCCCCGGCGGCCGCAACAACGTCAGCGCCAGCAGATCGGCAGCCACCACCACCAGGGCGCCGGCGGCGCGAGCGCGCGCGGCCAGCGGCGCGTAGTCGAGCACCCGACCGTCGCTGGTCGGATACTGCAACAGCACGCCGAAGACGTCCGAAAGATCGGCAGTTTCCAGGCTCGCGGCCGGCTGCCGATCGCCCGCACCCTCGCCGCCGACCGGCAGCTCCCGGACCTCGACGCCGATGGTCTCGGCGCGGGTGCGGACCACGGCCAGGGTCTGCGGATGGCACGAGGCGGCCACCATGAAAACGTTGCGCTCGCCACGCGGGCCGGCGGGTGCGAGGGCCAGGCACATGTGCATCGCCTCGGCGGCGGCGGTCGATTCGTCGAGCAGCGAGGCGTTGGCGACCGGCAGCCCGGTCAGGTCCGCGACCATGGTCTGGAAGGCGAGCAGAGCTTCCAGGCGCCCCTGCGAGATCTCCGCCTGGTAAGGGGTGTACTGGGTGTACCAGCCGGGGTTCTGCAGCACGTTGCGCTGCACGACGCCGGGCACCACGCAGCCGTGGTACCCCATGCCGAGATACGACTTGAAGACCTGATTCCGCGCTGCCAGGCCGCCCAGCGCCAGCAGCACCTCGTGCTCGCCCAGCTCGCGGTCGACGGGGAGGCCGACCAAAGCCAGCGGCCGGCCCAGCCGGATCGACGCGGGGACGGTCTGGTCCACCAGCTCCTCGAGCGAGGCGAGGCCCAGCGCCGCCAGCATTTCCCCCACCTCGGCTTCGCTCGGGCCGAGATGGCGGCGGACGAAGGTATCGGTGGGCTGCAAGGCGGGTCCGGGACGCTCGAAGGTCAGCGCCGGATCAGGCTTCGCCACTCTTGACGTACTCCTCGTAATCCTCCGCCTTCATCAGCGCCTTGAGGTCGTCGGCCGACGAGAAGCGGATCTTGATCAACCAGCCCTCGCCATGCGGATCGTCGTTGAGCATCTCGGGATCGTCGACCACCGCGTCGTTGATCTCGACCACCTCGCCGGCCACCGGCGAATAGACCTCGGCCACCGCCTTCACCGATTCGATCGTGCCCAGCTTGTCCTGGACGTTGAACACCTGGCCCACCTCCGGCAGCTCGACGAAGACCACCTCGCCGAGCTCCTGCTGGGCGAACTCGGTGATCCCCAGCACGCAGACGTCGTCCATCACCCGCACCCATTCGTGCTCCTTCGAGTACAGATAGTCGCCGGGATACATGCTGTCGGTCACCCTCCTGTCAGGCTGGACGCGAGGAGAGCCTCGCCTGGTCTCGGATCCGCTTTCATATATACACCAACCGGCCGTCTCACGCGGGCGTTTTCTGGCGGCGGTAGAACGGCAGCTCGACCACGGTCGCGGCCAGCGTCTTGCCGCGCACGTCCAGGCTCAGCGCCGTGCCCGGCGCCGCCAGCGCCGGCGGCACGTAGGCCATGCCGATGGCCTTCTCGAGCGTCGGGCTCCAGCTGCCGCTGGTGACCTCGCCCACCGCCTTGCCGCCCGCTAGAACCGCGTGCCCCTGGCGGGCGATTCCCCGCCCTTCGACCATGAAGCCCACCAGGGTGCGCTGGACCCCCTGCTCGCGCTGCCGCGCCAGCGCCGCGCGGCCCACGAACTCTCCCTTGCCGAGCTTCACCACCCAGGACAGCCCCGCTTCGAGCGGCGTGGTGCGCTCGTCGATCTCGTGGCCGTAGAGCGCCATGGCCGCCTCCAGCCGCAGCGTGTCGCGCGCGCCGAGCCCGGCCGGCGCCAGACCGTGGGGAGCGCCGGCGGCGAGCAGGCGCCGCCACACCGCCGCCGCGCCGGCAGGCTCGAGGTAGAGCTCGAAACCGTCCTCGCCAGTGTAGCCGGTGCGCGAGATGATCGCCGGCACCCCGGCCACCTCGCCGCGCGCGAAGGTGTAGTAGCGCAGTGCGGCGATGCCCGGGGAAGCGAGCGGTTCGAGGATCGCCAGCGCCTGCGGCCCCTGCAGGGCGAGCAGGGCGTAGCGGTCGCTCTCGTCGGTGATCTGAGGGGTCTCAGGGGTCTCAGGGGTCTCCAGGGTCTCCGGAGGCTCCGCGGGCGCGCCGGCCGCGGGGACCGCGGCGCCTCGTTCCCGGATCCAGGCGAAATCGCGCGCCGCATTCGAGGCGTTGACCACCACCAGGAAGTCGTCGTCGGCCAGGCGATAGATCAGCAGGTCGTCGACGTAGGTGCCGCGCTCGGTCAGCAGGCCGCTGTAGTGGGCGCGCCCGGGCGCCAGCTGCGCCACGTCGTTGGGGGTGAGCCGCTGCAGCAGCCGCGCGGCGCCGGCGCCGCGCACCCGGACCTCGCCCATGTGCGAGACGTCGAAGAGGCCGGCCGCGCCGCGCACCGCCCGGTGCTCTTCGATGACGCCGGTGTACTGCACCGGCATCTCCCAGCCGGCGAAGCCCACCATGCGGGCGCCGAGCTCGCGATGGCAGTCGTAGAGGGGGGTGCGCCGCAGCTCCGGGCCGGCGGCTGGCGAGGTGTCGGGAGGTGCCATTGCTCGCTCTCTCCGGTAGAGGGCGACCCTATCATGGGCGGCCGGCGGCGGTCGTCACCATTTCGACACGCCGCCGCCACGTCCAGGCCGCCGGCGCCCGGCATCGTCGAACCCTTCGGACCTCCGCACGGCCGGGGGACGGCCGGGCCAAGCTGCTCGCGCCGTCTCGCGGCCGTTTTTTTCCGAGGCTTTCCGTGCAAAGCTATGCGCCAGCCAAGGTGACCGCATGAGGCTCCTCATCATCCGCCACGCCATCGCCGAGGATCGCGAGGATTTCGCGCGCACCGGCAAGGACGATCGCCTGCGCCCGCTCACCGACGACGGCCGCAAGAAGATGAAGCAGGCAGCCCGCGGCCTCAAGACCCTGGTCCCCGAGATCGACCTCCTCGCCACCAGCCCGCTCACCCGCGCGGCGCAGACCGGCGCCGTGGTCGACAGCGTCTACGGCGGCCTGCGCGAGGTGGAGATCGCGGAGCTCGCGCCCGAGGCCTCGCCGATCGAGCTGCTGAGCTGGCTGCGCAAGCAGACCGGCGAGACCGTGGCATTGGTCGGCCACGAGCCGAGCATCAGCCTGGCGGTCTCCTGGTTGCTGACCGGCACCGAGAAGCGGCTCTTCTCCTTTCGCAAGGGCGGCGCCTGCCTGCTCGAGTTCCCCGGCGAGGTGGGCGCCGGCACCGCGTCGCTGCTCTGGGCGCTGACCCCGGCACAGCTGCGCGAGCTGTCGGGCTGAGGCCTGGCCGGCCGCGGCGGGCAATGGACGCTGAGCGCTGGGTGATGAGAGACGCCGCCGAAGATTCCTCCTCCGAGCTCCTCGATCGCTCCCCTGAAGAAGGGGCGCGCCGCCTTGCCCTCGCCTACCTCGACGCCGCCGCCGCCGCCATGCCGCGACTCGGCGACCGCGACGACGACGAGGCGCTCCACGATCTGCGGGTGGCGCTGCGCCGCTTGCGCAGCTGCCTCGACGCTTACGGTTCCCAGCTCGGCGACTGCGTGCCCGGCAAGCTTGCCCGCCGCCTGCGCCGCCTGGCGGACGCCACCGGGCCGGGCCGTGACGCCGAGGTGCAGCTCGCCTGGCTGCGCCGGCAGCGCACCGATCTCTCCCGCCGCAACCACGGCCATCGCGGCGGCCTGGCCTGGATGCAGGAGCGCCTCGAACGGCGGCAGGAGCGGGCGTACGACGAGCTGCGCTCCGAGGTGATGCGCGACTTTCCGCGGGTCGAGAAGGGCTTGCGGCGGCGGCTGTCGGTCTACCGTGCCGAGGTGCGCCTGGACGGCCTGCCGGCACCCGGCTTCGGCGCTGCCGCCGCCGGCATCGTGGCGCGGCATGCCGCCAGCCTCGGCCGCCGGCTGGAACGCATCGCGGCGGCCGGCGAGGTGCGGCGCGCGCATCGCGCCAGGATCAGCGCCAAGCGCCTGCGCTATCTCGCCGAGCCGCTGGAGAACCTGCTCGCGGCGGACCGCCGGCCGGCGGCGCGGGCCGGCGAGCTGGTGCGCCGCCTAAAGGAGCTGCAGGACCTGCTCGGCGAGCTCCACGACGCCCACGTCATGGAAGCCGAGATCGCCGCGGCGGTGCGCGACGCCGCCGCCGAGCGCGCCGAGCGCCTGCTCGAGCTCACGCTGGCCGCCGGCGAGATCGACCCGGGGCGACTGCGCAGCGAGCGCCGGCGGCCGCAGGAGCCCGCGCTGCTCGCCCTGGCGCGCCGCAACCGCGCCCGCCGCGACGCGCTGTTCGGCGAGTTCGCGGTGCGCTGGCAGGGGGAGCCGGTCGCCGAGCTGCTGGCGGCCGCCGGCGCGATGGCGGCTGCCCTGCGCGGCGAGGAGGGGGCCGCGGCGACGGCGCCCACGGCGTTTGCGGAGGCGGAGCCGGCGCCGGTGGTGCGGGAGGCCGGCACGGACGCGGCGGCGGACGGTACAGCGGCGGACGGCACGCCGGCGGACGGCAGGGAGGCGGCCGGCAGGGAGGTGGCCGGCGGCGCGGCTCCCGGGCTGCCGGGCTCCTGGTGACGGGCGGCCGGCGTCAGTAGGCGCCGCCCAGCGTCTGGCCGCCGTCGACGACCAGCACCGCGCCGGTGGTGAAGCGCGAGGCGTCGCTGGCGAAGTAGAGCGCCGCGCCGAGGAGGTCTTCGGGCTGGCCGAGGCGGCCCTGGGGAATGGCCGCCAGGGCGCGCTCGCGGGATCGCGGATCCTGCCAGAGCGCCTCGCTGAAGCGCGTCTGGATGAGGCCGGGGGCGAGCGCGTTGACGCGGATGGAATCGGCGGCGAGCTCGAGCGCGAGGGTGCGGGTGAGCATCAGCACCGCCGCCTTGGTGACGCCGTAGACGCCGAGGCCGGCATGCGGCACCATGCCGGCGACCGAGGCGAGGTTGAGGATCGAGCCGCCGCCGCGGGCACGCAGCAAGGGCACGCAGGCGCGGGTCACCAGCGCGTAGCCTTTGACGTTGACCTCGAAGGTCTTGTCCCAGTGCCCTTCGTCGGCCGCCAGCAGCGGCCCGAAGTGAGGACTGGTGGCGGCGTTGTTGACCAGCACGTCGAGGCCGCCGAAGGCGTCGCGCACCGCCTCGGCCAGCGCCTGCACCTCGCCGGCGCGGCCGGTGTGGCAGGGCAGCGCCAGCGCCTCGCCGCCGGCGTCGCGGATGCGGCCGGCGGCGGCCTCGAGCTCGGCGCGCTTGCGGCTGGCGAGCACGACGCGCGCGCCGGCGGCGGCCAGGGCGCCGGCGATGGCCTCGCCGATGCCGCGCGAGGCGCCGGTGACCAGCGCCACGCGGCCGGCCAGGTCGCAACGCCAGGCGGCGGGCGCGGAGATCTCGGGCATGGCGGCAACCATACCGCAATGCCAATGTCGGACCGCCGGGTTCCACAAGGGCTCCCGGCGCCATGAAAGGGAGGAGCAGCCATGAAGGGACGCAGCATCGGCATGATCCTGTTGGCGGTCTACCTGATCCTCGCCGGCCTGGTGGCGCTGTTCGCGCTGACCTTCGCCGGCCTTCCGATGTTGATGGGCGTCATCGCCCTGCTCGCCGGCATCGCCATCCTCATCGGCAGATGAACCGGCCGGGCACGGGGAGGAGCGGCCGGCAGTCCGAGATGCCGGCAGCCCCGGCGGGCACCGGCTGCCCGGCGGCCCCGGCGGACACCGGCCGCCCTCCCCGGCGCCCGGCTGATACAGTTCGAGAACACGCCACCGGCCCCGGCGGCCGGGCGGGCGACACCAAGGAGGGAGCGGTGGCGGTCGAGATCACGGGCCGGTATATCGGCAAGCTGAAGACGGAGATGACCCACGGTCCTTCCGGGGCGGTCCTGCGCACCGCCGCGCCGGCGGACAACCAGGGCGACGGCAGCTCGTTCTCCCCCACCGACCTGGCGGCGGCCGCGCTCGCCTCCTGCATGGTCACCACCCTGGCCATCGTCGCCGAGCGCGACGGCATCGACCTTTCGGGCGTCAGCTTCCGGGTCGAGAAGCACATGGCCAGCGACCCGCGCCGCATCGCCAGCCTGCCGGTGGAGATCCACCTGCCGGCCAGCCTGGCGCCGGCCGCGCGCCAGAAGCTCGAACGCGCCGCCAGCACCTGCCCGGTGCACCGCAGCCTGGCGCCGGAGCTGGAAAAAGCCGTGCGCTTCGTCTACGACGTGTAGCGGCGAGGCGGCGGCGCCTGCCCGCCGCCGAGCAGCCCAAGCCGCCGGGTCACCGGCACCAGTCGGCGCCGCTTGCATCTTTGCGCCAGGTCGCCGGCCTGAGCCCCGTGCAGACCAACTGCGGTCAGATATGCAGCCTGACGATTGCTTGCTCGAACTGCAACACCTGCGTGACCTGCCCACCCGAGGTCACCTGCTGAGGCAGCACTCGGCACCAGGCGGCGGCGCCGGGCGGTAACCCGGCTCCCGAGGCGGCCGGCGAAGCGGCCGGTCGGCGCCTGCCGTCTCAGCTCTTGGCGTCGTACCAGCTGGCGCCCGAGCCGACGTCCACCCGCAGCGGCGCCGCGAGCTGGGCGACGCCTTCCATCTCGCGGCGCACCAGCTCGCCGACCGGCTCGACCTCGGTCTGCGGCAGCTCCAGCAGCAGCTCGTCGTGCACGGTCAGCAGCAGCCGGGCGGCGGGGTGCTCGCGGCGCAGGCGGCGGTCGATGGCGATCATCGCCAGCTTCAGCAGGTCGGCGGCGGTGCCCTGGATGCGGGCGTTGATCGCCATGCGGCGCGCGTTCTCGCGCAGGTTGTGATTCTTGCTGCGGATGTCCGGCAGCCACCGCACCCTGCCGTACAGCGTCTCCACCCGGCCGTCGCGCTCGGCGTGCTGCAGCGTCTCCTCGACGTAGCGGCGGACGCCCTGGTAGCGGTCCAGGTAGGCGGCGATGAAGCGCTCGGCGTCGCCCTTCGGGATGCCCAGGTTCTGCGACAGCCCGAAGGCGCTCATGCCGTAGAGGATGCCGAAATTGATCGTCTTGGCGGCGCGTCGCTGCTCGGCGCTGACCAGCTCCGGCGCCACGCCGAAGACGGTGCCGGCGGTGGCGCGGTGGATGTCCTCGCCGGCGGCGAAGGCGCGGATCAGCTCCGGCTCGGCGGCGATGTGGGCGAGGATGCGCAGCTCGATCTGGCTGTAGTCGGCGACCACCAGCGCCTGGCCGGGGCCGGCGACGAAGGCGCGGCGGATGCGCTGGCCCAGCTCGGTGCGGATCGGGATGTTCTGCAGGTTGGGGTTGGCCGACGACAGCCGGCCGGTGGCGGCCACCGCCTGCTGATAGCGGGTGTGGAGGCGCCCGTCGGCGCCCACCATCGCCGGCAGCGCGTCGACATAGGTGCTCTTGAGCTTGGACAGCTCGCGGTAGCGCAGCAGCAGCTGGGCGATCGGGAACCCGCGCAGCGCCAGCCCTTCGAGGATCTCGGCGCCGGTCGAGTAGCTGCGGGTCTTCTGGGTGCGCTTGGGCGCCGGCAGCCCCAGGCGCTCGAACAGCACCACCCCCAGCTGCTGCGGCGAGTTGAGGTTGAAGCGCTCGCCGGCCTGGCGCCAGATCTCCTCCTCGAGCTGCGCCACCTCCCGGCCCAGCTCCACCGACATGGCTCCCAGGTAGCCGGTGTCGAGCAGGATGCCGGTTTCCTCCATGCCGAGCAGCACCGGCAGCAGCGGCATCTCGATCTCGCGGAAGACGCGGTCGAGGGCGCCGGCATTGCCGGCGGCCAGCTCCTGGCGCATGCCGGCGGCCATGTGGCGTGCCAGCAGCACCCGCTCGCCGGCGAAGGTCAGCAGGCGCGGGTCGCCGGGCTCCGGTGCCTGTCCCTTGTCCCAGCCCGCCTCCTTGGCCGACAGCGGCCGGGCGTTGAGCCGTTCGAGCGCCAGCTCCTCGAGGCTGTGACCGTGGACCGACGGCTTGAGCAGGTAGGACGCCAGCATGGTGTCGAACAGCTCGGCGCAGCAGCGTTCGCCGTCGGGGCAGAGGCGCAGCACCTCCTTGAGGTTGTGTCCAGACAGGCGCGCCCCGGGATCCGTTAGCAGGCCGCCGAGCGTCGCCACCGCCGCCTCGCGCAGGCCGGGCCGCCGGAAGTCGGCGAACAGCACCGGTTCGCCGTCGGCCGGCTCGCCGCCGGGAGCGGCCGCCACCGCCAGGCCCAGCGCCGGCGCCTCCCCGATCACCGCCGCGAACAGCTCGGCGCCCGCCCGCGACGTGCCGTGGGTGTCTCCGGCATCGCCGGCTGCACGGGCGGCAGCCGTCAGAGCCATGGCGCTTTCCCACTCGGCTGGCGAGAGTGCCTCCCGTGCCATCGGGCCGGCGCCGCCGCCGGCCGCCTCGGCGCCGCCGCCCGGCCCGCCGCCGGCGAGCGCGATCTGGACCGCCGCCGGCTCCGGCGCCAGCTCCTCGACCAGCGACAGGAATTCGAGCTCGGTGTAGAGGCGGCGCAGTGCCGCCGTGTCCGGGGGATCGCGGCGCAGCGCGGCGGGGTCGAAGGGGACGGGCAGGTCGGTATGGATGGTCGACAGCTCCTTCGACAGGCGCGCCTGCTCGGCGTGCTGTTGCAGGCCCTCGCGATAGCTCTTGCGCGTCACCTCGCCGGCGCGGGCCAGCAGCTCTTCGAGCGAGCCGTACTCCTGGATCAGCGCCTTCGCCCCCTTGTCGCCGATCCCGGGCACGCCGGGGATGTTGTCGATCGAGTCGCCCATCAGCGCCAGCACGTCGGCGACCTTGGCCGGCGGCACGCCGAAGTCCTCGGTGACGCCGTTCGGGTCGTAGAGCTTGGAGCGGCCGGTGTGGTAGAGCGACACGCGCGGCTCGACCAGCTGCATGAGGTCCTTGTCGGCGGAGACCAGGATCACCTCGTAGCCGTCGTCGGCGGCGCGGCAGGCGAGGGTGCCGAGCACGTCGTCGGCCTCGTAGCCCGACAGCTCCAGCACCGGGATGTGGAACGCTTCCAGCAGCCGGCGGATCCAGGGCAGCTGGCTGGCCAGGTCTTCGGGCATCGGCGCGCGGTTCGCCTTGTAGTCGGCGAAGCGCTCGCTGCGCAGCGTCTTGCCGCCCTCCAGGGCGACGCCGATCAGCTCCGGCTGCTCCTCGCGCAGCAGCTTGCGCAGCATGGTGACGAAGCCATAGATGGCGTTGGTCGGCTCGCCCTTGGAGTTGGACAGGTTGCGGATGGCGAAAAACGCCCGGAAGATGTTGGAGTAGCCGTCGATCAGGAACAGCCGCTGGGCGCGAGCCCCGCCGCCCGCGGCGCCCTCGCCGGTCCCGCCGCCCGCGGTGCCCTCGCCGGTCCCGCCGCTCGCGGCACCGCCAAGGGGGGAGGGATTGTCAGGGGCGCCGGGATTGGCCATAGGAGATGGATTCTAGTGCCCCGTCTCAGAATCTCGCATCCTTGTTCGCCGGCCCTCCGATGCCTGCGTCGTCGCTCACCTGGCACGGCCCTCGCACCTGGCGCGGGCACCGTCGGCCGCGCCTCGCGGCCGCATGACAGGTGGGAGGGGCCGCCGATGTCTTTGCTGGCCTGGATCGTCCTCGGTTTGATCGCCGGGCTGCTGGCGCGGGCGCTGTTGCCCGGCCGCGATCCGGGCGGCTGCATCGTCACCATCCTCGTCGGCATCGCCGGCGCCCTGCTCGGCGGCTGGCTGTCGACGCTGCTGGGTTTCGGCGGCCTCGCCGGCGGCCTGGACCTGCGCAACCTGGCGATCGCCGTGCTCGGCGCCATCGTGCTGCTGATCCTGGCGCGCCTGCTCACCGGCCGGCGGGTCTGACCCGCCGCCAAACGGCGGGTCCAAGCCGCCCGCCAAACGGCGGATTTGAACTACCGCCGGGCAGCAGCTCTGACCCTCCGCCGACCGGCAGATCTGACCATCCCCCTCCTACCTGCGGGCTTGGGCGAGCAGGTGCGCCGCCTCGGGCAGGATCAACGCCTCGAGGGCCAGCGCCACCGCCTTCGGCGAGCCCGGCAGCAGAAAGACGGCGCGGTCGCGCACCAGGCCGGCAGCGGCGCGGCTGAGCATCGCCGCCGCCCCGACCTGCTGGTAGGAGAGCATCCGGAAGAGCTCGCCGAAGCCCTCGACGGCACGGTCGAACAGCGGCGCCACCGCCTCGACCGTCAGGTCCCGCGGCGAGAACCCGGTGCCGCCGGTGAGCACCACCACGTCCAGACCGGGCTCGGCGAGCAGCCGCCACACCGCCGTCCGGATCGCCGCGACGTCGTCGGCGACCAGGTCCGTCCCCACCACCCGATGCCCGGCCGCCGTCACCGCCTCGTGCAGCACCCGGCCGCTGACGTCGTCCGCCCGGGCGCGCGAGTCGCTGACGGTGATCAGCCCGAATCCCAGGACGGCGGGCGAGCGGGCCCGATGCTCCTCGACGCTCACCGCGCAACGCTAGCACGGCCCCTCGGCAAGTGTCCGCTTTCGGGACAGGCGCTTCCCGGAAGCGGACAGCCGACGCCGCCGGCAGGCGCCCGAGCTGCGGCTGGAAACCCATTGTTTGCAGCGGCATGCAGACCAGGTGAAACCGTGGCACGCGAGCTGCGTAAGGCATGAGGTGAGAGGGGGCTCACTATGGGTATGGATATCGCTCGCACCGGTCAGGTCCAGAAGCGCCGCCGGCGCAACGCCATCATCGCCGCCGGCGCCGTGGTTGCCATCGGGCTGATCACCCTTGGCCTGTCCCAGCTGAAGCCGGCCGCCCCGACCGTCGAGCGCCAGACCGTCTGGATCGACACGGTCCAGCGCGGTTCGATGCTGCGCCAGGTGCGCGGCTCCGGCACCCTGGTGCCGATCGACTCGGCGGTGCGCTTCATCTCGGCGCAGGTGGAAGGGCGCATCGAGCGCATCCCCAACCTCCCCGGCGTCACCGTCGGGCCGGACACCGTGCTGATCGAGATGAGCAACCCCGAGGTGCAGCAGAACGCCGCCGAGGCGTTCGCGCAGCTCAAGGCGGCGCAGGCCGACGCCGACAACCTGAAGGCCCAGCTCACCACCCAGCTGCTCAACCAGCAGTCGACCGTGACCAGCGCCAAGTCGGCCAGCGCCCAGGCCGACCTGCAGGCCGAGGCCAACAAGAAGCTCGCCGGCGACGGCCTGATCCCGGAGATCACCCTCAAGCTCTCGCTGCTCAAGGCCGAGGAGCTGCGCAAGACGGTCCTCATCGAGGACGACAAGTACAAGCAGGCCGAGAACTCGGTCGCGGCGCAGAACGCGGCGCAGGAATCGCGGGTCGAGAACCTGGCCGCGGTCTATGACCTGCGCAAGCACCAGGTGGACTCGCTCACCGTCAGGGCGGGCCTCGCCGGCGTGCTGCAGGAGGTGCCGGTGCAGGTGGGCCAGCGCGTCACCGCCGGCACCACGCTGGCGCGCGTCGCGCGCCCCGACCAGCTGAAGGCCCAGCTGCGCATCCCGGAGACCCAGGCCAAGGACGTGCGCATCGGCCAGCAGGCGTCGGTCGACACCCGCAACGGCCTCGCCGCCGGCACGGTGTCGCGCGTCGCCCCGTCGGTGCAGGACGGCACCGTGCTGGTGGACGTCGCGCTGCACGGGCCGCTGCCGCAGGGCGCGCGCACCGACCTCTCGGTGGACGGCACGATCGAGATCGAGCGCCTCGAAAACGTGCTCTACGTAGGCCGGCCGGCCTACGGTCAGGCCCAGAGCAAGGTCGAGATGTTCAAGCTGAGCAAGGACGGCAAGGAAGCGACCCGGGTGCCGGTGATGCTCGGACGCAGCTCCGTGAACACCATCGAGATCGTGAGCGGGCTCAATCCCGGCGATCAGGTCATCCTGTCCGACACCTCGGCGCAGGACGGCTTCGATCGCATCCGGTTGAACTGAGCGCGCATCGCTCGACACAGGACACTACGCTCCATCCATTGACGCGGGGGCATTAGGAGAGAATCGATGAACGCATCCACGGAGTCGTTGATCCAGCTCGACGGGGTGACCAAGGTCTTCCTCACCGACGAGGTCGAGACGCATGCGCTGTCCGGCATCCATCTCGAGATCCGCAACGGCGAGTACGTCTCGATCGCGGGCCCATCGGGCTGCGGCAAGACCACCCTGCTGTCGATCCTCGGCCTGCTCGACACGCCGTCCGACGGCAAGTACCGGCTCAACGGCAAGCAGGTTGCCGATCTGTCGTTCTCGGACCGCGCCCGCATCCGCAACCAGGAGATCGGCTTCATCTTCCAGGCCTTCAACCTGATCGGCGACCTCACCGTCTACGAGAACGTCGAGCTGCCGCTGACCTACCGCGGCATGGCCGCCAAGGAGCGCAAGGAGCGGGTGCAGGAGGCCCTCGAGCGGGTGGGCATGTCGCACCGCATGAAGCACTATCCGTCGCAGCTTTCCGGCGGCCAGCAGCAGCGCGTGGCGGTGGCCCGGGCGGTGGTCGGCAAGCCCTCGATCCTGCTCGCCGACGAGCCCACCGGCAACCTCGACTCTCGCAACAGCGAGGCGGTCATGGACCTGCTGGCGGAGTTGCACAAGGAGGGCGCCACCATCTGCATGGTGACGCACGACCCGCGTTTCGCGCGCTACGCCGAGCGCACCATCCACCTCTTCGACGGCCGGGTGGTGGAGGAGGAGCAGGGGCCGCAGCGCCAGGTGGAGGAGAAGGAGCTGGCCGAGCGAGGCTTCGTAGTCTAGCTCCGGGGCCCCCCTGCCGGGCCGCAAAGCGGGACAGTGCCGGTGAGGCGAGCCCCCACCGGTCTCTTGACCGCCGGGCCGACGGGTCAGGGCGCTCCTGCGGGCGGCGCCCGGCGGGCCGCTTCGCGCCATTAACGCCCTGTCGCCGGGCGCCGTCCTCGGACGCCCTGGCCCCGCGGCCCTACCGCTGTCGATCGCGGAAGGGCGCGCCCTCCAGCGACCGTGACCTGCGACGCGGCCCTGCTTCCCCCGATCGCAGGGTGGGGGGCCTTCTTCCGTGCAAGCCTCGGGTCGGGCCAAGGCCGGCCTGCGATCCTATGATCAATGGCCAAACACGCGAACCAGGGCGACGAGGAGCCCGTGACCCGCGCCTAGCGCACCAAGTTCACCAACTGGTGTAGAATTCTTGCATGCGGCGGGCCACGATCACGCTTCCAGACGACCTCGAAGCCGAGTTGGATTCCTATCTCGAAACACAGGACGCCGCTCCCAGCCTCACCGGGTTGGTCGTGGTGGCACTCCGCCGATACCTCGAGGACAAGCGCCTGGAATCGCGGCAATACCAACCACCTGCAGGTCCCCTGCGAATCACGCCTGCCAAGCGGGGCAGCGGCGCCGCCGACACGAGTCTCGACCACGACCGGTACCTGGCCGACGATCCGTGAAGTCCGTCCTCGCGGACACCGGCCCGCTTTACGCGCTCGTCGACCCGGACGACCAGCTTCACGACCGGGCAACGAGCGAAGCGGCGCGGTTGTCCGAGCAGGGCCTGATTCTCGTCGTGGCCTTTCCCACGCTGCTCGAGGGTCAGTCGCTGATCCTCAAGCGGCTGGGAACCAGCGTGGCATGCCGATGGCTGGGGGAGCTGACCGCAGGCGCCGGTCTCTTGAATCCAGAGCGCGACGACTACCTCGCCGCTGCCCACCGCCTGCGCAGGTTCGCCGATCAGCCCATCACGCTTTGCGATGCCGTGGTCGCCGTCCTGGCGGAGCAGCTTTACCTGAGCGTTTGGACCTTCGACCATCATTTCGACGTCATGGGAGTGGCGGTTTGGCGCTAACTGCCAGCCGGGGGCTGGTACGAGGGCCTGGCCACCGCAGCCTCGGCTACGGCGTGCCCTGAGCCGGACCGCACCCCTGACGCGGCAGCGATCGGCAAGCGGCCGACCAAAGGGCCTGTTCGAGGCGCTCGCGGGTGCGCACCGGCTCATGGTCGCGAGGTAGCTGGGGAGCCGCTATTCGGGGCCGTGGCGGCGGTAGTCGCCCCGGTACTCACCCCGCCCGTCCATCGTCTCTCGTCCCTGGGCCGCCGAGGGAGCAAGGGCGGTAGAGTGATGCCATGAGTCCGTCCCCGCCCCCCGCCCGGGCCTTGATCGCTGACGACCAGCGGCAGGTCCGCGAAGCGTTGCGCCTGCTGCTCAAGGCCGAAGGCTTCGAGGCGGTGCTGGCTTCCTCTCCCGCCGAAGCGGTGGCGGCCGCGGCCACCCGCGAGCTCGACGTCGCGCTCATCGACCTCAACTATTCCCGCGACACCACCTCCGGCCAGGAAGGACTCGACCTGCTGGGCCGCCTGCGCGACATCGATGCCGCGCTGCCAGTCGTGGTGATGACCGCCTGGGCGAGCATCGACCTGGCGGTCGCCGCGATGCGGCAGGGAGCGCGCGACTTCATCGAGAAACCCTGGGAGAACCAGCGCCTGCTCTCGGTGCTGCGCACCCAGGTGGAGCTGGCGCGCGCCCTGCGGCGCGGCGACCGCCTGCAGGCCGAGAACCAGCTGCTGCGTGATGCCGGCGGCGCCGGCGCCGGGGATCCCGGCCGGCGGCCGCTGCCGATCGCCGAGTCGCCGGAGATGCGGCAGGTCGTCGAGCTCATCGAACGCGTCGGCCCCTCGGCCGCCAACGTGCTGATCACCGGCGAGCACGGCACCGGCAAGGGGCTGGTGGCGCGGGCGCTGCACGCCGTCTCGCCGCGGGCCGCCAACCCGCTGGTCACCGTCAACACCGGCGGCCTGTCGGAGTCGGTGTTCGAGAGCGAGCTGTTCGGACACGTCCGCGGCGCCTTCACCGACGCCAAGGAGGACCGCGTCGGCCGCTTCGAGCTGGCCGACGGCGGCACCGTCTTCCTCGACGAGATCGCCAACATCTCGCTCTCCCAGCAAGCCCGCCTGCTGCGCGTCCTCGAAACCGGCGAGTTCGAGCGCCTGGGCTCCTCGCGCACCCGTTCCGCCGACGTGCGCGTGCTGTCGGCGACCAATGCCGACCTGCGCCAGGAGGCCGCCGCCGGGCGCTTCCGCCAGGACCTGCTGTTCCGCCTCAACACCGTCGAGATCCACGTGCCGCCGCTGCGCGCCCGCCGCGGCGACCTGATGCCGCTCGCCGAGCGCTTCCTGGTCCAGCACGCCGGCCGCTATCGCAAGCAGCTGCGCGGCTTCGCCGATGACGCCGTCAAGGCGCTGCTCGCCCACCACTGGCCGGGCAACGTGCGCGAGCTCGATCACGCGGTCGAACGCGGCGTGCTGATGGCGGCGGGCGAGCGGCTGCGCGCCGCCGACCTCGGCCTCGATGCCGCCAAGGGCTCGGCGCTCCCCGGCGCCGTGCCGCTCGAGGATCTGCCGCTCGAAGGCGTCGAGAAGGTGTTGATCGAAAAGGCGCTGGCGCGCCACGGCGGCAGCGTCAGCCACGCCGCGCACGCCCTCGGGCTGTCGCGCAGCGCACTCTACCGGCGGCTCGAAAAGCATGGCCTCTGAGTCGGCAGCGAAGGAGCGGCCGCAACCGAGCAGCTTCGAGACCCGCATCCTGCTGCTCGCCCTGGCAGTGGGCCTGCCCGGTACGCTGCTCGCCCTCGGGCTGCTGTGGGCGGGTCCCTACTCCGCGGCGACCCGCTGGACCCTGGCCGTGCTGCTCATCGGCGCCTGGTGGGCGCTCGCCTCGACCGTGCAGGGGCGGGTGGTGCGGCCCCTGCGCACGCTCGCCAACCTGCTGTCGGCGCTGCGCGAAGGAGATTTCTCGCTGCGCGCCCGGCCGGCGGCTCGCCTCGACGCCCTGGGCCAGGTCTTCGAGGAGGTCAACGCTCTCGGCGGCACCCTGCGCGAGCAGCGGCTGGGCGCGCTGGAGGCGGCGGCGCTGCTGCACCGCGTCATCGAAGAGGTCGAGGTGGCGATCTTCGCCTTCGACGACCGCGACCGGTTGCAGCTGGTCAATCGCGCCGGCGAGCGGCTGCTCGGAGCGCCCCCCGAGCGGTTGCTGGGGCGCTCGGCGGCAGCGCTCGATCTCGCGGCATTCCTGGCCGGCGAGGAGGAGCGCATCCTCGACCACACCTTCCCCGGCGGCCCGGGGCGCTGGGACATGCGGCGCAGCCGTTTTCGCGAGCGCGGGCTGCCCCACCGGCTGCTGGTGATCTCCGACGTCTCCCGCACCCTGCGCGAGGAGGAGCGCCAGGCCTGGAAGCGACTGATCCGGGTGCTGGGGCACGAGCTCAACAACTCGCTGGCTCCGATCCGTTCGATGGCCGCGACGCTGTCGTCGCTCATCGGCCGCCAACCGCCGCCCGACGACTGGCGCGACGACGCGCAGCGCGGCCTCGAGATCATCGCCGACCGTTCGGAGGCGCTGCTGCGCTTCCTCGCCGCCTATGCGCGCCTGGCCCGCCTGCCGCCGCCGCGGCTGGCGCCGCTCGCGGTGGCGGCGCTGATCCGCCGCGTCGCCGCGCTCGAGAACCGCCTGCCGGTGTTCGTCGAGAAAGGAGTCGAGGTGACCGTGGAGGGCGACGCCGATCAGCTCGAGCAGCTGTTGATCAACCTGATCCGCAATGCCGCCGACGCGGCCCTCCCCACCCGCGGAGGTGTCGGCATCGGCTGGCGCGTCGATCACGGCGTCCTCGAGGTGCAGGTCGAAGACGAGGGGCCGGGGCTGGCCAGCCGCGAGAACCTCTTCGTGCCCTTCTACACCACCAAGCCCACCGGCAACGGCATCGGCCTGGCCCTTTCCCGCCAGATCGCCGAAGCCCACGGCGGCACCCTCACCCTCGACAACCGCCAGCCGCCGCCGGGATGCGCCGCGCGGCTGCGGCTGCCGCTGAGGCTCTCCCAAACCGAAGCTCCGGCCAAGAAGGACCGGGGCGCCGCTTAGGCGCCCCGCTCAGGCGCCTCCATGGGTGCCGGTCAGTTCGCGCCGCCCGCACCCGCCGGCGGCTTCTTGAGCTCCGCCAGCATCTCGCGCGCGCTCGCGGCCTCGGGGTCGTTGGGCGCCAGGCGCACGAAGGCTTCGAGGTGCTCCCTGGCCCGCGCCAGGTCGCCGGAGTTGGTGTAGCAGAGGCCCAACATGTAGTGCGCGCGGGAGTTGTTGGGGTCGGCCTGCACCAGACTCTCGAAGATCTTGGTCGCCTCCGGGATGCGGTTGCCGTTGTAGAGCTCGATGCCCTGGTTCAGGGGATTGGCGGCATCTCCCTTGGCGCCGTCCATCGCCGCCTTGGCCTGCTCGGCGCGCGGGTCCTTGAGCTGTACCAGCACCTTGTAGCGCAGCTGCAGCGCCGACAGGCTCTGCGGCGCGGCGGCGACCCAGCGGTCGGCCACCGCGAGAGCGGCGCGGAAGTCCTGCTTGCCGAGATCGATGTTGGCCAGCGCCCCGTAGGCGGGCTCCAGGGTGCGGTCCACCGTCAGCGCGCGATCCAGCTCGGCGGCGGCCTCGTCCACCCGCTTCTCGTGCAGCGCGTCAGCGGCCTCGTTGTAGAGGCTCACCGCCACGTCGCGGGCGACCTCGGGAGAGGGGTGGGCGGCGGCCAGCGAGTCGAGCGCCTGGGCAGCGCGCGGCTTGTCGCCGAGCGCCTTGAGCGCCAGGTAGCGGTCCATCATCACCCGCTGGTTGGCGGGCTCGAGGGCCAGCGCGCGATCGGCGGCGGCCAGCGCGTCGGCGGGCCGTTTCTGCTCGAGGTAGACGCCGGCCAGGATAGCGTGCGGCGCGGCCAGCTTGGGATCGAGCTGGGCCGACTGCTCGAACTTCGCCGTGGCGGTCGCCAGGTCCTTGGCCTTGAGCGCCGCGACCCCCTCGTTGTAGGCGATGGTCGCATCCTGCCTGGCCTTGGCCGCGGCGGCATCGGCCGGCGGCGGCGGGGCCGGAGCGGCAAGAGCGCCGCTGTTGCCGGCGCCGGCGGCCGCGGGCGTGCCGGCAGTGCCGGGCGTGCCGGGCATTCCGGCGCCGGCGCCGCCGGTCGCCCGCTGCATCGCGTAGCCTTCCTTGAGCGTGTCCTCGATCTTCAGCTTGAGCGGTTGTTCGAGCGTGACGTAGCCGTCTTTTTCGAGGTGAATCCGGTATTGGCGCTGCGCGTCGAGGACGATGGCCGAGAACTGACCGCGCCCGTCGGTGGTCTTCTCGACCTTGAAGGTGGCCATATCGGGACTGGTGATCACCACCTTGACGCCGGCGATCGGCGTTCCGGCGCCGGCATCGACGACGGTGCCGAGCAGGCGGCCCTGGTCGATGGCGTGGGCAGCGCCGGCGAAGGCGGGTAGCAGCAGCAGCGCGCAGGCGAGCGCGCGGGCGAATGCTCTCATGGGCGAAACCTCCCCAGTGGATGGCATCTGCTGGCACCAGTTGTCCGGCCGCCAGGGTCGATGCCCGTGGGAGAGAGATTTTTGCATGACTCATGCCGCGCCACCTCGAAGGCCCCTCCTGCTCGCTCTCCTGCTCTCCCCGGCGACCGGCCTGTCACCCTACGGTCATACCGGCGCCGCATACCCCTCCTAGGATCGCAGGCGAGGTTGATCGATCCCGGAAAAATGACCATGAAGCTGGCTGGCGACTTGGCGGAGTTCTCGCTCGCGGACCTGATCCAGGTGGCGGGAGTGGCCGGACGGACCTGCCGGGTCCGCGTCATGGCCGCCGACGGCAACGGCACCCTCTACCTGCGGGGCGGCGAGGTGGTGAGCGCCGAGTTCGAGGATCTGACCGGCTTCGACGCCTTCGTCGGCCTGGTGGCGGCCCGCGCCGGCCACTTCCAGGTCGAGAACGGCGTCGAGCCCGAGCAATCGAACCTGCAGGGCAACGTCCAGAAGCTGCTGCTCGAGGCCAATGCCCGCATCGAAAGCGGCAAGCTGCCGCGGCCGCAACGCCGGCCACTCGCGCCGCCGGCGGCGCCGGCCGCCGCCGCACCCGGCAGCCGTGCCCGTGGCGCCTGGATCGGCGGCGTCGCCGTCCTGCTCTTGCTCGGCGCGGTGAGCTGGCTGGCGCTGGCCCGCCGCGACGTCGCGGCTGTGGGCGACGACGCCGGCGCCAGCGCCGCCGCCGGCGGCACGACCGCGGCGGCCGCGGTAGCCGCCGCGGTGCCCACCCGGCCGGCGGTCGAGGCGACGCTGCTGACCGGCCCGCGCGACGCCAAGCCCACGCTCATCTCGGGCTCGCCGCCGGCAGCACCCGATCCGACCTCGACGCTGAAGCCGTCGATCGTCTGCCGGCTGCTCGTGGATCCCGACGGCCGCGTTGCCGACGCCAAGGTCTATCGTTCGCGGCTCGATCTCGCCGCCTTCGAGGACGCGGCGCTGGACGCGGTGCGCGGCTACCGCTTCAGCCCCGGCCGGCAGGCCGGCGCGCCGGTGCCGGTCTGGATCAACTGGCCGGTCACCTTCCGCTGATCGCCGGCCGCGGCCGGCACGACGCATGACGCTTGCCCAGGAGGGATCGCGATGCAGCTGCGCACCGCAGGCACCGTAGGCACCACAGGACCAGCCCGCACGGCACGCACACCACGCACGGCAGGCAATGCCGCCTTCAAGGCCGCCATGGCGATCGTCGCGGCGACGGTCTGGGCGTTCCCGGCCGCGGGCCCGTCAACTGCGGCGCCGGCGCCGGCGCCGACGCCGCCGGCCACGGTTCAGGTCAAGGGCTCCGACACCATCGGCGGCAAGCTCGGCCAGGACCTGGCCCAGGCCTTCGCGGCCCGCCACCCGGGGATCGAGGTCAAGTGGGAGGCCCTCGGCTCCGGCACCGCGTTCGTCGGCCTGCTCGACGGCTCGGCGCAGCTCGGCGCGGCATCGCGCGGCGTCAAGGAGAACGAGCTGGCGGAGGCCCGCAAGCTGGGCGTCGAGCTGCGGGAGTTCGTCATCGGCTACGACGGCATCGCGGTGATCGTTCACCCCGAGAACCCGATCTCCGAGCTCACCATCGCCCAGCTTTCCGATCTGTTCACCGGCAAGCTCCGCAACTGGAGCGAGGTCGGCGGCCCGGACCTGCCGGTGCGCCTCATCTCCCGGCCCAGCTACTCCGGCACCTTTTCCTTCTTCCGTGACAAGGTGCTGCGGCGCGGCAACGACAAGGGCCCCGAGGACTATGCCGCCGGCACCGAGACCGTGGAGGAGAACGGCGCCATCCTCGACAAGGTGGCACACGAGCGCGGGGCGATCTCCTACGTCGGGATCGGCTGGGTGAAGCCGGCGGTCAAGACGCTCGGCGTGGCGGCTCGGGCGGGACAGCAGGCGGTGCGCGCCAGCGTCGCCACCGTGCGCGACGGCTCCTACCCGATCTACCGGCCGCTGCTGATGTACAGCCGGGGCGAGCCGCACGGGCCGAGCCGCGAGCTGCTCGCCTTCATCCTGGCGAGCGACGGCCAGCAGCTGGTGGCGAAGAACGACTTCGTTCCGACCGACAGCCCGGCGAGCCTGCCGCCCGAGGCCACCGGTCAGGCCGCGACGGCCGCCGCCGCCAGCCCGCCGCCGATCGTCCGCGTCGAGTTCCCCAAGGGCGTCGCGCTGACCGCCGCCGCCCAGGACGCGCTCGCCGCGCTGGCCGAGCGGGTGAAGGCCGGCGGCAACCGCCTGCTGGTGGTCGGCCACGCCGACATCTACGGCAGCCGGACGGTCAACGCCCGCGTGTCGCTGGCGCGAGCCAGAGCCGTGGCCAGGGAGCTGGTGCGGCTGGGAGTGCCGGAAGGGACCATCCAGGTCGCGGCGCGAGGCGCCGACGAGCCCGTGAGCAGCAACCAGAGCAGCACCGGCCGCGGCGCCAACCGGCGGGTCGACGTGACCATCCTCGCTGCGCCCGCCTCGCCGGCGGCATCCCATTGAGTTGGCGCCGCCGGTCTCGTCGCCAGGCCTTTCGCCGCCGGGCCGTCTGATAGCATCCTCGGGCGGCGAGCAGGCAGGCGACGAGCAAGCACGGGAGGAGGCCGGGATGCTGGCGGAACGGATCGGGGAGATCGAGGCGGCGCTGGCCGCGGACGGGCTCGATGGTTGGTTCTTCGCCTGCTTCCAGAACAACGACCCGATCGGCCTGGACCTGCTGGGTCTGACGGCGGCCGGTAAGCTCCTCACCCGCCGCTGCTACTACCTGGTGTCGCGCCATGGCGGGCCGTCCAAGCTGGTCCATGCCCTCGAGCCGGCGAGCCTCGACCATCTGCCGGGCGGCAAGGCGGTCTATCTCACCTGGCAGGAGCACCGCGAGCGGCTGCTGGCGTTGGTGGCGGGGCATCGCCGGCTGGCCGCCCAGTACAGCCCCGGCAACCAGCTGCCGTCCATCTCCCGCCTCGACGCCGGCACCGCCGAGCTGTTGCGCGAGGCGGGCGCCGAGCTGGTCTCGGCCGCCGATCTGGCGCAGCGCTTCGCCGCCGCCTGGAGCGCCGAGCAGCTCGCCGGGCACCGCCGCGCCGCCACCCACCTGCACGCCATCGTGCACGATGCCTTCGGCCGGGTGAGCGCCGCCCTGCGCCGCGGCGACTCGATCGATGAGTACACGGTGCAGCGCGGCATCCTCGACGCCTTCGGGCAGGCCGGCCTGTGGACCGAGAGCGATCCGATCGTCGGCGTCAACGCCAACAGCGCCGATCCGCACTACCAGCCCGGCCCCGGACACTCCTCGCCGATCCGGCCCGGGGACTTCCTGCTCATCGACCTGTGGGCCAAGGAGCGCGCGCCGCAGAGCGTCTATGCCGACATCACCTGGTGCGGCGTCTGCGCCCCCTCACCCGGCGAGCGCCATGCGGAGATCTTCGGCCTGGTCGCTGCCGCCCGCGACGCCGCCCTGCAGCTGGTGCGCAGCCGGTACCCACGCCAGCCGGTCCACGGTTTCGAGGTCGACGACGCCGCCCGCGACGTCATCCGTCGGGCCGGCTACGGCGAGCGCTTCTTTCACCGCACCGGGCACTCGATCGGCACCTCCGATCATGGCCAGGGCGCCAACATGGACAACCTCGAGACCCACGACACCCGGCTGCTGCTGCCGATGACCGGCTTTTCGATCGAGCCCGGCATCTACCTGACCGGGGACTTTGGAGTGCGCAGCGAGATCAACGTCGCGCTCACGGAGGCCGCCGTGGAAGTGACCGGCGGCGAGCCGCAACGCGAGCTGCTGCGCCTGCTCGCCTGATCCGCCGATCAGTAGGTGTCGCCGGGCTGGAGCGCCACCACCTCGCATGCGACGCCCAGGTCTTCGAGTGCCTTGACCAGCTTCTGCGGCGTGCCGGTGAGCACCGGGAAGGTCCCCCAATG
>DATGHG010000427.1:0-6247 GCA_035308185.1 Thermoanaerobaculia bacterium | reverse complement strand
TACCCTCAAACCGCCCGCAGAGCGCCTCTCGCCACGCGAGCGGTCTCGCGATGGCCAGCCTTGCCGTCACCTTCCTCGCGCTCCTGCTTCCTGCCGCCGCGCTGGCCGGCGAGGTCCGCGGCCGCGTCCTCGGCCCCGGCGATTCGGCGCTGCCCGGCGTCACCGTCAGCCTGGACAACGACCTGACCGGTTTCACGCAGCAGACCGTTTCCGGCGCCGACGGCTCCTACGCGATCTTCAACGTCCCCAACAACCCCTACCACCTGCGCGCCAGCCTCGAAGGCTTCCAGGAGGTCCACCTCGACATCGACGTGCGCGGCAATCTGCCGGTGACCCGCGACCTCCACCTGACCGCCGCCTTCGCCGAATCCACCACGGTCACCGCCGAAAAGGAGAACGTCGCCCTGGAAACCGACGAATCGACGACCCACACCGACATCGACAAGTCGCTCATCCAGCGCTTCCCCGCCGCCCTGCCCTCACGCGCCTTCGAGTCCATCGTCATGTCGGCCCCCGGCTTCAGCGCCGACGAGAACGGCCGCTACCACTTCCAGGGCGGCCACTCGCAGCAGCTGCTGGTGGTCGACGGTCAGCCGATCGGCGACCAGGTGGGGATCACCTTCTCGAACTCCCTCAACCCGGCGATCGCCCAGGGCATCGAGATCGTCACCGGCGGCGTGCCGGCCGAGTACGGCGAGAAGAGCTACGGCGTCATCAACCTCGTCACCCGCTCGGCCCTCGGCCAGAGCGGTGTGCGAGGTGACGCCACCGCCGGCGCCGCCAGCTTCGGCACCTATGACGGCAACGTCGGCGTCGGCTACGGCGGCAAGCAGACCGGCGTCTTCCTCAACCTCGACGCCTCCACCTCGGACCGCTTCCTCGACCCGGTCACCTTCGACAATTTCAACAACCACGGCCAGACGCTGCGCGGCTTCTTCCGCTACGACCTGCTGCCCGGCCAGGGCCAGGGCCAGGATTCCTTCCGCCTCACCTCCAACGGCGGCCAGACCGACCGCGACGTCACCAACCTGCCGTCCCAGGAGCTCGCCGGCCAGGACGAGCGGGTCCACACCCGCGACTGGAACGTGAACGCCGACTACCTGCACATCTTCACCGGCGACCTGGTGGCCGAAGGACAGCTCTACGGCCGCGACAACCGGCTGCAGCTGCTCTCCTCGCCACAGGACACGCCGGTGCTGGCGGCGCAGAACCGCCGGCTCGACAACCAGGGGGTGAACGCCTCGGTCTCCAAGGCCATCGCCGACAACGAGATCAAAGTCGGGGTGCAGGCCAAGCGCTTCCCGATCGCCGAGAGCTTCAGCTTCCTGATCACCGATCCCACCCTCAACGATCCGACGATGGACGGCTACAACCCCAACCTGGCGCCCTACGATGGCACCCGCGGCGGCCACCCATTCGATTTCACCGGCAACCGCACCGGCACCTACGGCGCGGCCTACGCCCAGGACGACCTCCACTGGCAGAACCTGACCGTCAACGCCGGCGTGCGCTACGACGACAACTCGCTCTTCCTCAAGGAACACGACCTCGAGCCGCGGCTCGGTGCCGCCTACTACATCCCGCAGACCAACACCGTATTGCGCGCTTCGTTCGACCGCATGTTCATCACCCCCGAGTACGAGAACATCCTGCTCTCCTCCTCGGCCCTCGCCGCCTCGATCGTGCCGCCCGAGGTGCAGGCCGACCACCAGCTCGGCAACGGTGTCCTGTTCAACGTCGCCGAGCGGCACGACGTCCAGAACTACGGCGTCCAGCAGGGCCTCGGCAAGTGGCTGCGGGTCGACGCCTCCTACTGGAAGCGCCAGGTCAAGAACGCCGCCGACCAGGACCAGTTCTTCAACACCGGCATCGTCTTTCCGCTCAACTTCGCGCGCGGCGACCTGTCGGGCTGGAACCTGCGCTTCGACACCGCGCCCTGGAACGGGCTGCGCAGCTACCTGTCGCTCGGCCACGTGCGCGCCATCTACGTGCCGCCCTTCGTCGGCGGCCTGTTCCTCTCCGCCGACGAGGTCACCGCCATCAGCCAGGGACCGTTCGTGATCGACCACGACCAGAACCTGCAGCAGCAGCTCGGCGTCTTCTGGGACATCCCGGCCAGCGCCTTCTGGGTGGGGATGACCGAGCGCTACGACTCCGGCCTGGTGACCGACGCCGGCACGCCCGCCGACGTGCTGGCGGGCGGTCCGGACAGCGCCTATGCCCTGCCCTTCATCAACTTCAACTCGAACCCCGAGCGCATCAAGTCGCGCGTCGTCTGGAACTTCTCCCTGGGCTCGCACCTCAAGCAGTACGGGCTGCCGCTGTCGGTGCAGTTCGACCTGCTGAACGCCTTCGACAAGCAGGGCCTCTACAACTTCATGTCCACCTTCGGCGGCACGCACGTGATCCCGCCGCGCGAGTACGCCGGCCGTGTGACCTACTCCTTCTGATCCAGGCTCCAACCCGGCCCGGGGGCGGCGCTTCCCCCGGGCCGGCCGTCGCGGATGCTCGGGTCCGCGCCCGCGGCGGCGAGGACATGGGCACGCCGGGCCGCGATGCGCAGGGTCGAGCCGGCCGACGGAGCAGTGCCGGCCGGCAGGTGAGCACGGAGCTCGCTCCCCCCGCCGAGCCGCAGCACCACCCGGTCGAAGGCGCCCAGGCATCGCGCCTCGATCACCGCCGCGAGCGCGCCCTGCGCGTCCGGCGCCAGGTCCTCGGGCCGGACCAGCAGCCAGCCGCCGGCGGACGGCAGGATGGAGCCCGCCGGGCCGGACGGCGCCACCAGCCCGGGTTCGGCCAGCGCCGCCGCGATCGGCAGCAGGTTGGCCTCGCCGAGGAAGCCGGCCACGAAGGGATGGGCCGGGCGGCGGTAGAGCTCGAGCGGCGGGCCTGCCTGCGCCACCCGGCCGCGCTCGAGCACCACCAGGTGATCGGCCAGCAGCATCGCTTCCTCCTGGTCGTGGGTGACATAGAGCACCGTCGTGCCCAACCGGCGCAGGAGCTCGGCGAGCTCGGCTCGCAGCTGGCGCCGCAGCGAGGCGTCGAGCGCCGACAGCGGCTCGTCGAGCAGCAGCAGGGCCGGCCGGGGTGCGAGCGCCCGCGCCAGCGCCACCCGCTGCCGTTCGCCGCCCGAGAGCTCGGCCGGGCGGCGGCCGAGCAGCGGTCCGAGTCCCAGCAGCGCCGCGAGCTCGCGCACCCGCGGCCCGATCTCGCCGCGCGGCAGCCGGTGGCGCCCGGTGGTGAGGCCGAAGGCGACGTTGTCCGCCACCGAGAGGTGCGGAAAGAGCGCGTAGCTCTGGAAGACGACGCCGACGTTGCGCCGTTCCGGGGGCACGCCGGCCATGTCCGTGCCCGCGAACCGGATGCGCCCCGTTGCCGGCGCCAGCAGTCCGGCGACCAGCGCCACCAGGGTCGATTTGCCCGACCCCGAAGGGCCGATGACCACCGTGATCCCGCCATCGGCCAGCGCCAGAGACACGCCGGCCAGCACCTGCTGCCGCTCGTAGGCGAACGCCACCTCCTCGAGATCGACCCTCACGGTTGCGCACCCCGCTGCAACTCCGCTCCGCCCAGCGCCTGGATGGCCGCCACCGCCGGCACCACCGGCAGCAGAAAGACGAGGGTGGCGGCCGCCGCCACCGGGAAGGAGTTGGTGGTGTAGGTCAGGTAGAGCGCGGCGGGAAAGGTCTGGACGCTGGGCGTGGCGAGCAGGAAGCTGACGTTGAACTCCCCCCACGAGACCGCGAAGACCAGCAGCGCGGAGAGGACGAGCGCCGGCGCCAGCAGCGGCAGCACCAGCCGGCGGGCGATCGCGATCCGACCCGCCCCCAGGGTGCGGGCGGCGGCCTCGAGCCGCGGGTCGTGGCTCTCCAGGGCGTTGCCGACCGTCTTGACCACCAGCGGCACCGTGTAGACCAGATGCCCGGCGGCGAGCAGCGCGAAGCGCGGCGCGCCGCCCGCCGTCTCGATCAGCGCCAGCGCCAGGGCAATGCCCGGGACCGCCAGCGGCGTTACCGCCGCCGCTTCCACCCAGCGGGAGCCCGGGAAAGGACGGCGGCGGAAGGCGTAGGCCGCCGGCGCGCCCAGCAGCAGCGTGAGCGGCGCCACCACGGCGACGATCTGCAGCGAGCGCAGCAGGTTGCCGCCCCAGAGCCCGAGCACGTAGGCGAACAGCTCGCCGGTGCCCTGGACCGGCGTGCCCTCGGAGCGCAGGCCATACCACGGCGAGCGCGAGAAGGCGCCGGCGATGGTGATGGCGATCGGCGCCGCCAGGATCGTCGCGATCAGCGCCGTCCAGAGGATGCCGAGCCGGCGGCTCAAGGTGGTTTTCGCCTTCCGGTCCGTGCCGCCGCCAGCCGGTCCACCGTCACCGTGATGAGCGCCAGCAGCAGGCAGAGAGCGCCGGCGACGGCATCGTTCGAGAAGCCGGTGAGCTCGGTGTAGATCTCCACCGGCGCCACGGTGAACCGTCGCGCGAGGATCAGCGCGACGCCGAACGAACCCATCGACGCCGAGAAGGTGAGCGCGAAGCTCGAGCTCAGCGCCGGGGCGAGCAGCGGCAGCCGCAGGCGCAGCAGGCGCTCGCCGAGGCCGGCGCCGAGCGTGCGCGCCGCCGCGTCGAGGTCGGACGGAAAGCTGCGGAAGGCGGCCTCCAGGGTCAACACCGCCCGCGGCACCTCGAAATAGAGATAGGCGGCGAAGAGTCCAGCCGAGGTGTACGCGGCGCCGGCCAGCAGCCCGCGCCCGGTAAGCCAGCGCAGCAGCTCCGGGACGGCGCCGATCCGGCCCAGCATCACCACCATCAGGAAACCCACCAGCACGCCGGAGAAGCTGAGCGGCAGCGCCATGGCGGCGCGCAGCAGCCGGCGGCCGGGGAAACGCTCGCGCGCCAGCACCCAGGCGGGCGTGAGCGAGAGCAGGACCGCCGTACCGCCGGCGGCCGCCGAGATCAGCAGCGAGTTGACCAGCGCGTTGCGGTAGCGGCCTGCCGCGAGCACCTCCCGAAAGGCGGCGCCGCCCGGGGCGGTGACCGCCGCCGCGACCAGGTGCGAGAAGGGCCAGAGCACCAGCACGACCAAAAAGAGCATCAGCGGCAGAGCCAGCAGGAACCCGGACCAGGCGCCGGAGCCGGCGCCGCGACCGGACCGCCGCCCCCGCGGCGGCGCCGCCGTCACCTCACGCCGCCGTCGGCCGGGCCCGGCGGGCATGCCACGTGCCCGGCGCGCCGTGAAGCCGGGTCGTCGTCATCGCCCGGCGCCGCGGATCTCGTCGAGCCATGCTCTCTTGAGGGCGTCGGCAGCGGCGGCCATGCGCGCCAGGTCGAGCGGCCGCGCTCGAGCGTACTCCGTCGCGGGGAGGAATCTGGCGCCGACGTCGGCAGGCATGGCCCCCGCCAGCACCGGCCGGAAGAAGGCCCTGGCGAATTCCGCCTGTGCCTCGTGACCGAGCAGCCAGTCGAAATACCGGCGGGTCTCCTCGGGGTGCGGCGCCCCCTTGACCATGCCCATCACCAGCGGCATGGTGAAGCTGCCTTCCTTGGGGATCACCACCTCGACCGGTCCGCCGTCGACGTAGCGCATCTTGTAGCCGTTGCCGTCGGCGTTGATCCAGATCGGGACCTCGCCGCGCAGCACGGCGTTGTAGATCGACTCCCGCGGATAGGAGGAGACGTTGGCGTCGAGGCGCTTCAGGTAGGCGAGGCCCGGCTTGAAGTTGGCGTCGTTGCCGCCCATCAGCAGGTTGAGGCCGTAGATCAGGGTGTAGGACGTGCCGCCCCAGGTCGGGTCGTCGTAGGCCACCTTCCCCTTGTAGACCGGGTCGAGCAATTGCTGCCAGGAGCGGGGAACCGGCGCCTCGCCGAGAGCCTTGGTGTTGACCAGAATGGCGATGGCGCTGGTATGGACCGTCCACCATAGGCCGGCCGGATCCTTGAGCTCGGCGGGAATCGACTCCCAGCCCTTCGGCTTGTACGGCTGGTGCAGCCCTTTCGCCGCCGCCTGGAAGCCGATCGCGCCGGAGTAATAGGCGCAGTCCGCGACCGGATGATCGCGTTCCCTTTCGAGCGCGGCCATGGCGACCGAGGAGCCCTTGGGATCGGGCGGGACGGTGACGCCGGCGACCTTCTTGTAGAGTGCGGTGACGCTGCCCCAGTTCGCGTAGTTGGGGATGCAGTCGTACTGGATGACGACCCGGTCGGCCGCCGCGGCGATCACCAGGCCGGCGACGAGACCCGCGCCGGCAAGCACCA
>DATGHG010000426.1:0-13440 GCA_035308185.1 Thermoanaerobaculia bacterium | reverse complement strand
TCATCGCAGCGCCCCCGTCGCATAGGAGAGCGCGGCGTACTGGCTCTCGTAGTCGTACCTGGCGCTCAAGTTCTCGATCTCGGCCTGGGTGAGGTTGAGCTGCGCCTGCGTCAGCTCGACGATCGAGGAGAGGCCGAGGTCGTAGCGTCCCTGCGCCAGCTCGAGCGCCAGGTTCGCCTGGCGCAGCAGCTCGACGGTGACGTCGAGGCGTTCATAGGCCGTCCTGGCGCTGCCCCATGCCGACCGGACGTCGCGGGAGATGATCTCTTCCAGCGCCCGCACCTGCTGGTCGGCCTCCTGGGCGCGGAGGTGGGCGGCGGTGCGCCGCGCCGCGAAGAGATGGCCGTTGAACAGCGGCACCTCGACGTTGATCGCCGCCCCTTCGTAGTGGTTGGGGACGGTCGCCGCATCGGGGCCGATCGCCGGCAGGGAGCCGGCGGTGCCGAGGAAGCTCACGGTCGGCCGCTGCAGGTCCTTCTCCGCCTGCTCGGTGCGGTAGGCGGCGTCGCGGCCCAGGCGCAGGCTCAGCAGGTCCGGCCGCAGCTGCAGCGCGCCGGCGACCAGCGGCTCGGGACTGTCGGTCGGGCGGGGCGGCAGCGGCTCGTCGGCGAGCGCGTAGCTGGCGGGTTGGTCCGAACCGATGGCCCGCGCCAGCTCGGCGAAGGCGCTCGCCAGCTGATCCTGGGCGCGAATGAGCAGCACCTTGGCCTGCGACACGTTGACCTGGGCGAAGCTCACGTCGAGCTGCGACCGCAGCTTGTTCTGGGCCAGCGCCGTGACCTGGTCGGCGAGCACCTGCCGCGACCCGACGGTCTCCCGGGCCACCTTGATCAGCGCCTGCGCCGCGAGCACGCTGAAGTAGGCGCGGTCCACGCCGAGCAGCACCCCGGCACGGGTGGCCTGGTAGTTCTGCTCGGCGGCCCCGGCCCGCAACCGCGAGCTGGCGACCAGGTTGGGGGTGCGGCCGAGGTCGGTCAGCAGCTGCGAGACCACGATCCCCTGCCCCTCGCGGTTGAACAGGCGCGAGGCGGTGAGGGTGCCGGCGCCGATGCGCGCATCGCGATTGCCCAGCGAGCCGGTGACCTCGGCGGTGACGGTCGGGAAGTAGGCCGAGCGGGTCTGGATCACCAGCTGCCGCGATGCCGCCGCCTCGCTCTGCGCCGACAGCAGGTCCGGATGGTTGGCCAGCGCGGCGGCCTCCGCCTCCTTCAAGCTCAGGGCCGGCGGCGGCAATTGCTGCGCCATGGCCGCGGCGGCGGCGCCGGCGGCCGTCATCAGCACGAGCACGGTCAGCCGCGACCGCCGGTACCGCCCGCTCACGCCGCCGCTCCCCCGGCCGCCGGCGCCGCGGGCGCCGCCGGGGCCGCCGGCGCCGGCTTCGCCTCGCGGTACATCATCAGGTAGGCCGCGGGCACGATGAACACGGTGAGCAGCACCGAGGAGGTGAGCCCGCCGATCACCGCGCGCGCCAGCGGCGCGTACTGCTCGCTGCCGGTGCCCAGCTTGAGCGCCATCGGCACCATGCCGATGATGGTCGCCAGCGAGGTCATCAGGATGGGGCGCAGGCGCACCCGGCAGGCGGTGATCACCGCGTCCTCGAGCACCGGGATCTGCTCGCGCAGCCGGTGCGCGAAATCGACGATCAGGATGCTGTTGGACGCCGAGATGCCGACCAGCATCAGCACCCCCATCAGCGACATGACGTTGAGCGTCGTATGGGTGAGCGGCAGGGTGATCAGCACGCCGATCAATCCCATCGGCACCGCGAGCAGCACCAGCACCGGGTCCTTGAAGGAGCGGAACTGCGCCACCAGGATCAGGTAGAGCAGCACCACCGCCAGGCAGAGGCCGAGGGCGAAGCTGCGGAACGAGGCGTTCATCCCCTCCACCATCCCTCTGAGTGTGACCCGCACGTTGGCCGGCAGGTTCATTCCCTTGAGGATGCCCTGGATGGCGCCGGTGAGCTTGCCGAGGTCTTCCCCGGCGGGGGTGACGTAGACGTCGTTGACCCGCTGGATCTGGTAGTGGTCCACCTCCGTCGGGGTCTGCTGATAGCTCAGCTTGACCACCGCGTCCATGGTGGTCGGCTGGTTCAGCCGCGGCGAGCGCAGTGGGATGCTCTTGAGGTCGACGAAATTGTGGATCGCCGGCTGGCCGTGCTCGTAGTACTGCACGCTCAGGAAGTAGGCGTTGCCGCTCTTGGTGTCGACCCAGTAGTTGGGCGCAATCATCGAGTTCGAGTTGAGGGCGGTAATGAGGTTGTCGACGACGTCCTTCTGGGTCAGGCCCAGCTCGGCGGCGTGCACGCGGTCGACGTCGAGACGCACCGCCGGGTAGTTCATATCCTGGGGGATGTAGACCTCGCCGACGCCCGCCAGGCCGCGGATGCGCCGGCCCAGCTCCTGGGCGACGTCGTTGCCGCGGCGCAGGTCGGGGCTCGCGACCTGGACGTCGATCGGCGCCGGCAGGCCCATGTTGAGCACCGCGTCGACCATCGAGCCGGTCTGGAAGAAGGTGCGCAGCTCGGGGTAGCCGGCGGCGATCGCCCGCCGGGTCCTCGCCATGTACTCGAAGCTGCTGCGCCGGTGCGGCTCGTTGAGCTCGACCTGCACGGTGGCGGTGTAGGGGCCGGTGTTGGTGGTGTAGAGGGCCGAGAAGTCCGGGACGACGCCGATGTTGGCGACCACCATCTTGAAGTCGCGGCGGTCGACAACCTGGCGGATCAGGCCCTCGACTTTGGCGACGTACTGCTCGGTGACCTCGATGCGAGTGCCGGTCGGCACCTTCAAGTTGATGGTGAACTGGCCGGCGTCGGTCTGCGGGAAAAACGCCAGGCCGAGCAGCGGCCAGAGCGCCAGGCTGAGCACGAACAGGCCGAGCAGCAGCGCGACGCTGCGGCCCGGGCGCGCCACCGCCCGCCGCACCCACCGCTCGTAGACGTCGAGCAGGCGGCCGAAGCCGCGGTTGAAGCCGGCGTGGAAGCGCTGCCCCCAGGAGGCGCCGCCGGCCGCCGCGTGGCCGCCGCCGGCGTGCAGCGCGCTCCGCACGAAGCGCGAGCAGAACAGCGGGATGACGGTCATCGCCACCACGTAGGAGGCGAACAGCGAGATCACCACCGCCAGCGCCAGGGCCGAGAACAGGAACTTGCTGACCCCGTAGAGGAAGGTGACCGGGTAGAAGACCACCACCGTGGTGAGGGTGGCGGCGAGCACCGCCAGCGCCACCTCCGAGCCGCCGACCTCCGCCGCCACCGGCCCCGACTCGCCGATCTCGAGGTGGCGGTAGATGTTCTCGAGCGAGATCACCGAGTTGTCGATGATCCGGGAGAAGGCCAGCGCCAGGCCGCCCAGCACCATCGTGTTGACCGTCGAGTCCAGCATGTAGAGGACGACGAAGGTCGCCAGCGCCGAGAGCGGGATGGAGAGGAAGACCGCTGAGGTGGCGCGCAGGCTGCCCAGGAACACCAGGATCATCAAGCTGGTCAGGATCAGCCCCAGCAGCCCCTCGTGCAGCAGCGTGGTGATCGCTTCCTTGACGAACGCCGACTGATCGAAGACCACGTTGGTGACCAGCTGCTTGGGGACGTCGAAGAGGCGCCCCAGCAGCTCGCGGACGCCGTTGACCACCTCGATGGTGTTGGTGTCGCCGCCCTGCTTCATGATCGGCAGGTAGACCGAGCGCTGCCCGTCCACCCGCACCACGCTGTACTGGATCTGGTTGGCGTCCTCCGCCTTGCCGACGTCGGCGACCGAGACCCAGTTGCTGCCCACGGTCTTGATCGGTACCTGGTCGAGCTCCTTCATGGTCGAGACCATGCTGTTCGAGTAGACGTAGTAATCGAACGGCCCCATCTTCACGTCGCCGGCGGGCAGGATGAGGTTGGAGCGGTTGATCGCCTCGACCACGTCCATCGGGCTCAGCTGCCGTGACAGCAGCTTGTAGGGGTCGACGTAGACCATGATCTGGCGGTACTTGCCGCCGAACGGCGGCGGGATCTCGGCGCCCTTCACCACCGCGATCTGGTTGCGGATGGTGAACTGGCCGATGTCGTGCAGCTGGGTCTCGCTCAGGCCGTTGCCCTTGAGCGTCACCAGGCAGACCGGCAGGCTCGAGGCGTCGAGCTTCAGCACCACCGGCGGCAGGGTGCCGGGCGGCAGGCGCTTGAGGTCGGCGAGCGCCAGGTTCGAGAGCTGGGTGACGTCGGTGTCGGCGTTGGTCCCGGGCTGGAAGTACGCCTTGATGATGCTCACCCCCAGCATCGAGCGCGACTCCATGTGCTCCATGCCGCTGGCCAGGGTGAAGAAGCGCTCGAGCGGGTTGGTGATGTTGTTCTCGATGTCGCGCGGCGGCATGCCCGAGTAGAAAGTGGCGACCACCACCTCCGGCAGGTTGATCGCCGGGAACAGATCCACCGGCATCCGCACCAGGCTGGTGACGCCGATCACCGTCAGCACCAGGCAGAGGACGACGACGAAGTAGGGGTTGCGGATGGAGAAACGCGACATCTGGCGTGCCTCGCGGCGCTACTTCGGGCTCTGGCCGTCGCCGGCCGGCTGACTGTCGCCCTGGCCCTGGTACTGGAGCATCTGCACGAGGCGCGGCTGCACTGTCTCGCCCGGCTTCAGGTTGCCGCGGTCGCTGACCACGATCGCCTCGCCCGGCCGCAGGCCGGACAGCACCTCGGCGTCGGTGGCGGTCCGCAGGCCCAGCTCGACGGGGCGGTCCACGATGCGGTTGCCGGCGCCGACGACATAGAGCGTCGTCGCCGCGCCCTCCTGGTTGACCGCCTGCAGCGGCACGGCCAGCGCCTGGTCCTTGCGGTCGAGCGACAGGGTGGCCTCGGCGTAGAGCCCCGGGATCAACTTGCCGCTCTGGTTCTGCACGTCCACCTCGGTGTGCATGGTGCGGGTCTCCTCCTTGACGTCGGCGGAGAAGCGGGCCACCTTGGCGGGGAAGGTGCGGTTGAGCGACGGCACCTGCACCGAGACCGGATCGCCGATGTGGATGAAGCGGACGTAGGACTCCGGCACCGGGATGACCAGACGGTAGAGCTCGTCCTGCGACAGCTGGACCAACGGCATGGCCTGGGTGCTGGAGCTGGTCCCGGCCTGCAGCAGGGCGCCGAGGTTGGCGTAGCGCCTGGTCACCACGCCGGCGAAGGGCGCGGTGATGCGCGAGTAGTCGAACAGCACCTGGTCGTGCTCGCGCTTGGCGAGCGCCTCGCCGAGCTGGCTGCGCGCCGCCTCTAGCGACGATTTGGTGGCCTCCACCTGGGCCTGGGCGGCCAGGTCCTTGCCCTGCGCGTCGTCGACCTCCTGCTGCGCGACCATCCCAGGCTTCGACTGCGCGACGCCGTTGAGGCGCTCGAACTGCAGGTGCGACACGTTGGCCTGGGCCTCGATGCGGTTCAGCTCGTGCTCGGCGTGGGTGACCTGCTCCTTCATCGCGCCGATGGCGGCGGTGTCCTGGCGCAGCTGCATCTCGAGCTCCGGGATCTCGAGCACCGCCATCACCTGCCCCTGCTTGACGTGGCTGCCGTAGTCGACCAGCAGCTGCTTCACGTAGCCGGACTCCTTGGCGTAGACGTCGATCTGCTGGAACGGCACCAGCTCCGAGGAGAGCACCAGCTGGCGGCCGAGATCCTTGCGCGCCGCCCTGACCACTCCCACCTCGACGGCGCGGGCGGTGGCGGGTCGCGGATCGCCGCCGCATCCGGCGAGGGCGCATGCGGCGAGCATGCCGGCCAGCCAGCCGGCAGCCAGCCGGGTGACGGCCGGCGCACCGGCAGGGCGCCGCCGGCGAGGGCGATCGCCCGCGCGGGTCGGGGCGGTCGTGTCAGCGAGCTCCATGCAGCTTGGTCTCCAGGCGGTGCAGCGAGAAACGGGGTGAGGCGCAGAGCTCGATCAGCTCCCGCTCTTCGGCCAGCAGGGCATGCGCCGCCTCGGGCAACCTGGCGGCGACGGCGAGCGGGATGGCGTGCACGCCGTTGCGGTCGCCATGCAGCAGGTCGCCCGGCTTGATGCCGAGGCCGCCGACCTCGATCGGGCCGCCGAAGTCGACGATGTGGGCATAGGCGTGGGAGACCGCGACGCTGCCGCTGAAGAGGTGAAAGCCCGCCGCTTCCACCGCGGCAAGGTCGCGGACCGCGCCGTTGGTGACGTAGCCCACGCAGCGCAGGGCCTGACCGATGGCGGCATGGATCTCGCCGAAGAAGGCGCCCGCGCCGGGATCGCGGTCCAGGTCCTGCATCACCACCACCCGCGGCGCCGGCTGGGCCGCCACGTGCTGCCAGAACTCGATGTGATCGTAGTAGAGGCGGCCGGTCATCGGCGGCAGCGAGGAGCGGATGCGGCCGGTCACGGCATAGCCGAGCATCGGCGGCAGCCGCGGGAACCGGCAGTGCACCGAGCCGTCGACGAAGCCCTCGTTGCGCAGCCGGACGTTGAAGCGCTCGATGGCGTTGGAGGCCGTGCAGGTGTCGAGCTGGCGCAGCCGGTCGAGATCGGCGTCCGGCAGGGGGGGCTGGGGTGTGGTCATCGGCGGGTCGACCCGGAATGCCGCCGCCGCGAGCGCGGCGACAGCGAGACGATAAGGCGCCCCGGCGCCAGGCGGTATACTCTGCCGCGGGTAATTCCCGGCGCTCGCCGGCAGGAGGAGGAGGGCCGGCAGGCCGCGGCCCGGCCGCCGCGGGTGCCGGACGCGCCCGCTCTCGCGATGCCGCATCCGGACAGGACGCCGCCGTCTCGCCGGTCCTTCCGGCCCCTGACCACCCGCTTCGCCCTGGTCGTCGGCTTCGGCGGCCTGTTGGTGCTGCTGGCGCTGTCCGGTCTCGATTCGGTTTCGGTGCTGTCGCAGATCAAGAGCCGCAACGAGGCGATCCGCCGCGACTTCCTGCTGCGCTCCCGCAGCCTCGAGCAGATCCGCGCCATGCTGTACCTCTCGGGGACCTACGTGCGCGACTACCTGCTCGAGCCCGAGCCCGCCAAGGCGGCGGCGTACCGGGCCAGCCTGGAAAGCACCCGGCGGCAGATCGCGGCGCTGCTCGCCTCCTACGGCGGCCTGGCGCAGGCGGACGAGCGGGCGCCGCTGGCGGACCTGCGACGGCAGCTCGGCTCCTACTGGCAGTCGCTCGATCCGGTGCTGGCCTGGGGGCCGCGCCAGCGCCGCGACCAGGGGTACGCTTTCCTGCGCGACCAGGTCTTCCCGCGGCGGACGGAGATGCTGAGCCTGGCCGACCGCATCGCCGCGGTCAACGAGCGGCAGCTCGACGCCAGCGCCCGCCGGCTGGCGGCGCTGTTCACCAACTTCCGGCGCCGCCTGACGCTGATGCTGGCGGCAACCCTCGGCCTCGGTCTGGCGCTGGCCGCCGCCAGCATGCGGCAGATCCTGCAGCTCGAGGGGCAGACCGCCACGCATCTGGCGGCGCTGGTGCAGGCGCGGACCGAGCTCAAGGAGCTGTCGGCGCGCCTGGTCGAGGCGCAGGAGAACGAGCGCAAGGCGCTGTCGCGCGAGCTGCACGACGCCGTCGGCCAGTCGCTGTCGGCGGTGCTGATGGAGCTGCGGAACCTGGCGGCCGCCCTGCCGCCGCGCCCCGCGGGCCTTGCCGCCCACGCCGCGACCATCCGCCGCCTGGTCGAGGGCGCGGTGGAGCTGGTGCGCAACATGGCGCTGATGCTGCGTCCTTCGATGCTCGACGACCTCGGCCTGGTGCCGGCGCTGGAGTGGCAGGCGCGAGAGGCCGGCCGGAGGACCGGCATGCTGGTGCACGTGGCTGCCGACGAGCTGCCCGAGGGCCTGCCCGACGAGTACAAGACCTGCATCTTCCGGGTGGTGCAGGAGGCGCTCAACAACAGCTGCAAGCACTCGGGGGCGCGGGAGGTGTGGATCGCCCTGCGCCATGGCGGCGGCGTCGTCCAGCTCTCGGTGCGCGACGACGGCGCCGGCTTCGCGGCCGGCCGCGAGCGCGGCCTCGGGCTGCTCGGCATGCAGGAGCGGGTCGCGCATCTGGGGGGCAGCCTGCAGCTGGCCAGCGAGCCCGGGCGCGGAGCGCAGGTGGCCGTCACCCTGCCGCTCGCCGGCGGCGGCGCCGCGTCGCCGCGGGTGGCGGCGGGATGAGCGGCGTGCGCATCCTGGTGGCGGACGATCACACCATCATCCGCAGCGGCCTGCGCGTGCTGCTCGATCGGCAGCCGGGGTTCCAGGTGATCGGCGAGGCGGCCGACGGCAGGCAGGCGGTGGAGCTGGCGCGGTCGCTGCGCCCGGACGTCGTCATGCTCGACATCGCCATGCCGAACCTCAACGGCATCGAGGCGGCGCGCCAGATCTGCGGCGAGCTGCCGCGGGCGGCGGTGGTGATCCTCAGCATGCACGCCGACGAAGGGTACGTGCTCAAGGCGCTGAAGGCCGGCGCCCGCGGCTACCTGCTCAAGGACTCCGCCGAAGCCGACATCATCGAGGCGGTGCGGGCGGTGCACGCCGGCAAGGCGTTCTTCAGCCCCGAGATCAGCAAGATGCTGGTCGAAGACTACGTGCGGCAGGCGCGGCAGCGGGGCATGGACGACAGCTACGAGCTGCTCACCACGCGGGAGCGCGAGATCCTGCAGCTGCTGGCCGAAGGCAAGGCCAACAAGGACATCGCCGCCATGCTCAACCTCAGCGTCTACACGGTCGAGACCCACCGCAGCAACATCCTGCAGAAGCTGAACCTCCACAGCCTGCCGGAGCTGGTGCTCTATGCCGTGCGCAAGGGGGTGATCGTCTGACCGTCCGGGGTCATCCCGCCGCGCCGCCGGCGAGCGTCCAGCGGCGCCAGGCCCAGGCGAAGGTCACCACCCGCGTCACCGCCTCCCGCTCGAACGGCTTCGGCAGGATGTCGTGCCCGCCGTGGCGGCTGATCTCCAGCCAGAGGTACTCGTCCGCCACCGCGGAGGCGAGCAGGATGCAGGGCGCATGCGGCAGGCTTGCCAGCGCCGGGACGACCTGCCGCCAGTCGGTGCCGGGGAGGTCCCGGTCCACCACCACCAGTGGGATGGCCGCCGCGGCCAGCAGCGCCCGCGCCTGGTCGTAGGTGTCGGTCAGGTGCAGGGTCCAGCCGCTGGGCACCGCGATCTGCTCGAGGGTGGCGCGCTCGGCCGCCGAGCGGAGGATGGCGAGGAGCGTGATCGGTTCCTCGGCGGCGGCCTTCCCGGGGTCGAGCCCTCCGGGCGGATGCCCGCCCGCGGCGGCGGCGCACCGCGGCCCCCCGCCTTGCGCAGGGCGCTCCTGGCGTTCCTGGCTCCCTTGGCGCCCCAGGCTCCCTTGGCGCCCCAGGCGCCCCAGGCTCCAACATCGCCAGCGTAGCGCCCGCGCCCAAAGTTGCTCGAGGCCAAACATACTCGTCCCAGCCCAGGGTAGGGCTTGGCCGCCGGGCTGCCCATACCCGGCGCTCGGGATTTGGCGGCACCGCCGGGCAGTAGCGGCAGAGCGCGGCGGCGGCGCGGCTAGGCGAGATAGGCGCGGAGCTCTTCCCAGGTGGCGGCGATCGCCTCCAGGCTGGTCTGCTCCATCCGGCGGTAGAGCGCCAGCACCTGCCGGCCGGTGGCGGTGAGCGCCGCGCCGCCGTGCAGCGTGCCGCCGCGCCGGGTGCTCACCAGCGGTTCGCGGAAGCAGGCGTTCATGGTTTGGATGAGCCGCCAAGCCCGCATGTAGGACATGCCGAGGGTCCGCGCCGCCTCGGCGAGGCAGCCGAGGTCGGCGATGGTGGCGAGCAGCTCCACCTTGCCCGGACCGAGGGCGATCTCGCCCCCGCGCAGCACCCGCAGGCGGGGCCGCACCTGCGCGGCGGCCTGCGGCACGGCGGCGGCGAGCGGGCGCGGAGCGGCGGCGGCGGGAGGGGCGGGGGTGGGGCGGCGCATCGGCGAGGCGCTCCGAGGCAGTCATTCTCGCATGGAGCTCGACATATTTGACTGAATATATCGCTTCGGTTATCCTGCCCGACGCTGCACATTTTCCAGGGAGGGAGATCATGAAGAGAGGCCACCTTCGCCAGGAGGTATGGGCGCCGCTCGGCGCCGCCGTCTTGCTGCTTGCCGCCATCGCCGTGCCGGCCACCGCGCAGACCGACCCGGCAGCGGACTCCGGGTCCGGCGCCGGGTGCGACTACTTCTGCCGCGTCGACAAGACGCAGGCGGAGCAGCCGCACTGGATGACGCCGCTGGTCACCGTGACGCCGCGGCTCGAGGAGGAGGTGCGCTACGACCAGCTCTGGCAGACGCGGGCCGGCGACACCACGCTCACCAACTACGGGGTCGGCAAGGGCCTCGAGCTGATCCCGTTCGAGCGCGTCGAGGTGATCGTGGGGGTGCCGGCCTACGAGGTGCTCGACACGCCGAAGGGGACCAAGCGCGATTGGGCGGACGAAACCTTTCTATTGAAGTACCGCGCGGTCGCGGCGGACGAGGCGCATGGCAACTACATCGTGACCGGTTTCCTCGGCCTGAGCGTGCCGACCGGCGGACCGGCCTTCACCGCCAACCACAGCATCTTCACGCCGACGCTCGCCGCCGGCAAGGGCTGGGGCACGCGGGAGCAGGGGGCGGACGTGCAGAGCACCGTCTCGATCGCCATCCCGAGCGGCGACGAGGCGGTGCTGGGCACGCCGATCGTCTGGAACACCGCCTTCCAGGTCCACGCGCTGAGCGACAAGTTCTGGCCCGAGGTGGAGCTCAACTACACCCATTTCAGGGACGGCCCCAACGACGGCAAGAACCTGCTGGTGTTCACCACCGGCGTGGTGCTGGGCCGTTTCCAGCTCTACCAGCGGCTGCGGCTGGCGGTGGGCGCCGGCTACGAGCAGGCGATCAGCTCGTTCAAGACCTTCGAGCACGCCTGGTTGCTGACCGTCCGGACGCCTTTCTGACGCCCTTCTGAGGACGGCCGATCGCGGGAGCCGCGGCGGGCGGCGGGAGCTCAGGCCTTGCTGACCGAGTGCCGCACGTCGCGCCCTTCGACGTAATAGATGACGTCCTCGGCGATGTTGGTGGAGTGGTCGGCGATCCGTTCCAGGTTGCGCGAGATCAGCAGCAGGTGCAGCGCCCGGGTGACGGTCCGCGGGTCCTCGATCATGTAGGTGAGCAGCTCGCGGAAGAGCTGCTTGTAAAGGCCGTCGACCGCGTCGTCGCTGGCCAGCACCGCGGTGGCCAGGGCGGTGTCGCGGTTGACGAACGCGTCGAGGCTCTGGCGCACCATGGTCTGCACCAGCTCGGAGAGGTGGGGCAGATCGATGTAGGGCTTGAGCGGCGGCAGGTCGACGAGCTGCTCCACCGACTGCGCGATGTTCACCGCCGAGTCGCCGATGCGCTCGAGGTCGCTGTTGATCTTCATCACCGCCACCAGGAAGCGCAGATCCACGGCGGTCGGCTGCCGGCGTCCCAGGATGCTGTGGCAGGAGTCGTCGATCTCCATCTCGAGCTGGTCGACGGTGCGATCGCTGGCGATGACCTCGGCGCAGAGCGCCGCGTTGCGCTCGAGCAGCGCCTGGGTCGCCTTGGCGACCATGTGCTCGACCAAGCCCGCCATCCTCAGCAGGCCGTGCCGCAGCCGGTCGAGATCCTGATCCAACCGTCGTTCCATGAGGTGTACCGTCCCTTTCTTCGACGCGGCATCTTACCTGCTCCGGCGCGGGATATAAAGCCGAATCGGCGCGCCGGTGGCGGCATCCGGTGACAGCTTCTTGGCGCTGAGGTGACGGGCTCGTGGCGGCGCCGGCGCGCGCCGGCCGCGGTCAGACGGTCCGCGCCAGCAGGCCGCTCTCCATCGCCTCGCGCACGCTCTCGCCCAGCTCCTCGAGGACCCGGTTGCGGCGCCGCCGCAACCGCCGGTAGGCGCGGGCGATGTCGAGGATGAGCAGGATGCGCGCCGAGGCGCAGGTCAGCTCGCCGGTGCGGTGGCTGCCGATGCGCTCGAATCCCAGGACGCGGGTGTGGAAGCCGATCGGCGAGTGCGGATCGTCGGCGAACACGGAGGTGAGGAAATGCGTGTAGCCGCGCGCCACCACCTCGACCAGCGCCGCCCGCATCAGCCGCAGGGCGACGCGGATGTTGCGCCGGTAACGCGGGACGATCATGAAGCGGCCGATGTCGACGAAACGGCCGGTGCGCTGCAGCCCGTCGAGGTCGACGCCGGGTTCGAGGGTGACCCCGAGCTCCGCCGGCAGCGCCAGCGGTGGGTCGTACACCAGACGGATGACGCCGGCCGGGCGGCCGTCGACGGTCGCCAGGAACCAGGAGCGGTGAGCCGGGCTGGCGGTGTCGGGCGGCATCTCGGCGCCGACATCGGCGATCCACTGCTTCTCGCGCCGATAGACGGCCTCGATCACCGCCAGGGCCTGGTCGCGATCGGCGTTCGACAGCACCTTCCTGGCCACGACGGCGTTGCTGAGCCTCATATCGCCTCCGATCTCCGGTTGGGGACGAGGGTGGGGACGTGCCGGCGGTCGAGCGCGACGGCAAGCGCCGCCATGACCCGATCGACCACGCCCCGCGCCAGCTCCCGGCGCATCGCCGGGGCCGCGGCCAGCCGGTGGCGCTCGGCCGCGAAGTCGAGCGGCTCGCCGACCGACAGCACCATGCGGCCCAGCCGCGGCGCGCGCTCGCCGCCGTCGCCGGGCGGGCACCCCGGCCCGCGGCAGGGGTAATGGATCGCGACCGGCACCACCGGCACGGCGGCGCCGAGCGCCAGCCGGCCGAGCCCCAGGCGGCCGCGCAGCAGCTGGCCGCCGTCGCGGTTGCGCGTGCCTTCGGGGAAGATGCCGATGCTCTCGCCGCGTCCGAGGTGCTCGAGGCAGGCGGCGAGCACCGGCCGCCGCAGCCGCTCGCGCCGGTAGGCCTCGCGCAGCCGGAAGCGCGCGGGCTTGCCGTAGACCGGGATCGGCTCGGATTGGCGCAGCAGCCAGCCCAGCACGGGAGCCTCGACGAACATCCAGTCGGCGAGGAAATGCAGGGGACGGCCCTGGCGCAGGTAGAGCAGGGCGCCGGGCACCAGCAGCGCCTCGAGCGAGTTGCTGTGATTGAGGGCGAAGATCGCCGGCTCGGGCACCGTCGCCAGGCGCTCGCGGCCCTCGACCTCGAGCAGCCGTCCCAGGGTCAGCATCAGGCAGCGGCACAGGCGGCGCGCCGCCGGCCGGCGGAAGTGGGGCAGCGGCGCGGTCAGCGGGGCGAGGCCGGCGCGCCAGCTGCCGCTCGGTGGTGGTGGATGGACGGCCGCGGCGGTGGCGGCGATGGGTCGCTGGAGCAGTCTCTCCATCGGCCCCATCTATGACAGGGCGTCAAGGAACCGGGGTTGCGGCGGGGTGCCGCCGCCGTGACAGATCGCGGCCGCGCGGCCGAGGCGGGGGCGGGAGAGGGGGCGAGAGAGGGGGAGGGTGCCGGGCCGGCCGGCCCGGCACCCTCCCCCTCTCTCGCC